>VBBY01000069.1 GCA_005881595.1 Betaproteobacteria bacterium | reverse complement strand
CCCAGCCGATTACGGTGGGTGCACCCGACACCCAAGCTCCCACCATCTCCGTGACCGCACCGGCAAACGGCGCCACCGTCTCGGGTAGCGCGGTCACGCTCTCGGCGACCGCCGCCGATAACGTGGGAGTGGCAGGGGTGCAGTTCAAGCTCGACGGCACCACCAACCTCGGCGCTGAAGACACCACCTTTCCCTACTCTGTCGCCTGGAACAGCACGACCGCCACCAACGGCCCCCACACGCTCACGGCAGTCGCTCGAGATGCAGCGGGGAACACGACGACCAGCGCAGGAGTGAGCGTAACGGTCAACAATACAGGTCCCGCTCTGCCCGATGTCATCGTCACCTCGCTCTCCTATGCCGGCGGGGTCTTCACGAGCACGGTGAAAAACCAGGGTACCGCAGCGACCCCTGCGGGCATAGCCATCGGCGTAGCCTATTCGGTGGATGGCGTGTACAGAACCTGGGGCGCCGTATCCGGACCCTTGGCCGCAGGAGCCTCCGTCACCATCGGCACCAATGGTGGGTCATACAGCATTCCCAACGGCACCCACACGATTACGGCTTTCGCCGATGACGTGAACCGCTTTGCCGAGTCGGACGAAACCAACAACAAGCTTTCCCAGCCGATTACGATTCCATAGAGCGTGCTCAGGCGGCGGCCTGGATACCTACCGCTGGACGCCGACGATCCCGGCGCCGGTGAGAATCGTGGTCTGTCCCTGAAATGCTAGCATCGCCAAAATGATCCGGATCGCGCTGTGCGCGCTTCTTGCGTTCAGCCCTCCCGCTGCAGCGCAGTACCCCGAGCGCCCGGTGACGCTGCTGGCGGGCTATCCGCCCGGCGGGCTGGTCGACGTCGTGGCCAGGCTCGTAGCAGAGGGCGTGAAGGCGAAGTTCCCGAAAGGCATCGCGGTGGTGAACCGGCCCGGCGCCGCCGGTGCGGTGGCGGTCGCCGAATTAGTGCGCAGCCAGCCCGACGGCTACACGGTCGTGCTGACGCCGCATTCGGCGCTGGTCATCGCCGCGCAGATCAACGATCTCGCCTACAAGACGCCCGACGATTACGATCCGTTCATCAACCTGGTCGCGTACTACCCGATGATCGCAGTGCGCACCGAGTCGCCCTATCAATCCATCCAGGAGCTGATCGCCGACGCGCGAGCGAACCCCGGCAAGATCCGTGTCGGCTCGCCGGGCGAGGGCACCTCGAGCCACCTCAACCTCGAGGAGCTGATGCACCGCGCCGGCGTCAAGATGATCCACGTTCCTTACGCCGGCTGGGGCCAGTCGAGCCCGTCGCTGCTCGGCGGCCACATCGAGGCGCTGGTGGCGCAGCCCGGCGAGCTCAAAGGGCAGGTCGACGGCAAGCGCATGCGAGTTCTAGTCGCGTTCCAGCCGCAGCGCCACCCGGTGTTCCCCGACGTGCCGACAGCCAAGGAGCTGGGCTGGGACGTGGCCAACGGCGTGTGGTACCTCCTCATGGCGCCGAAGAAGACGCCGCAGCAGGTGGTGAAGTACCTGCACGACGCCGCGAAAGCCGCCATCGAAGACCCGCAGTTCGCGGGCACGATGGCAGCGCGCGGCATCGACGTCGATTACCGCCCGGGCGAAGCGCTGCGCGCCGACCTGTGGCGGGAGTACCGCCTGCACACCGACATCCTGCGCCGCATCGGCATGCTCAAGCAGTAGTCTGGCCGTCGAGCTACTTGATCTCGACTACATAGATGAAGAAATCGGTTTTGCCGATGTTCTTGGGCTTGTACTGCCGGTCGGGCCCGAGCGCCTTCACTTCGCCTGCTTTCCATTGCACCGTCTCGGTCTTGCCGTCGGCGTAGATCCGCTGGATCGTCGCGCCCTGCAAGGCGCGGCCGATGCGGTAGGGCCGGGGAATGTTCGCGGCCTCCGCCCCTGCTGGGATGCTGGCTTCATACACGCGGACCGCGTCGTTCTCCAGCCGCACGTTCACGGTCGCCTTCTTGGGATCACGCGGTGTGGCTTGCGGCCTTTTGTCCTGGGTCGTGCCTTTCGCCTTCTTTAGATTGACGCTGTAGAGGACGATGTCCGTCTTGCTGATGCTCTTTGCCGAATACGGCTTGTCGGGTCCCGCGGCAAAGACCTCACCGGTCTTGAACTCCCGCTCGACGGTCTTGCCGTCCGCGTAGGTGCGAACGGTTTTGCCGCCCTTGATGACGCGCGTGATGCGGTACGGCCGCTCGATGCTCGGGCTGACTTCGCCCGGCTTGAAGGTCGTCTCGGTCACGCGCACCTTGTCGTTGTCGATGAACACCTTCTGTGTGCGCTGCGCCGCCTTTTTTTCCTGCGCCATCGCGGGAACCGCGACGGCCCCCGCCGCAAAGATTGCTGGGATAAGCAGCCCTGCCAGGACTGCGGCTGACTTGCTCATGGTTTCTCCTCCTGCTTCTTTCTTGACCCGCCCGTGATTGGACGGGCCGGACCATTCTACGCCGCGGAACCGGCCTTCCGCAGGCGCTCGCGCACCAGGTCGATGTGGCCGCGCAGCGCATACAGCTGGTCGGTATAGGCGAGCGGGACGCGGACGCGGGCCGCCCTGGCGTCCAGCTTGTCGAGGTCGCCGAGGAGCGCGTCCGCGGGTTCCGCCTTGCGCTCCATCCGGTCCTCGATCTGCCGCAGGCTGCGGTACCAGCGGAAGATGCGCGAGCGCACGCGGAACTGGTAGAGCGGCGGCACCCACCGCGATACCGGAATCAGCACCGCGACGATGGAGAACAGCGCCACCCACATGCGGTCGATGAGGTTGGCGAGCGAGAACGGCAGGTAGCGCTGCAGGAGCGGCGGCCCGGTGCGGTAGAAGCGCTCGGCTTCGCGCGCGATCGCGAACTCGCTGTGCTGCGGCGTCGGGAAGCGGCCGGCCGGCGCGATCCAGCCGGCGCCGCTGTGAATGCGCGACGCCGCCTGGACGAAGATCTGGATCAGCGCCGGGTGAGTGTGCTCGCGCGCGACGAGCGAGGTGGTCGTCGCGATCAGCTCCACATCGCGCGGCGGCACGTCGCGCGCGAGATCGGCGACGCCGCGCGGCAGCGTGACCGGGCTGATGAACGGATAGCGCCGCGCATACGCCTCGGCCTGCGTGAACTCGTAGAGGCGGATGCCGGGCGTCTGCAGCAGCATCTGCACCATCGGCGACTCGGGCGCCGAGACCAGCACCAGCGCATCCAGCTCGTTGCCCAGCAGCGCGATGACCGCCGGGGTTTCCTCGAGGTTGCTGCGCTTCAGCTCCTCGCGCTCGAGGTGGTTGGCGCCGAGCAGCTTGGCGAAAAGCCCAGGCGAGCCGCTGCCGCGCGCGCCGGTGTTCACGCGCTTGCCGCGCAGATCGGCGATGTTCGCCATCTTGCCCCGGTAGAAGATCCAGACCGGCTCGTAGAACAGGCTCCCGAGCGACGCGAGCGGCACGCCGCTCTTGTCTTCATCGACCAGGCGCGTTGCCTCGCTCGACCCGCCCTGCACGAACGCCAGGTCGACGTGCTGCTTGTCGTCGCGCAGCAGGCGCAGGTTGTCGCGCGAGCCCAGGGTGGGGCGCAGCTCCACCTGGATGCCGTAGCGCTGCAGCTCGGCCTGGTAGCGCTTGCCGAAGGCCGCGTACGCGCTCTGCTCGGGGCCGGTAGCGAGCACCACGCGCCGCGGCGGCGCTGGATCGAGCAGCAGGTAGGCGGCCGCGAGCAGCCCCAGGCCGATGAGCAGGAACGGGCCCCAGGTGAGGACCAGGTCCCGCACCGAGATCAGCGTCTCGCGAATGACGCGCGGCATTACGCCGCGACTTTCTCGGTGATCGGCGCCCTGGGCAGCCAGCTCTCGCCCGGCTCGAGGGTGAATGTGAATGCGAGCGAATATTCCTCGCCGCTCTTCTGGAAGTCTCCTATCAGGGCCCGGGTGACGCCGAACTGGCTGTCGGTTTCAAGATGCGGATCGCCCGGGTCGTAGACCTGCGAGGCGATGGTCTTGAAGCCTGGCTTGTGGATCAGGAAGTGGAGGTGGGCCGGGCGGAAGTTGTGCCGCTTCTGGGCGCGCAGCAGCGCACCGGTCGGCCCCTCGGTGGGCACCGGATAGCCCGCGGGCTTGACGCTGCGGAAGCTGAAGGCGCCGTGCGCGTCGGTGGTGAACCTGCCGCGCAGGTTCATCTCCGCCTGCGTCGCATCCTGGTTCTCGTACAGCCCGACCGGCGAGGAATGCCAGACGTCCACTTCGGCGCCGGCGATCGCCCTGCCCTCCAGGTCGCGCACCGAGCCGCGGAACTGGAGCGCCGCGCCGGGCGTCGGCGAGCGCACGATCGATGCGCCGTTTTCGCAGTGCGGCGCGCCCGCCCGGTAGAAGGGCCCGAGGTTATTGGCCTGCGTCGGCCGGGTCCCATTCAGGCCGTTGTTGAGCAGGCAGATCAGGTTCGAGACGCCGAGCGCGCCCGCCATCAGCATCGCCTCGTTGTGGCTCGGCGTGCTGTTCTGCCCGATCGCGTTGAGGGCGCCGATCGCCTCCTGGAATTCGCGCTCGGTGAGCTTCACTTCGCGGATGAAGGCATGCAGGTGGCTCACCAGGGCGGACAGGATTTCGCGGGTGCGCGCGTCGGGCGTGCGGTGCATTTCCTCCAGCACCGCGCGCGTGACATCTTCCTGCTTCTCGATGATCATCGGACTTCCTCGACGGGGGTTCGAGGAAAGTCTAGCGCGTTTCAGCTGCGGCGGCCGCCTTGGGCCTGGCGCTGCGATTGCTGGAACGCCTGTTGCCGCGGTTGAAAGCTTCTCGATGGAGCGGCCAGCGAGACCGGCCGCTCAAGGCGCGCTTCGGCACGCCATTGCGGACGGGGGGCTTCGACGCGCCATTGCGGGCGCGGAGCGCTCTGGATGATCGGCTGGCGCTGCGCCTCGGGGACCGGCCGCCACGTCGCGTTCGGACGCGGGCTGCCCTGGATGATCGGCGAGCGCTGGGATTCCGGAACATTGCGCCAGGGACGTGACCAGACATGAGCTCGCGTAACGAAGACCTGGCGCGAGACGATGTTCACGTGGTTGACGAAAACCACGCGCGGCGCCCAGGGCCGCCAGAACACCGGGCGGTACGCGGGCCACCACCACGGTCCATAAACCACCAGCGGATCGTAGTAGCGGACGTACATGTATTGCGGATAGACCGGCTGCACGGCGATCGCCGGGCCTTGCTGATAGACCTGCTGCTCGCCGTCGCTGCGCAAGTACCCGGAGGCCTGCGCGCGCTGCCGCAGGGCCTGCACCGTGGCCATGGTCTGCGTCTGCTGGCCGAGGAAGGCGTTGCCCAGGTCGGAGGTCCACTGCGGGCTCTCGCCCATCCTCGCGAGCACGTCGGGATACGCGACCAGCGCCTTCACGCTCGGCTCCCAGGGCTGGTCCTGCACCATCTGCACTGCGTCGTCGCCGCTCACGCCCGGGTTGCGGCGCGACCAGTCCGCGGCCTGCGCTACCTGGTCGGGGTAGACCGCGGCAGCGAGGATCTGCGAGAGGAGCGGATCGGGATAAAGCGCGACCGGCGCGAGCAGCGCGTCGAGCTCGGGCTGCGAGTACAGCCTCTGCTGCGCGTGCGCGGGCGCAAGCGGAAGCAGCAGGCAGAGGGCGAGGAGGAGGGTGCGCATAGTCCTATCAATGCGCAAGCCTAGTCCCCGGTTGGCGCGGCGTCCGTCTCAGTGTGTAACAGGATGTGTCCGGCTATTCCACTTTCGCCCCGGAGTCGCGCACTACGCGCTCGAGCAGCGGCGCTTCCGCCTTGATGTCCGCCTCGAACGCCTCGGGCGAGGCCGAGGGCGTGGCATCCATTCCCTGCGCCGCGATTTTCTCCTTCACCTCCTGCTTGCCGAGTCCCTTGACCGCGGCTGCATACAGCCGCCTCACGATGGGAGCGGGCGTTCCCGCGGGCACGTAGAGGCCGAACCAGAAGGTATAGTTGTAAGCGGGCAGGCCGGCTTGCGCGCTGCCGGGAATTCCGGGCACCGCCGGCGAGCCGTCGCGCATCGACACCGCCAGCGCGCGCAGGCGCCCGCTTCGCACGAAGCCCATCACCGTCGGCGAAGTCGCGAACATCACCTGGGTGTCTCCGGCGAGCAGCGATTGCGCGGCCGGGCCGCCTCCCTTGAACTGCACCGAGGTGAATTTCACTCCAGCGACGGATTCGAACAGCACCGCGGCGAGATGCGGTGCCGAGCCGTAGCCCGCGCCGGCGTTGAACAGCTTTCCCGGATTCGCTCTTGCGAACGCGATCAGCTCCTGCAGGCTGGTCACGGGCGAGCTGTTGTTGACCACGATGACCGTCGGCCCGGTGGCGATCTTGGTGACCGGCACGAAATCCTTGTCGTCATAGGGAAGCGATCTGTAAAGCGTCCTGTTGATGGCGTGGTTGTTCCCGTTGAGGACGGTGTAACCGTCGGCGCTCGCCCTGGCGACCAGCTCGGCGGCGATGTTGCCGCCGGCGCCCGGGCGGTTGTCGACGATCACCACCGTGCCGAGGTCCTTCGACATCTCGTCGGCGATCAGCCGCGTGAGGAAATCGCCCGAGCCGCCGGGCGGGTAGCCGACGACGAGGCGCAGCGGCTTCGCGGGAAAGGCCTGCGCGCCGGCTTCGAGCGCAAACGCGCAGGCAGCGAGAAAGGCCAAGGCACGGAGCATGCGCCGCAGTTTACACAAGGGGATTATTGCGGGTAGCGTTCGCTCCTGAGGACCGCCCGTGATGAACCGTCTTTGCTGTTTGCTCGTGCTGTCGGCTGCGCTCGCTTCGTTCTCGGCGGCGGCGCAGTATCCCGGCAAGCCGGTTCGAATCGTCGTTCCGTTTTCAGCGGGCGGCACGACCGACATCCTGGCGCGCGCCGTTGGCCAGAAGCTCACTGCAGCCTGGTCACAGCCCATCGTCATCGATAACCGCCCCGGCGCGAGCGGCATGATCGGCGCTGAAATGGTCGCGAAGGCGCCGCCGGACGGCTATACGGTGCTGCTGGCATCAGTCGCCGAAGTGGCCATCAACCAGAGCCTCTACGCCAGGATGACTTACGATCCGCTCAAGGATCTGGCGCCCGTCACGCTGGCGGGATTCACGCCGCTCATCCTGGTCGTGCATCCCTCGGTACAGGCGCGGTCGGTGAAAGAGCTCATTGGGCTCGCGAAAGCGAAACCCGGCCGCTTCACCTTCGCCTCGCCCGGAAACGGCAGCGTGCAGCACCTTTCGGGCGAGCTGATGAAGACGGTGGCGCGCGTCGACATCACCCATGTTCCCTATAAGGGCGGCGCTCCTGCAGTGACCGACCTCGTTGGCGGGCAGATCTCGATGTTTTTCGCGGGCATGCCGATCGTCATGCCGCACGTCAAGGCGGGGAGATTGCGTGCCCTCGCGGTGACGGTGACCAGGCGGTCCCCGGCTGCGCCGGAGGTGCCGACCATGGAAGAAGCCGGCGTGCCGGGTTTCGACATCAGCAACTGGTTCGGGGTTTACGTGCCGGCCGCAACGCCGAAAGCCGTCATCGCGAAACTGAACAGCGAAATGTCCAGGGTGCTGAACCTTGCCGACGTCAAGGAGCGCCTGGCGGAACAAGGCCTCGAAACGGTCGGGAACAGCGTGGAGCAGTTCGACGCGTTCTTCAGGGCTGAAATCCTGAAGTACGACAAGATCATCCGGGAGTCCGGGGCGCGCCCCGACTGATTCAACGCCTCTTGGCGGACCCTAGGAGGCCGGGCGTGTGCGTTCGGTCTCGATCCAGTCGTCGATGACCTGATCCAGCACGGTGAGCGGCAGGGCACCATGGTCGATCACGGCATTGTGGAACCTGCGGATGTCGAAGCGTGGACCAAGCGCCGCCCTGGCCCGCTCGCGCAGCGCGAGGATGCGCAGTTCACCGACCTTGTAGGCGGTCGCCTGTCCTGGCATCACCAGATAGCGGTCGACCTCGGCTTCCGCAAAGCCTTGCTCCAGCTGGGCGTGTCCGATCAGGTAGTCGATCGCCCGGGTTCGCGACCAGCCGAGGCTGTGCAGTCCGGTATCCACCACCAGCCGACAGGCCCGGTGGGCTTCGGCGCTCAGGCGTCCGAAGCGCGAATACGGGTCGGTATAAAGGCCAAGGTCCTTTCCGAGCCCCTCCGCGTAGAGTCCCCAGCCTTCGCCGTAACCCGAGTTGCGGTAGTCGCGGCGGATCTTGGGCAACGCTTGGATCTCCATGGCGCGCGCCGACTGCAGGTGATGGCCGGGGACCGCCTCATGCAGAAACAGCGCGTCCATCGTCCAGCGCGGCCACGCGGCGAGATTGTTCACGTTGGCCTCGAAGTAGCCGGCACGTGAGCCGTCGATTGCCCCGGCGATGTAGTGGGGCGCGTTATTGCCTTCCTCCGGCGCCATCGCGCGCACGCCGTAAGGCAGACGCGGCAGTTCCGCAAACAGGCGCGGCAGTTGGGGGTCGACACGTTTCGCTATGTCGCGGAAGGCTGCCAGCTCATCTTCGGCGCGCGTGAACTGGAAGCGCGGATCGGTGCGCAGAAAGCTGCGAAATTCGGGCAGGGTTCCCGCAAAGCCGGCTTCCTTCATGACCGCCCGCAGTTCCGCGTCGAGCCGCGCGACTTCCGTCAGTCCGAGATCGTGGATCTCCTGCACTGTCATGCGCGTGGTGTTGTAGCGCTGCAGGGACAAGGTGTAATACTCGCTGCCGTGCGGCAGCTGGGTCGCCGCGAGCGTCTCCCTGGCCGCCGGAACCCACGTGCCGCGAAGATAATCGCGGAAACCCTGCACCGCCGGTATCACCGCCTGATGCAGCGTCAGCTTCGCAGCATGGCTGAGCTCTGCGCGGGCCGCGGCCGGGACCTCTGCCGGGAAGGCGAGGAACGGTGCGAACAGCGGGTGATGCGCGAGGTCCGCGTTGAGCAGCGAGGCAAACTGATCGGGCAGCCGCCGCAGGGCGTCCCTGGGTGGCATCCAGCCGGCTGCACGCCCGCTATCGAGCTGGATTTGCAGCTGCCTGAGGCTCTCCGGCAGAGCCGTGAGGCGCGCGAGATAGTTGCGGTAGTCGCCTTCATCCCGGAAGCGAGTGGCACGGACCAGCTGGGGCAGGCTGAACTGCGGTCCCGCCATCTGGTTGACCCGCAGCGGGGAATCGTCTGCCGACCACGGCGCATCGTGTCCCGCCGCCACGGCCAGCAGCAGCCACGTCAAGGCGGGGAGATTGCGTGCCCTCGCGATGACGGTGACTAGGCGGTCCCCGGCTGCGCCGGACGTGCCGACCATGGAAGAAGCCGGCGTGCCGGGTTTCGACATCAGCAACTGGTTCGGCGTTTACGTGCCGGCCGCAACGCCGAAAGCCGTCATCGCGAAACTGAACAGCGAAATGTCCAGGGTGCTCAACCTTGCGGACGTCAAGGAGCGTCTGGCAGAACAAGGTCTCGAAACGGTCGGGAACAGCGTGGAGCAGTTCGACGTGTTCTTCAGGGCTGAAATCCTGAAGTACGACAAGATCATCAGGGAGTCCGGGGCGCGCTCCGACTGATGTCTCGCGTTTTTTGCCTATTTTTCGTGCTCCTGGGTCTCGCCGTAGGGGCGCAGGCGCTCGCGCAGCAGGACTATCCGAGCCGGCCGATCCGCCTGATCACGCCGGCCGCGCAAGGCGGCACGACCGATCTCCTGGCGCGCGTCTTCGGCGCCCGCCTGGCAGAGGTGTTCAAGCAGCAGGTCGTGGTAGACAACCGCGCGAGCGCATCGGGCGTGATCGCCGGGGAGCTGACCGCGAACGCGCCGCCAGACGGCTACACGCTGTTGCTCGCTTACCACCAGCACACGATCAACGCGGCGCTGAATCCCAACCTGCCGTACCACCCGGTGACGAGCTTCACGCCGATCACGCAACTCACCTCCGCAGCGCTGATGCTGGTCGTGAACCCGGCGACGCCAGTGAGAAACCTGGAGGAGTTCTTGAGCTGGACCAGGAATTACGCAGGCCCGCTCAACTACGGGTCGGCCGGCAACGGCAGCGGCGGGCACCTTGCAGGCGAGCTCTACAAGCTGATGACCGGCGTGAAAGCCGAGCACATCCCGTACAAAGGCTCGGGGCCGGCGATGATGGATCTGGTGGCCGGGCAGTACCACTACAATTTCGCCGGCATCCAGGGCGCGCAGACCCTGGTGCGATCGGGGAAACTGCGCGCGCTCGCGGTCACCGCGCCCAGGCGCCTCGCCGCGTTGCCGGACCTGCCCGCGGTTGCGGAAATGCTGCCTGGCTTCGAGGTCGTCGGCTGGTACGGCGTGATCGGGCCGGCCAATCTGCCCGGCCCGATCGTCACCCGGCTGCACGAGGAGCTCGTGAAGGTTCTCAACCAGCCGGAGGTACGCGAGAGGATCGTGGCGGACGGATCGGAGCCGATCGGCAGCACGCCCGGGGAGTTCCGTCAGTTCATGCTTGCCGATCTCGCGAAATGGGCGAAGGTCGTCAAGCAGAGCGGGGCGAAGCTGGATTGATGGAGCGGGAGTCCTACCGCGGTGTCTGCGCTCCGACCGTGAGCCGCCGCATGCGGCGGCGCTGGCCGTGATAGTCGTTGATCGCGTTGTGCTGCGTGCAGCGGTTGTCCCAGATCGTGAGCGTGCCGGGCGCCCAGCGGACCCGGCAGGTGAATTCGGGCCGCGTCTGGTGCGCCTGAAGCCATTCGATCAGCGGGCGGCTCTCGTCCTCGCTCATGTCCTTGAAGCGGATGGTGTGGCTGCGGCTGACGTACAGCGCCTTGCGGCCGGTCTCGGGATGCGTGCGGGCGACGGGATGCTCGGCTTCGTACTGGTCGGCGGTATCGGTGTCGCGGACCTTCATGCCGCCGATCCTCTTGTGCATGGCACTTCGTCCGCCGCCGTGCTTCAGCCCGGCGCTGTTGACGCCGACGAGCCCGTCGACCAGCCGGCGCATGCCTTCGGAGAGCGCGGCATAGGCGGCGCGGGTGCTCGTGAACAGCGTGTCGCCGCCGCGCGAAGGCGTCTCCACGGCGTACAGCAGCGTGGCGAGCGGCGGCTGCTCGAGATAGGTGGTGTCGCTGTGCCAGTTGCCGCCGAAATTGGTCTCCTCGTTCTCTGCCTTCACCACCTCGAAGATGTACGGGTAGCCGTCCATTCCGGTGACGAAGGGATAGAAGCACGGCTCGCCGAAGCGCGCGCCGACGCGCATCAGGTCGGCGGGCTCGAGCGCCTGGTCGCGGAACACGAGGACCGCGTACTCGAGGAACGCGCGGCGGATCTCGCGCCAGGCGTCCTCGTCCGGCCCGGGGAGCGATACGCCGCGGATCTCGGCTCCCAGCGCACCGGCGAGCGGCTCGATTATCATCGGGCAAGTTTATGACAAAACGGATTGCCATCGTCGGCGCGGGAGCGCTCGGCGGCTATGTCGGCGGCACGCTCGCGCATCTCGGGCACGACGTGACGCTGATCGACGCGTGGCCGGAGCAGATCGAGACCATCCGGGCGCGCGGCCTGGAGCTCGACGGCATGACGCCCGCGGAGCGCTTCACGGTGAAGAGCGCCAAGACCATGCACCTGACCGAGGTCCAGTCGCTCGCCCGGCGGCCGGTCGACGTCGCGATGGTCGCGGTCAAGTCCTACGACACGCTGTGGGCGAGCGCATTGATCAAGCCCTATCTGTCCGCGGAAGGCTTCGTCGTTTCGCTGCAGAACTGCCTCAACGAGGAGACCATCGCCGGCGTGGTCGGCTGGGGACGAACGGTCGGCGCGGTCGCCTCGATGATCTCGGTGGACCTGTACGCGGCCGGCCGCATCCGCAGGACAGTGCCGAAGGGCGGCGACGATTACACCATCTTCCGCATCGGCGAGCCGCACGGGCGCATCACGCCGCGCGTGGAAGAGCTGGTCGAGTGGTTCGGCGGCATCGACAGCTCGAAGTCGACGACCAACCTGTGGGGCGAGCGCTGGTCGAAGCTCGTCCAGAACAGCATGGGCAACGGCGTGACCGCGGCGACCGGGCTGACCTCGGGCGACTGCCTGCGCAACGCCAGGATCCGCCGCTTCCAGATCCGGCTCGCCGGCGAAGCGGTGCGCGTCGGCCAGGCGCTTGGCTACAGCCTCGAGAGGATCCGGGGCGCCGATCCCGAGCGCCTCGCGCGCGCCGCCGAGGGCGACGCCGCCGCGCTCGCCGAGGTCGAGGCCCTGATCGTGCCGAAAGCCGGCGCCAACCCGCGCGGCGACATCCAGCGCCCGTCGATGGCGCAGGACATCCTCAAGGGCCGGCGCACCGAGATCGACGCCATGAACGGCTACATCGCGCGCAAGGGCGCCGAAGTCGGGGTGCCTGCGCCGAGCCATGCCCGGCTCGCCGAGATCGTGACGCGCGTGGAGCGCGGCGAGCTCGCGCCGTCACCTTCGCATCTGGAAGAGATATGCGCCTAACGCGAGCCGAGCTTGGCGTATCCGCCCGACTTGCCATTGAAGCGCTCGGGCTTCGCCCAGCTCAGGCGCTGCGTTTCTATGCAAGCAATACGCACCCGAGGCTTGGCGTGGTCGTAACGAATCACTTCTACGGTTCTGCTCAGCACTGGGCCGATAGTTTAATGGGCGCCGACCTCCTTGACCAGCCTGGCGTAGCTCTGCAGGTCGGCCCGGATCAGCGCGGCAAAGTCCTCCGGCGTGCCGGCTGGGCGAGAAAGCCCTGCCATTGTGAGTTGTCGAACCCCGCGATGCCGGCCTCCTGCATCGTCGGCACCTCGGCGAGCGCCGACGCGCGCTCGCTGCTCGAGACGGCGAAGGCGCGCAGCTTCCCGGCGCGGATCTGCGGCACCGACGTGATGACCGTGTCGAGCCGTAGGTAATCGCGCGGGGCCTAGCGCGCGCCGCCGGCGACGTACGGCACCACGACGCGGACGGGTCTGGAGGGGTACTCCTGCCCGGAGGATGCGCAGGGCGGGGCCAGCACCGCGAGCATGAAGAACAGTTTCTAATGGTGTGAATCCGTAGGCCTTTGTGATGAGGACCTCGTCGCAACGGGCCCCTATCGCTTCATCCGGCATCCGATGTTTTAGCGCCTTTATCTATTTAACCTGCTTGCAGTAAATGGACTAGACTGTCTCCGAATCACGACAGGGGGGGTGATGGTCAGGGCATGCGTGGTGTTCGGTATTGGCGCAGTAGCGGGCGCGCTTCTCATTGACTCTCTCATACCAGGGGTGTTCGGCGATTATCCCCTGGTGCACGCCATAACCGTGCTCGCAACGGCCGAGCAGCAGGTTGCGGACATGCTGTCGCGCAACCAGGGCATGAAGTACCGCGTGCTGATCGCCGACGATCACGCGATCATGCGCGAAGGGGTGCGCGCCCTGCTGCTGAGCGACGGCGGCATCGAAGTCGTCGCCGCCGTGGACAACGGGCGCGACGCGGTGCGCCTGGCGGTTACCCTGAAGCCGGACCTCGCGGTGATGGGGTTGACGATGCCGCAGATGGACGGTCTGAGCGCGATCCGCGAGCTCGTGCACCGCGCGGTGCCAACCCGCGTCCTGGTGCTTACCAGGCACAAGACGGAAGAACACGTCCGTGCTTCCCTGAAGGCGGGGGCGTGGGGCTACGTAGTGAAAGACGCCAGCGCGGCCGAGCTCATGCTTGCCATCCACAGCGTCGCGCAGGGCAAGAAATTCGTCAGCCCCGCGGTGGCCGAGCGCGTCGTCACGGGCTACCTCAGCGCGGACGCCTGGCAGGCCGGCGCCGGTTCGCCGTCCGATGTGCTCACGCCACGCGAAAAGGAGGTTCTCAAGCTGATCGCTGGAGGACGCCGCAACCGTGAAATCGCCGGCTGCCTCTCCCTGAGCGTAAAGACGGTGGAGAAACACCGCGAGAACGTCATGAAGAAGCTCGACCTGCACAACACCGCCGCCCTCACTGCCTTCGCCATCAACGACGCGACGCTTTCCGCGACTTGACCGCGCCGGGCGGCGGTCCGACCATGATGGCGGATGCGTTTTGGCCCGCTTGGACCTCTCACAGCGGCACTCCTCATAGGCTGCTCGGGCGGTTCCGCCCTCGCTCCGGGTAGGGCGACCGAAGCGGACGTCAGGGCGGTGATGGGGGAGCCGGTAGAGACCCGGCGCCGCGCCGACGGCGAGACCGTGCTGTGGTACTGGGGCGAGATTCCCAACCGCGCCTACGGCCGCGGAAACTACGCCGCGCGCATCGCTCCGGACGGCTGGCTGATTTCCCTCGAGCAGCGCCTTAACGATGCGAATATCGCCAAGCTGCTTCCCGGCGTCTCGCGCGCCGAGGATGTGCGCGATGTACTGGGGCCGCCGCACCGCAGCTATCGCCTGCCCGGCAAAGAGGGCGAAGTGTGGGAATACCAGCTCGAAGGCTTCCAGCGGCCGCTGACGCTCCACCTGCAGTTCTCTTTCGATCAGATCGTGCGCGAGGTCTTCATGCTCGAGCGCCGCGGCACCGCTTCGCGCGACAAGCGCTGAAGCAGCAGTCTCGGTGCGGCCGCAGGCAGCAATGGGGCGAACTACTAGTATTTCTGCTACGGGGTTCTACGTACCCGCCTGCGTGTTCCGAATGGCCTGCTCCGGACGGTTCATCACGACCGATGGAGTCTAAGGGAAACGGCTGATTGCTTTCCGGGCCTTGCATGCTAACGTGATCGGTAACCGGCCTCATCTAGATTCCAACAAGCTCGTCGTCATCGGGGGGATAGCGCCGTGTTTCGCTGGATCATCGGCTCCAGCCTGCAGTTCCGTTTTCTAGTCGTCGCCGCGGCGGCGGCGCTGCTCGCTTTCGGCTCGCAGCAGCTGCGCAAGATGCCGATCGACGTGTTCCCGGAGTTTGCGCCGCCGAAGATCGAAATCCAGACCGAAGGCCCGGGCATGATGTCCTCCGAGGTGGAGGAGCTGATCACGATCCCCATGGAGGACTCGCTGCGCGGCGTCCCGGGCATCGACGTCATCCGCTCTTCCTCAGGCGGCGCGCTGTCGCAGGTAGTGATGCTTTTCAAGCAGGGCACCGACCTCCTGGTCGCCCGGCAGCGCGTGCAGGAGCGCGTCAAAATCGCCATCGCCGAGCTGCCGCAGTCGGCCGGCATGCCAGTGATGCTGCAGCCGCTTTCATCGACCAGCCGCGTCATGAAGATCGGACTCACGTCGAAGACCTTCGACATGATGGACCTGTCGATGATCGCGTACTGGACGATCAAGTTCCGCCTGATGTCCGTCCCCGGCGTGGCCAACGTGCCGATGTGGGGCGACCGCATCAAGTCGCTGCAGGTGCAGGTGGATCCGGCGCTGATGCGCGCCCACGACGTCACGCTGGACGAAGTCATGGAGACCACCTCGGAGGCGCTGGACTTCGGGCTTCTCAGGTATACCGCTGGAGCGAAAACCCGCATCGACGGCATGGTGGACACGCCGAACCAGAGGCTGGTGATTCATTTCGATTCCCCGGTGTTCACGCCCGAGCACCTGGCCGACGTGCCGGTCGCCGTGAAGAACAAGCGGCGGACCGACCCGCCGCGGCTGCGCGATGTCGCCAACGTCACCTACGACACCTGGCCCATGGTCGGCGATGCGGTCATCAACGACGGTCCCGGTCTGATGATGATCGTCGAGAAGCTGCCTTGGGCCAACACGCTCGACGTGACGCGCGGCGTGGAAAAAGTGCTGGCCGATCTGCAGCCGGGGCTGCCGGGGGTGGAGATCGACTCCACCATCTTCCGGCCGGCGACCTTCATCGAGACCTCGGTCCACAACCTGGTCGTGTCGATCATCATCGGCTCGATCCTGGTCTTGCTGGTCCTCGGCGCGTTCCTCTACGAATGGCGGGTGGCGCTGATCAGTGTCATCGCAATGCCGCTGTCGCTCGTGGCGGCCGGGCTGGCGCTGTATTTCATGGGTGCCACGATCAACACGATGGTGCTGGCCGGCTTCGTGGTTGCGCTCGGCTCGGTGGTGGATGATGCCATCATCGATGTCGAAAACATCGTGCGGCGGCTGCGCGAGCAGCGCAAGGCGGGCAGCGACAAGTCCACTGCGCGCATCATCCTCGAGGCTTCGCTTGAGGTGCGTCCGGCGATCTGGCAGGCGACCCTGATCATCGCCCTGGCGGTGACGCCGGTGTTCTTCATGGGCGGGCTGGGCGGCTCGTTCTTCGAGCCCCTCGCCCTTGCATTCATCCTGGCGATGCTGGCCTCGATGGCCGTCGCGCTAACGGTGACCCCAGCGCTCTGCCTGCTGCTGCTCAACAATGCCGCCATCGAGCGCCGCGAGTCGCCTCTCGTGCCCTGGCTCAAGCGGATTTACGTTGGCCTGCTCGCGCGCGCCCTGCGGGCGCCGCGCGGCGCGCTCGCCGGTGCGGCCGTGCTGGTCGCTGCCGGCGTCGCGATCTGGCCGTTCCTTGGCCAGGGGCTGCTTCCCGCGTTCAAGGAGAGGGACTTCCTGATGCATTGGGTACCGCCGGAAGGCACCTCGCATCCAGAAACCGTCCGCATCACGCAGGCGGCGAGCCGCGAGCTGCGCTCTGTTCCCGGTGTGCGGAACTTCGGCGCCCATATCGGCCGCGCGATCGGGGGGGACGAGCCGCACAACGTGAACTTCACCGAGAACTGGATCAGCGTCGACCCCCGGGTCGACTATGACAAGACCCACGCGAGCATCGAGTCCGTGGTCGCCGGCTACCCCGGCCTGTACCGCGATGTCCAGACGTATCTGCGGGAACGGATCAAAGAGGTTCTCACCGGCGCGGGCGAATCGATCGTGGTGCGCATTTTCGGTCCCGATCTGCATGTCCTCCGACGCAGCGCCGAGGAGGTTCAAAGCGCTCTCAAGGATATCCCGGGCCTCATCGACCTGCATGTCGAGCAGCAGGTCGAGATACCGCAGATCCAGGTCACGGTGAACCTCGAGGCGGCCGGGCGCCACGGCCTGAAGCCGGGCGATATCCGCCGCGTCGCAGCGGCGCTGGTTTCCGGCATCGAGGTCACCGACATCCACAAGGACGGCAAGGTCTACGACATCTTCGTGATGGCGCCGCCGTCGATCAGGCTCAGCGTCGACAACGTGAAGGACTATCTCGTCGACACGCCCTACGGCGGCCGTGTGCGGCTGGGCGAGGTGGCGGACATCCGGCTCGCGCCGACTCCCAACATGATCAAGCGCGAAAGCAATTCGCGGCGCATCGACGTCCACGCCAACGTCAAGGGACGCGACCTGGGCTCGGTGGCGTCGGAAGTCGAGGCGCGGCTGGGGAAAGTGCAGTTTCCGATCGGGTACTACCCGCACTTGCTGGGCGAATTCAAGGAGCGCCAGGCGGCGCAGCGCAATCTGCTCAACTTCGCCCTGGTCGTCGCGGCCGCGATTTTCCTGACTCTGCACGCGTCGTTCCGGAGCTGGCGGCTCGCAAGCCTGATTTTCCTCGCTTTGCCGGCAGCGCTCATCGGCAGCGCGCTCGCCAGCTTCGCCAGTGACCGCATCGTTTCGCTGGGTACTCTGGTCGGAATGATCACGGTGCTCGGAATCGCCGCGCGAAACGGAATCCTGCTCGTGCAGCATTACCGCCATCTCGAGCGCGTGGAAGCTCAGCCCTTCGGCCTCGAGCTCGTGCTGCGCGGCGCGAGCGAGCGCCTTTCGCCGATTCTGATGACCACGCTATGCACCGCGCTGGCGCTCGTGCCGCTGGTCGTCGCGGGAAGCATTCCCGGCCACGAGATCGAGCATCCGATGGCGGTCGTGATCCTCGGCGGGCTCGTCACCTCGACATTGCTCAGCCTTTTCCTGATTCCGATTCTCTACCTGCGATACGGGGCCGGCGGCAGCCGCGAAGACGAAGAACTGCCCATCGAAGCCAGCAGTAAAACCCCGCAATGGAGGCCGCATGACGCGTAACGATCGATGGCTCGGATTGATCAGCCTGCATCGCCTCGTGGCGGCCGCGCTCATCGCTGCGCTCGGCATGCCCGCCAGCGCGCAGAACAGCTCCGGCGAGCCCGAGCGCTTCCGCGGTGTCGTCACGCGTGCGGACGCGTCCTCGCTGGCGATCAGGACGGCCGAGGGCAAGGCGCTGCACTTCGCGCTGCCGGAGGGCCTCGCGGTATTCGCCCTGTCCAAGGCCAGCTTCGCCGACGTCGATTTCGGCCTGTACGTAGGGGCGGTCTCCGAAAGGATGGGAGACACCTTCAGCCCCATCTACCGCGACTCGCTCAGCTGGCTGCACAAGGGCTTCGAGCTGCGCATCATCGACGAGTCGCTGCGCGGCATCGCCGTCGGGCACACGAAATGGGACCTGACGCCGAACACGGTGATCACCCACGGCTGGGTCGACGACCTCGAGGACCGCGTCCTCTCGATCAAGTACGGCCCCACCGACCAGGAGGAAACAGACGTGGAAATCTCGCGCGACACGCCGGTTCTCAGGATGTCGCTCGGCGACAAAGCGCTAGTCAAGGCCGGCGCGCGCGTGCTCGTCGGCGCCCAGAAGGCCGCCGACGGCAGCTATGCGGCGGTATTCGTCTTCGTCGGCAAGGACGGCGTCGTGCCGCCGCTATGAGCGATTCGCGATACCAAGGAGAAGCCAGCATGAAAGCACAACTCGTTGCGCTTGCAGCAGGAGCGGTCCTCGGCGTGTTTGCGCAGGCGCAGGCGGCCGATCCCGGTGCTGCGGCGGGCGCGAAAAGCGCCGCGGTGAAGCTCGAGCCGATTCCCGATTCGAAAGCCAAGCGCGTGCGCCTCTCGGCGAAGGCCGCGGAGCGCCTGGGCATCGAGATGGGCAAGGTGGAAGAGCAGCCCATCGTGCGCAGGCAAATGGTGAGCGGCCTGGTGATGGCCGCCTCGCCGGAGGCGACGGCGGCGCCCAAGCTCGCCTTCGGGGGCCTGGGCAGCTTCGGCGGGTTTGCCCAGGCAGTGGCGGTCAAGTCCGTTCAGCCGGCTGCGCAACCGGCGCCGCGCAAAGCGGCTGCGGCCGGCGAGGACGCCTGGATCGCCGTTTCCCTGTCGCCCGTGGAATGGGACCGGCTCGCCAAGGACAAGCCGGCGCGGCTGTTTGCGCTGGCCACCCGCGAGCAGCCGGCCGCGAAATTGCTGGCCGAGCCCTCCGGGATGCAGCCCGCCGAAGACGTGAAGCGCACCATGCTCACGACCTACTACGTCGTCAACGGCAAGGACCATGGCCTGACCGTCAACCAACGCATGCGCGTCGAGCTGCAGCTCACGGGCGCGGAGGACAGCCAGAAAGTCGTGCCGTACGGCGCGCTGTACTACGACGCGCGCGGCGCGGCCTGGGTTTACGTCAGCAAGGAGCCGCTCGCATTCGAGCGGCAAAGCGTTCAGGTCGATCGCGTGGTGGGCAACGTGGTGGTGCTTAGCGACGGACCAGCGCTCGGCACTCCGGTCGTCACGGTGGGCGCCGCGCTGCTCTACGGCGCGGAGATCTTTGGCAAATAGAAGGGAGATCGGACCATGTTTCGCTGGATGATCGCCTCGAGCCTGCAGTTCCGCCTGGTGATGCTGGGCATTGCCGCGGCGCTGATCGCGTTCGGAACCGAGCGCCTCTACCGGATGCCGGTCGACGTTTTCCCCGAGTTCGCGGCGCCGGTCGTCGAAGTGCAGACCGAGGCGATCGGCCTCTCGGCCAGGGAAGTGGAAAGCCTCATCACGCTGAACCTGGAGGAGCTGCTGAGCGGGGTGCCCTGGCTCGAGTCGATCCGCTCCAAGTCGGTCACCGGACTGTCGTCCATCGTGATGACGTTCAAGCGCGGGACCGACATCGTCAAGGCGCGCCAGATGATCCAGGAACGCCTGACCCTCGCCTACACGCTTCCCAACGTCGCCACGCCGCCGGTCATTCTGCAGCCCCTGTCTGCGACCAGCCGCTTCATGATGGTCGCGATTTCGTCGGACAAGGTCGAGCCCACCGAGCTCTCGCTGCTCGCGCGCTGGACCATCAAGCCGAAGCTGCTGGGCGTGCCCGGGGTCGCGAACGTGGCGATCTGGGGGCAACGCCTGCGCCAGCTGCAGGTGCACATCGATCCGCAGCGGCTGCGCGACGCACGGGTGCTGCAGGATGACGTCATTGCCGCCGCGGGAGACGCGCTGTGGGTCTCGCCGCTGACTTTCCTGAAAGGCTCGGCTCCCGGTACCGGAGGCTGGATCGACAACTCGAACCAGCGGCTCGGGGTTCATCATCAGATGCCGATCAATTCGCCTGAGGACATGGCGAAGGTGGTGCTCGGCGCGCAGCACCTGCTCATGACGGGCAAAACCATGGCGCTCGGCGACGTCACCGAGCTGACCTTCGCGCACCCGCCTCTCATCGGCGACGCATTCGTCAACAACGGCAGCGGGCTGATGCTGGTCATCGAGAAGTTTCCTGCCGCGAACACGCTCGAGGTGACGCGCGGGGTGGAGCAGGCGCTCGCCGAGCTGAAGCGGGGCCTGCCCGGCGTGAAGGTCGACAGCACGGTCTTCCGGCTGGCCTCCTACATCGAGGACTCGATCGCCAATCTGGCGTACGCGCTCGCTGCCGCGGCGCTCCTCGTCGTCGCGGTCATCGGGGTGCTTCTCTACAGCTGGCGCACCGCGCTCATCGCCGCCATCGCCATCCCGCTTTCGCTGCTCGCCGCGCTGCTTGCCCTGCAGCTCGGCGGCGCGACCCTGAACAGCATGATCATGGCCGGGCTGATCGTCGCCCTGGGCGTCGTGATCGACGATGCCGTGATCGACACTGAAAAGATCATGCGCCGCCTGGAGGCGCGCAACGACGGCTCCGACGCATCGATCGCCGGCATCATTTTCCAGACCACACTGGAAACCCGCAGCGCGTCGGTGTACGCCATGGCGATCGTCATGCTCGCGGTCACCCCGATCTTCTTCATGGGCGGTGTTTCGGGTGCGTTCTTCGAGCCACTCGCGCTGGCCTACCTGCTCGCGGTCGCCGCTTCGATGCTGGTGGCGCTGACCGTCACGCCGGTGCTGAGCCTGATGCTGCTCGGCAAGGGCGGGCGCTCTGCGGGCGAGCCGCCCCTGCTCGCCAGGCTGAGCGGCCTTTATGAGGATGTTCTTCGCAGGGCGCTCGCGG
>VBBY01000094.1 GCA_005881595.1 Betaproteobacteria bacterium | reverse complement strand
CGCTTTCCTCTGCGACGGCGTGGGTCTCGGCAAGACGTTCGTGGGTCTCATGCTGATCGAGCGCCTCGTGCTCCATGAAGGAAAACGCGTGGTTCTGTTCGCCCCGAAGGCAACAAAAGAAAGCCTGTGGGAACCGCATCTACGAGAATGGCTGCCACATATCGGCGGCGTCGGCGGCAACGCCGATTTCAGCAACCTCGCGGTCTTCAGCCATACGGACCTCGGCCGCAAGGGTGACTCCCCCGAGCGGTTCCGTCGCATCGCAGAACTCGCCGATGTCGTGGTCATCGACGAAGCTCACCATTTCCGCAATCCGGGGCGCAGGGGTGATGACGACGGTCTTGTTGAGCCCTCGCGCTATTACCGCCTCTACGACCTTTTGGATAACGCGGTGCGGCCGAAGACACTCTTCATGCTCACCGCCACGCCGATCAACAATCGGCCGAGTGACTTCCGCCATATGGCAGAGCTTTTTACGCGGCACGACGAGGCCTACTTCGGCAGAACCCTGGGCGTGAACAACCTGCACGCGCACTTCAACAACATGGAAAGGGAGCTACGGCAGACGGTAGGACATGACGTACCCGACACGTCGGAGGTGATTGTGGAGGCCCAGGACATCCTGGCGAAGGACGACATCTTCAAGCAGCTCATTCGCCGGCTCACTACTGAATCACTTTATCCGCGCATAGCCGAACCGACCGCGGGATCGTCAACCCGTTCGCGCAGTTCCTTGCCGGCTTTGAATTGCGGCAGATGCTTTTCGGGCAGCCGATGCTGAGTGTTAGGCCCAGGACGTCACAGCGATGTGGAGACAGAGATAGAAATTGTGGAGCCCCAGTCGCTGTAAAGGCACTTCGAGGGTCGTCCCGTGCTGCACCCTAGGTGGAATGTGCACCGTCACGTTTCCCTCCTCCTCGATCATGCCTTGACCCAGGCAGACTAGGCACATGACTCCCCACTCGCGCCCCCTCCCGCCACAACTCCGACAGCGGGAAAAGATCGGGACCCCGAGGTGGATTACGCCCCCGCGCTGCGCCTCTTCTGGCCGCAGGCAAATCTCCACGTTTAGCCCTTCAACTCGCTCTCCTTTGGGCACTCCCACGCCGGTGAAGTTCTGCAGCAGACGTGCCTGCAAGGCGTCGAAGGACGGTTGAATAGTTAAGAAGTCTCGCAGCCCAAAACGCCACTCTGGGATCAGCGGTTCTGATCGCGGCCAATCCCAGCCCCTGCGAGGCACTGGCGCCCTCTGAGCTGCGGTTTCGGTCTGGAGCAGATGGTGACGGTAAGCCTTCCGGCGTTCAGGATCAGAGAGGACCTGGTAAGCTTCGACGAGGTCCTGAAACGCCGCGGTACCTTGAGGGCCTACCCGATCGGGATGCAATTTCTTGACGAGTTCACGAAAGGTGTTCTGGATACCACGCGCCGTTTCGGTGCGCGAGACGCCCAAAATAAGGTGGTAATCCCTCAGTGCCATGGTCCATCCTCCTCCGCGAGTGATAGGAGAATCAATCCGCCCGTTGCCGGAGTTCGCTCCCTGATTGAGGTGTTTGCTGCGAAAAGCTGGTTGGTTCCCTGAGCAGGGCGTGAACCAAGGGCGAAGATTGACAGCCATCGGCACGGAACATAACGAACGACGCTGACCGGGCGGGGCACACGCGCAACGCCGCACTCAGTTCGAGCCGTGATTCATCCTGTGGACGATGATGTCGACTTCCGCCCGCTCGTCCTCGACGTCGAAAATATTCTCGCTGACGCGATCGTCACATGTGTCTGCTGCATTGGCCCGCAGCGCGGCGTATTCGGCCGCACGCCAGGCGATCGGAAGTTCGGGCAATTTCTGGCGGTGAATTGCGGTGCGTTTCATGGTTTCCTCTCCACGAGTTGTTTGCCAGCTTCGTCGCAGGATACGCTCTAATCCGGCGGCGATATGTACGCAGACGCACATTACTGCGGCATTTCCCGCGGAGCGCGCTCCACGCGGCTTGATACACCGGGTGCGATGAAAATCCCGAAAAGAATCAATCAGCGCGATGACGCGCGTCGACCCCTAGCACCTCGGGTATGCGAGCGGTTCGGCTTCGTACACCTTGCGAATGAGCTGCGCTAATACCGCTGTCTCCTCGTCGACCGTCACTGCGCAGGCCGAAAGGTGATATCGCCGTACTGGGCGCGAGCCTTCTGGCGCGTCTTGTCGGCGTCGGTCATCACCCCCACCGCGACGATGTCCCAGGGTTCCTCGCCGAAGGCAAGGCGGTAGTCCTCGAGTACGTTGCGCCGGAACTCGTGCCATTCGCCGATGCGGTCGCTGCCGCTGTCGACGACAATCATCTGGATCTTGTCGGTGTAGTTATTCGGGGCGATGGTGCCGACCGGGGCGCCGCTTGACCAGATATACATGAGCATTGCGTACGGCAGCATCTCGCCGGAGAGCGCTTTGTAGAGCCTCAGCGTGGTGCGCTCGAC
>VBBY01000019.1 GCA_005881595.1 Betaproteobacteria bacterium | reverse complement strand
TTTGTGACGAAGATCAACGCGGCGGGCACGGCGCTCGTCTACTCCACCTACCTGGGCGGGAGCGGCTTCGACTACGGCTACGGCGTCGCGGTGGATGCCGCGGGCGCGGCCTATGTGACGGGCTACACGCAGTCGGCTGATTTCACCGCCGGCTGCACCGCCCCCTGCACGGTGCTGAATGGGACCCTGGGCGGCTTCAGCGACGCCTTTGTGACGAAGATCAACGCGGCGGGCACGGCGCTCGTGTACTCCACCTACCTGGGCGGGAGCAGCGTCGAGAGTGGCATCGGCATCGCGGTGGATGCCGCGGGCGCGGCCTATGTGACCGGCTACACGCAGTCGGCTGATTTCACCGCCGGCTGCACGGCCCCCTGCACGGTGCTGAATCCGACCCTAAACGCCGGCGCAACGCCCCCGCCCCCGCCCTTTGTTGGCCCACGCGACGCCTTCGTCGCAAAGATCGCCGACATCATGTCCCCCACCCCGGGCACAGTGAGTCTCGGGGGCTTCATCGACTTGGCTGGGACCGGAGGGAAGGCCACCTTCGGCGGGAACGTGCAGTTCCAGAACGGGGATCCGAGCCCGACGGGCAACGTGCGCTACCTCGACCACGTGACCGGTGACGACATCAAGGCGACGTCCTTCACCACGCTCGTGATCGGCGCCGGCCCGTGCGGACCGGACACGCACGCTCTGATCTTCGGCAAGGCCACGGTCAATGGGGTGCCGGGTCAGGACCTCCAGGTCAACGTGGACGACTGCTCCGCGCCAGGCTCTCCGCAGCCGAGTACACCGGGCATGCTCATGATCGTGACAGGACCAAACCAGGTCTATGTGAACCGTGGCCCTCTCGCGGGAGGCGATATCCAGGTGGAGAAGGCCCAGTGATGTTACGGGCGTCTTTTAACCAACGGACTTGAATTTCGACATCACGTCGGAGGCGAAAAGCTCCAAGGTGCGAAAGGCCTCCTGGTCGGTCGAGCCGCCGAAATTGATCTGCATCGACGGCTCCATCCCGCCGAAGGCGTCGACGCAGGCGCGGATCTGGCCGATCACGTCCTAGCCAAAAATCGGTTTCTGAGGACTGACGTCGGTCTTCGGCCAATGGTCCGGATGGACTGCGCGCCGGTGCGGACGCTCTACATAACTCCCCGGTATTCATAGCCGCTGGCTGCCGGTCAGAGGGGATAGTGATGCCCAAGTCCGCGTGTGTCCCATCTCGCAGGATCCTCACGCTGCTCACGCTTGTCGCCGGTTTTGCGTTGCCATTCGCCGCGGCTGCGGAAGCCCGCGTGAGCCAGAGCTACGGCAAGCTGCCCCTGCACTTCGAGGCGAATCAGGGACAGACGCACCAGGACGTACGCTTCCTCGCACGCGGCTCCGGCTACAGCCTCTATCTCACGGCGGGCGAGG
>VBBY01000018.1 GCA_005881595.1 Betaproteobacteria bacterium | reverse complement strand
TCGGCAAGGATCCGGCGAAGTGGCGCACCAACGTCCCGACCTACGCCAAGGTCCACTACCGGGCGGTCTATCCCGGTATCGATCTCGTCTACTACGGCAACCAGCGCCAGCTGGAATATGACTTCGTGGTCGCGCCCGGAGCCGATCCGAATCGGATCGTGCTCGGCTTCCAGGGCGCGGAGCGCCTGGAGATCAACGCAGAGGGCGAGCTCGTGCTGCACGCGGGCGGGGAAGTCATACATCAGCGAGTGCCAGTCATCTACCAGGAGATTGACGGCGTCAGGACAAAGATCGAGGGCCGCTACGTGCTCAAGGACGCGCATCGCGTCGGCTTTCAGGTGGCCGCCTATGACCCGAGCAGACCACTCGTCATTGACCCCACGCTCGTCTACTCCACGTACCTGGGCGGGAGCGGCGGTGACGTGGGCCACGGCATCGCGGTGGATGCCGCGGGCGCGGCCTATGTGACGGGCTTGACGGGCTCGGCTGATTTCACCGCCGGCTGCACCGCCCCCCAGCGAAGATCTGAAGAAGTA
>VBBY01000093.1 GCA_005881595.1 Betaproteobacteria bacterium | reverse complement strand
TCCAGTAATGATGATGTTGATGAAAGATAAGTCCGGCAACCGCCGCGAGTGCCACGATCACCGGCTCCGGTAGTTTCTTGACCTTCCAGAGAAGCAGCAGCGTCACCGCCATGATTGCAATAGTCGGTACGTCCGTTATGGATCGCTTTCCGAGCACGATTACCGCTCCGGTGATCGTGCCGATCGCCGCGGCGGTGACGCCGTCCACGAACGCGACAATGCCGGGGTTTTTGCCGTGCTTCCTGAAATACGGCGCCGGAATGATTGTAAACAGGTAGCAAGGCAAGAATGTCGCCAACGCCGCAACCACCGCGCCAGGAACCCCCGACACCAGGTAGCCGATGAATCCTACCGTAATGACGACCGGCCCTGGCGTGATCATGGCTACCGCGACAGCGTCGATGAACTGGCGCTCGTTCAGCCACTGGTACTCGTTCACCACGCCGCCGTACAGGAAAGGAACGATCGCGAGGCCGCTGCCGAAGACGAAGGCCCCCGCCTCGCCGAAGAAGAGCGCGATCTGGGCGAGCACAGGCCAGTCCAGCGTCGTTGCGATGCTGCAGGCCGTGGGTACGTGATCGCCGAGGGCGAGGACCATTGCATTGCCACCCTTCGCAATCCATTTCTTTGGCGGCGCCCTGACGAGCCATACGAGCAGGCCGGAGATGAGAAAGATCCAGACGACCTCGGACTCGGTGACGATAGTGACCGCTGCGGCGACGATATAGATCACCCAGAGCAGCTTGTCTTTGCCGATGCTCTTCGTCGTCAGCTTGTAGGCGCTGACGGCGATGATGCCGATGACCGCCGCACCAACGCCATAAAAGACCGCCTGCATCCATGTCAGGCCGCCGTACGCGGTATAAGCCGCGCCGAGCGCCAGCACCATCAGGAAAGACGGCAGCACGAACGCGATGCCCACCAGGGTTGCGCCCGTGATTGCGTAATGCACATATCCGAGATAGATCGCGAGTTGCGCAGCGAGCGGTCCCGGCATGAGCTGGGCGAGGGTCAAGCCTTCCTTGTAATCCGCCTCCGAGATCCATTTCCGCTGCTCGACGAGATCCCGGTGCATGTAGCCCACGAGCGCGACCGGGCCCCCGAAGCCGATGGTCCCGAGCTTCGCCATGTATTGAACCATCTGCCACAGCGAATAGTTTGGGGCGCTCATCGCGGGCGATCTCTTCGTCGCTGTAGCGGTATGCCCGGAACACCTGGTTGCTCTCGGAGCCCTCCCGGCCGCCAAAGAGAGGCTTGCCGAAGAACGGACTGACGTATTCCCAGACGATCTCTCCTTCTCTCGTCACTTCGAAGAGGCGGCCGAAGGAAGATTCGGTGATGAGCGTATTGCCGTTTGGCAGGCGTTGGCCGTTGCCCATGCGCGGCGAGAAAAAGTTCCAGGCCGGGCTGTCCTGGTACTTCCACACGATCTCGTTTGTCGCTGGATTGACCTCGATGACCCTTGAATACGGCATCGAGTCATCGAGACGATGAGTTCCGTTATCGAATATGAGGACGTTGCCGTTCGCCAAAGGAGTTGGCGCATGCTGGCCGGACACCGTCGGCGGGCCAAGCTTCCATAGGATTTTGCTGGTCTTGCGTGAGATGCGAATGACGGTGGAGGTCGGCCGGAAGCTCGCGAGGATATCGCCGTCGGGCAATTCCTTGAGGCCATTGCCCTGATGCCACATCGTCCGAGGCGCCTGGACCTCTGCGATGCCATCGGCAACGGGATCGAGATGGTCCCAGGTGCGCCACTCCCAGACAGTCTTCCCTGCAGGAGTCAGCTCGGCGAAGTAGGAGGAGTACATCTTGCCGGCCTCGGCCTTCGGCTGGGAAAGATATTGGCCCGATCGCATCTCGGCTTCGTCCATCCCTCCTTTGACGCGCTGAGCAATTTCGTCGGGTACCTCGCCCATGCAATCCAGCAGCACGTTGCCATTGCGCAGCAGAACACCGTCGTGGTGTTGGCCCGGATGACGTACTTCCCAGAGCACCTTGCCGCTCCAATCCGCTTCCAGGGCTACGCCACCTTTGAACGGAAAGCGACTGAGGAAGTTGTCCTCTGGATAGCGTCCGTTGTAGTACAGCGTTCCGCGCTCGGTCAGATAGCCGGAAAGGCCCGGCGAATAAGGCATCTTCCACGTGTGGACTACCTTGCCCCGTAGGTCGATGAGATAGACCGTTCTGCTTTCCACGAAGAGAGGGGCGAACAGAGTGAATCCCGGGCAAGCGCGCTCCGGGTCGAATGCTTTCATACCAACGCCCCGGCGCTTAAGGGTGTTCTGCTCGACTGCAGTCATGACCTGGTTTCCTCCAATCATCGTTGCTGTCGGGCCGCCTGCTCGGCGGCGCGAACGTAACATCTACAGCCATTTGGCGACTCCCTGCGCAGCAATCTAAGCAAAGCCCTCACAGTGGCTGTAAGACTTTCTTCACCTTGCCGTCATCCGCTACCAGGACTTCTGCCACCGCCCTGTGGTTGCTTATGACGGGTGTCACGGAGAACACCGTCCCGGATTGTGTCTTCTGCACGCGCGCAATGATAGTCGTCAGAGAGGCTTTACCGAGTGCCATCAGGGTAAGCTGTTCCGAAGATCGTGCGACGTGCGGCACATCCTTGAATACTTCGACGTTTGGCGTCCACTTGTCGCCTTCGGGACTTCCGCTAAGCTCTTGAAGCACGTTCTTCTCAGCCGGGACCGACAGGCCCTTTTCCGCTGTATAGACGGAGAGCGAGAGCTTCCCGTCTTCGAGTTCAAATTTCGCGGAGATCGGCACGGCGCCGCCCTTCGCTGCCTGCCGCATGCCATCGGCGAGCGTGTGTTTGCTCTTCCCCAACGCCTCAATCAGCGCTTGCGTATCCTTCGAATCGTCCGCTCTCGCGGCAGGAAGCGCTGCGATCGCGCCAGACAGCAGCACGAGGAAAATTGCACTGAACTGCAAAACGGAGCGGCGTTTCATGATCATTCTCCTGGGTTGAACAAACGATACGACACGGATTCACCGAGCTCGATAGACAAGGATGCCGGCAGGCCCGGTGCCGGCTGCCGGAGCGGCGACATACAGCCTTCCTTCTTCAGGCACGAATAGGCCGGTGCGCGCACGCGGCGCCGTTTTTACGGACGCTTCATGCGGGTACCGATCGGCGGTTTCCTGTCGAAGAACATCTACGCGTCCCTCTCCGCATATCACGTACACGCGTTTGCGGCGCGCGTCGAAGAAGATGTCGTCCGTGTCACCGCCGATCGGGACCTTCGCAACCGCCTTGCCGCTATCGATGTCGTAGACCAGCATGAGGGCCGGCGCGCGCGCGCCGACAAATAGGCGACGTCCCGCCTCGTCGAGGGCCATCGGGAAATTGGCCTGGGCTCCTGGTACTTCCCAGGTGGACTTCACTTCGCGCTTCGTGCGATCGATGACCGCGACCTGCCCCGTATCCGGCACGTTGACGAATATTCGTGCCCCATTCCGCTCGAGCTGGAACGATTCCGGATGACCCGACAAGCGGATATCTCCAGCCGACTCACCGGAGCCCGCAGCTAGCATGTGGAGCGCGCCTTTGCCGTAGCCGACGATGACCTTGCGTTCGGCAGCGCCGTAGCGGACGTTATCGGCATCGTCAAGCTTTTCGATACGCTTTATTGGCGCAAGCGATTCGGCGTCGAAGATGTCAACGCGGTCGCCGCTACCATTTGTCACATACAACCGGTCCAACTCCGGCAGGTAGAGCACGCCTTGCGGTTCGCCGAAGCCGGACACGCTCTTCTCGTGTTGCTTGTGCTCGAGATCCAGCACTTCCACCGTGTTGTTCCCGAGGGCGGCGACAAAAAGACGATGGCGCTTCAGGTCGATCGCGAGGTGGTCGATCCGCCCTTTGACGGCGGGCATTGGAATCGTCGCCACGAGCTCGAGCGCCGCTTCGCCCGCGGCGTGTGTAAATGGAATTGCCATGCCAAACGCTAAAAAGACAAGCAGCTTTAGCGATATGCTTGTGGGTTCCACGTGTGCACTTCCTCCTTCGCTTCATGGCACTTTCTGCAGGCTGCCGTACCAGGCCTCGGAGCCGTTGACCAACAGCCGCACATGCACGCCGTCCTGCTGCACCTGGTAGCACTCTTCCGGGCCGGGCGGGCGTTGCCATTTCCAGCAGAACTCGTTCTGTTTCACGCGCCATGACCCGCTTACTTGCTTGGTCATCTCCGTCCCGGTGAACGTGCCGTCGGCTTTTAAGTGATAGGCAAAGTGCACTCCGTCGCCGAATTCCTTGCCCTGGAACAACTTCTGCAGCGAAGCGCCCGTGACGCCGCGCCAATGTTCTTCGGCCCCTAACGCAGGCAGCGATAAGGCTGCTAACCCGCAAAGCAGAAAATTAGGCGCACTTCTCATATGTCTGCTCGACGCCGTGCCAGTTGATGTTTTCCATGAATGCATCGACGTATGCCGCCGCCTTCGCGCCGTAGTCGATGTGATAAGAATGCTCGTACATAT
>VBBY01000092.1 GCA_005881595.1 Betaproteobacteria bacterium | reverse complement strand
AGACAAGCGGCCATCGCCGCCCAGGCTCTCGAAATAGCATTCGTGAAGAATCATGGAATTAGTCGCGATGAGTTCCTCGCGCTTCAAGCCGTTCACCACGAACACCGGCGCGGAGCCATAGTCGAGCTCGGCGAGCTTCGACCCGATGCTGTTCAGACGCTTGACGGCCCCGCCATAGTTATTCTCGTAATGGCTGACGATCAGCTTCTCGGAAAGTCCGCGCAGGCGCTTC
>VBBY01000017.1 GCA_005881595.1 Betaproteobacteria bacterium | reverse complement strand
CCTATGTGACGGGCGTCACGCAGTCGGCTGATTTCACCGCCGGCTGCACGGCCCCCTGCACGGTGCTGAATGGGACCCTGATCCGCGGCGGAACCAACCGCTTCGCCGTAGACGCCTTTGTGACCAAGCTCAACGCGACTGGCACGGCGCTCGTCTACTCTACCTATCTGGGCGGGAGCGGCAGCGACGCGGGCTACGGCATCGCGGTGGATGCCGCGGGCGCGGCCTATGTGACGGGCACCACGGGCTCGACTGATTTCACCGCCGGCTGCACCGCCCGCTGCACGGTGCTGAATGGGACCCTGAACCGCGGCGGAACCAACCGCTTCGCCGTAGACGCCTTTGTGACCAAGCTCAACGCGACTGGCACGGCGCTCGTCTACTCTACCTATCTGGGCGGGAGCGGCAGCGACGCGGGCTACGGCATCGCGGTGGATGCCGCGGGCGCGGCCTATGTGACGGGCACCACGAGCTCGACTGATTTCACCGCCGGCTGCACCGCCCCCTGCACGGTGCTGGAAGGGACCTTTGGCGGCGTCCAGGACGCCTTTGTGACGAAGATCAACGCGGCGGGCACGGCGCTCGTCTACTCCACCTACCTGGGCGGGAGCAACGACGACGTCGGCCTAGGCATCGCGGTGCATGCCGCGGGCGCGGCGCGTTGTGGTCGTGGGCGGTCCAGTCGATGCTCGAGAAGTACAGCCTATGTGACGGGCATCACGTGGTCGACTGATTTCACCGCCGGCTGCACGGCCCCCTGCACGCTGCTGGATGCGAGCCTGGGCGGCTTCGACAACGCCTTCGTGGCAAAGATCGCCGACATCACGTCCCCGCCCGACGAGCAGTGCCCTCCGAGCGGTGAAGGCGACTGTGAATAGGGCAACGGCAGTGGCGATGTGAATGAAGGTGATGGAGGGAACGCCCCGCTTTTACTTGAATTTTGACATCACCCCAGAGGCGAACAGTTCCAGCGTGCGAAAGGCCTCCTGGTCGGTCGAGCCGCCGAAATTGATCTGCATCGACGGCTCGATCGCGCCGAAGGTGTCGACGCAGGCGCGGATCTGAGCCGCCACGTCCTCCGGCGTGCCGACGAATGCGCCGCCGCCGGCGACGATCTTGTCCGGCGTGGTGGCAAGGATGCTGGCGACCATCTTGTCATAGCCCGGATACTGGTCCGAGGATTTTCCCCGCCAGGACTGCACCGCGTCGGCGAAGGTCTCCAGGTAGCGCTTGCAGATGCGCTCGAACCCGCTCTGTGCCTCGGCGCGCTTCTCGGCGACGTAGGCGAACTGCGCCACCTGCACCTGCTCGGCGCCCGGCTTGTGGCCCGACTCGGCCCATACCTTGCGGTACATCCGCACGAGCTCCTGCAGCTGACCCGGCTTGCCGGCGTACGGCACGATCATCAGGTTGAAGCCGTTGCGCGCCGCGTAGACGAACGACTCCTCGGTCGAGATGGCGGCGATCCAGACCGGCGGGTGCGGCTTCTGCACGACGCGGGGCATTAGATGGACATCTTCGAGGTTCCAGTATTTGCCCTTGGCCGTGACTCTCTCCTCGGTCCATAAACGCAGAATCATGCCGATCGCTTCCTCGAAGCGCTCCCGGCTCTCCGACATCGGCACGCCGTAGACCTCGAACTCCTTCGGCAGGAAAGCGCGGCCAAAGCCGGCGTCGAGGCGGCCCTGGCTCATGTTGTCGAGCATCGCGAGGTCGCCGCCGAGGTGCGCCGGATGGTGAAACGCCGGGATCACCGCGCCGGTGATGAGGCGGATGCGCCTGGTGCGCGCCGCCACCGCCGACAGGAACACGCAGGGATTCGGCGAATGCCCGCCGTAATCGTAGAACGAGTGCTCGACCGTCTTGATCGAGCTGTAGCCGAGCACGTCGGCGCGCTCGGCGATGCGCAGGCACTGCTGGTAATAGTCCGCAGTGGTGCTGTCCTGCGGGCGGAAGGAAGGGAAAAAGTTAAGCCCGAATCGCATCGCGGGCGCTCTCCAGCAACGAGGCGCGCATCAGGAACGACTTGTGCCGCGCCGGGTCCTCGGCAGTGCGGCGCAGCTCCTCGAAGCGCTTCTCCCGCTGCGCGGGGTCGCGCTCCTCGAGCTGCTTCTTGTTCGCCACGGTCTGCTCCTGCACGTATTTGATGTTCAGAGGCCTTCGTCTTCGTTCATACGCATCCAGCTTCGATTCATCGCCGCCGAGCAAATTCGCCAGATCCCAGGCCTCGTGGATGCCGCAGTTGAGCCCGAGCCCGCCGATCGGGTTGTTGACGTGCGCCGCGTCGCCGCAGAGAAATACTCTTCCCTTGCGGAACTGCTTTGCAACACGTTGATGCACGCTGTACAGGTTCAGATGCAGCCAATCCGCATTCTGGGCGTAGCAACGCGCAAGGCGGGCACGGACTGAATCGTCTGACAAAGCCTCCTCATCGGTCTCGTCGGGCCGGGTGTTGAACACCGCGCGCCAGCGGCCCTTGAGGTCGTCTCCGGCCACCTTGAAGAGGTTGGTCCATTCGTCCGGATCCGCCATGTAAGTACGCAAGCAGCAGCCGAGCTCGGCCTGAAAATCGAACTTGGTGGTGATGACGAGAAACCTTTCGGGCCAGGTATAGCCCTCGAATTCGATGTCGAGGCCCTTGCGCAGCGTGCTGCGTCCGCCGTCCGCGGCGATGACGTAATCGGCAAGGAGTTCGCCGTTTTCGGTTTCGATCTTTACCTGCTTGGAATCCTGTGAAACACCCGTGACCCGCGAACCGAGAATGACTTCGGCATCGGCCATGTCCCGCAGGCGCCCGATGGCCATGTTGGCGAGCTTGTGCTGCTCGGTCTGCACCACCATCGGATAGGCGGTCTCGCCGCGCAGCCGGCTGAAGTCGAACTCGGCGATCAGCCGGCGCGTGGGCCGGTCCCAGAACTGGAACGTGCGCGCAACGAGGCCCTGCGCGATGTACTCGTCGATGAGGCCGAGCTCGGCGAGGATCTCGAGCGTCGGCGGCTGCGTGGTCGAGGCGCGCGGGCTGTCGTCGATTCTCTCCTGCGCCTCGAGCAGCGTTACGCGGTGACCGAAGCGCGCGCAGGCCAGCGCAGCGACAGAGCCGACCGGTCCCGCGCCGACCACCAGGATGTTGCGCCGTTGCATTTCGAGCGGCGATTATACTGAGCCGGTGCGCGCTCTGATTTTCATCGCCGCTCTCTTCGCTACCCAGGCCCTGGCGCAGCAATGGCCGCAAAAGCCGGTGCGGCTGGTCGTGCCGTTCCCGCCCGGCGGCGTCACTGACAGCATCGCCCGCATCACGGTCGACTGGCTCGCGCCGCGGCTCGGGCAGCCGGTCATCGCCGAGAACAAGCCCGGCGCGAGCGGCGCGATCGCCGCGGAATTCGTCGCGCGCTCGGCGCCCGACGGCTACACGCTTTTCATGGCGGCCTCGCCGCAGCTTGCCATCGTCCCCCACGTCCAGAAGATCCCGTACGACCCGGTCAAGGACTTCGCCCCCGTATCGATCGTCGGCGCGAGCGCCTTCGGCCTCGGCGTGAACGACAGGCTGCCGCCGAAGTCGCTGGCCGAGTTCGTCGATTACGTGAAAGCCCGTCCCGGGCAGCTGAACTTCGCCTCTCCCGGATCCGGGACCGTGGGCCACCTGACGATGGCGCTGTTCCTCGCACGAGCCGGGCTGAAGATGGAGGCGGTGCTGTACAAGGGCGGCGGACCTGCGATGCTCGACGTGCTCTCCGGGCAGGTGCCGGTCTACTTCGGCAACCTCAACGAATTGATTCCCCACCTGGCAAGCGGCCGCATCCGCGTGCTCGCCGTGTCGGGCGGCAAGCGTGCATCGCAGCTTCCCGATGTGCAGACGGTCGCCGAGCAGGGTTATCCCGGGTTCCGCACCGAGACCTGGAACGGCGTAGTTGCGCCCGCCGGCACGGCGCAGGAGATCGTCGAGCGCGTGGCACGCGAGATCGCGCTCGGGTGCAGGGACGCCGGCTTCGTCGGCCGGCTCGACCGGATCGGCGTCGACGCGGTGTGCAGCACGCCGGCTGAATTCGCGGGCGCGATCCGGCAGGACCTCGAGCTCTGGAAGGAGGCGGTGCGCGCCGCCGGAATCCAATGAGCCTGCGCCTCGCGATTCCCGACCTGATTTCACCGTCCTATTTCCCCGCCATCGCCGCGGTCGAGATGGGATTCTTCGAGAAGGAAGGCTTCGCAGCGACGCTCGAGCTGCTCTACCCAGTCACCAGGACCTACGAAGAGCTGCGCGAGGGGCGGCTGGATTTCGTCGGCGGCGCCGCGCATGCGGCCCTCTATGCATTCAAGGACTGGAAGGGCGGCAAGCTGCTCTGCGCGCTCGCGCAGCACATGTACTGGTTCCTGGTATTGAGAAAGGACATCAATGCAAGGCGCGGAGATTTGTCGGCGGTCAAAGGCTTGCGCATCGGCGCAGCGCCCGGGCCGGTGGACGGCCTGAAGCGCATGCTGCAACGCGCGGGCATCGACCCGGCACGCGACGTGAGCATCGGACCGGTGCCGGGCGCTGCCGGAGAAAAAGCGTCCTTCGGGCTGATGGCTGCCCAGGCGCTCGAGGCAGGCAAGATCGACGGCTTCTGGGCGAACGGCATGGGCGCCGAGGTCGCGGTTCGCAACCGCATCGGCACGCTCGTGCTCGACGCACGCCGTGATGGCAGCAGCGAGGTCAAGGGCTATACGTTTCCGGCGCTGGTGACCACCGAGAAACAGGATCCGAAGGCCGCCGCGGCGGCGATACGCGCCGTTGCCGCTGCACAAAAGGCACTGAAAGAAGACCCGGACCGGGCTACCGCGGTCGGCAGGAAGCTCTTCCCGCCGACCGAGGCCGGGCTGATCGCCGAGCTGATCCGGCGCGATCTGCCATTCTATGACCCGGCGATTTCAAAGCAGACGGTCGCATCGATGAACCGCTTTGCCCAGGACATCGGCCTGCTCTCGGGCCAGGTTCCCTATGAAAATGTAGTGTGGAAACCATGAGGCTCGGCGGAAAAGTCGCGATCGTCACCGGCGCGGGCAGCGGCATCGGCAAGGCGCTGGCGACGCGCCTAGCGAAAGACGGCGCGGCCGTCGTTATCGCCGATCTTCGCAATCACGACGTCGCGGCTGGCGAGATCGCCAAGGTGACCGGCGCGAAGACGCTGGGCTTGAAGGTCGATGTTTCGGTTGAAAGCGATGTCGAGCGGATGGCGGCCGAGACCGTGAAAGCGTTCGGCCGCATCGACATCCTGGTCAACAACGCCGCGATCTTCAGCGCGCTCGAGCTGCGTCCTTTCGAGCGAATCGACGCCGACGAGTGGCGCAGGGTGATGGAGGTCAACACGCTCGGCGTGTTCCTCTGCTGCCGGGCTTGCGTGCCCTACATGCGGGCCGCCGGCGGCGGCCGCATCATCAACCTGGCTTCCGGCGCGCCGCTGAAGGGCGTGCCGCTGTTCCTGCACTACGTCGCCAGCAAGGGCGCGGTGATCGCGATGACGCGCGGGCTCGCGCGCGAGGTCGGCAAGGACGGCATCACCGTGAACGCGCTGGCTCCTGGGTTCACGCTCTCCGAGGGAGTAATGAAGCGCTCCGCCCATCTCAAGCAGGGAGAGATCTCCAAGAGGACGCGCGCGATCCAGCGCGATGAAAAGCCCGAAGACCTGGTGGGCGCGGTGAGCTTCCTCGCCAGCGACGACGCCGCTTTCATGACCGGCCAGACCATGGTGGTCGACGGCGGCTCGGCGATGATTTAGCGCGCGATGAGCTCGCTTTCCTCTTCCTGCTGCAGCGCGAAGATCGAGGTATAGCCCTTCGACCAGTCCGGCGGCACGAGGCAGGGCCGCGGATCATGGTGCGCGAAGAGGGCGCGCTTGCCGCGCAGCATGAACTGGTCGTGCTTGGGCTTGATCGGGTTGACGGTATAAGGAAACGCGTCGGCCGAAGTCATCGTGTTCAGCAGCAGCGGGCGCCCCAGGTCCGACTCGTTCTTCGGCGAGGAATGCAGCGTGCGGCAGTTGTGGATGGTCAGCGAGCCGGCCGGGCCGGTGAGGTACACGGTCTTCGACGTATCGAGCCTGGCGACATCCGCTGCCGACAGGCAGCCGGTCCAGTTGCCCTTGCCGTCATATTGCGAAAGCATCGGATCGAGCAGGTGGCTTTTCGGCAGTACCGCGAGCGGGCCCTGCTCCATGCCGCAGTCGTACAGGTAGGTCCCCACCGTCAGCGGCGAATAGTTGGTGTGCGGCCAGAAGCTGATGTCGTAGTGCCATTTCACCTCCTCGCCGCCCTGCGCCCATTTGAAATTCAGCTTGGAGTGATGGAACTTCACGTCGGGGCCGACCAGGTCGGCGACGATGTCCGGCAGGACCGACTTCAGGCAGTAATCCCAGAACACCGGGTGCTGCTCCACGGGGTTCGAAACGCGGCGCAGCCGCGGCGCATCCGGGCGATGCTTGGGCTCCAGGTCGAAAATCGCGTCCGATTGCGTCACCTTGCGGCTGCGCTCGACCAGCTCCTCGGTGGCGGCGCGCAGCCGCGCGATCCATTCGTCGCTGATCGCGCGCTCCAGGTAAAGATAGCCCTCGCTGAAATACTGCTCGCGCTGGGCCTGTGTCAGCACCTTCGGTGGAATCGCAAGAACCTGCTCGGGAGTCATAGCTTAGTTCCTTTGCGGACATTAGATTACCCCCAATCCGGCCAGGCAAGCGGCACGCCTTCGCCGAGCAGGCTGGCCTGGAAGCGCTCGAGCAGCCCGGGTCGCTCCCGCACCGCCGCAGGCGTGACATGTTGGTCCAAGGCAAAGGCAGCCACGGCGCCAGCCGCCTCGCCGATGTTCCACTCGACCGGATGCAGCCGGTAGCAACCGTTGGTGATGTGCGTCGTGCCGATATTCTTCGCACCGGCTAGCAGATTCTCCATGCGCACGGGGATCAGGGCACCCAGCGGAATCTGGAACGGCCTGGTGCGGCAGCTCGCGCCGACGTCGTCCGGCCCGGAGCGATGGATGTCGATCGGATACCAGCCCACGCCGACAGAGTCTGCAAAATGCGCCGCGCGCGGCCCCTTCTGGTGATGCGCTGACACCTCCTGCTCGACTATGGTCTTCTTCGCCCGGATGCGCCGCGATTCGCGGATGTAGGGATGCTTTGACAGCCCGTCCGCGCTGCCCATGACATCCGGCCGCAGGCGGATCTCGGGAGCACCCATCTCGGTCTGCAACCAGTACAGGAATCCCAGGCTGACGCGCTTGGCGTCCTGCAAGGCGCTCACCGCCTCGGTCGGGGTGCAGCCGATGAGGCTTCGATCCCGGTAGTCGTTTCCCGGCCAATTGAACATGGTGATTTCGTGCGGACTGCAAACCAGACGGCGGTACGTCCATAAACCGCCTTTGGTGCCGGGCATCTGGTCATAGAGGCGGTATTCAAGCCAGCCGCTCTCCTCGCCGTAGATCTCGCCGCCGTGCACTTCGATCCTGAGGCTGTAGGGCTGCGAGTCCCGGTAGTGCTCGTATTTTCCCGGCTTCGCAATGACGTGGCTCTCGCCCTTCGGCCGGCGCTCGCAGGCAAAGGTATAGGTGAAGCTCTGCACGCAATGCGGCTTGGGCTCCTCGGGCTGCGCTTGCGGCTCACCGGTCTGCGCGATTGTCTCGGCGCCGACCACGTACTCGGCGCCGCTGAGCGGCAGGAGATCGCCGAGCTCCGTCGCATCGATCACCGTCTCCGGGTGGAAACGAACCAGCTTGCCGTCGTCCAGTCCCAAGCAGAGCACGGCCGTGATGCGAGCTCGGTCCGTGCTGACGCCGACCGCTTTCATCCTGCGGTAAATCGACACGGAAGGAGGAAGCATCTGTTCGATCACGCGAAGCGCCACGCGCGGCTCGAACGCCAGCCGCGAGACCCAGCAGTTGCCGGGATTCGGCGTGCCGTAGTGGCGGCGGATCGAGTTGCGCAACGCGTAGTAGCTGCGGGTACCGCCGAAATTCTCGATGTGCTCGTGCTCGTCGAGGGCCGAGACGCCCTGCGAAGTCATCTGGCCGCCGAGCCAGTCGGTTTCCTCGATGAGCGCCACGCTGCGCCCGCGCCGCGCCGCCGCGAGCGCGGCTGCGACGCCGCCGGTGCCGCCGCCGGCGACCAGGATTTCGCAGCTCACATCGCGCACCGGTTCGTGCCGGGGGACCGGCACCACCGCGACGCGCATGACGTCGACTACTTCATCATGGTGTTCGGCAGCCACAGCGCAATTTGCGGAAATGCGACGACCAGCCCGAGCGCGATGACCTGCAGGCCCATGTAAGGCCAGATCGAGCCGAAGATGTCGCCGAGCGTGATGCCGGCCGGCGTCACGCCCTTCAGGTAGAAGGCGGCGGGTCCGAAAGGCGGCGAGATATACGAGATCTGCATGTTCATGCAGAAGAGCACGCCCATCCACACCGGGTCGAAGCCGAGCGCGAGCACCACCGGGACGAAGATCGGCGCCGTGAGGAGCAGGATGCCGATCCAGTCGATGAAGCAGCCGAGGATGATCCACACGATCTGGATCAGGACCACCACGCCGAGCGGGCCGACCGGCAGCCCGGCGAGCGCGTCCTGGATGAGCTTGGTGCCGCCGGCGAGCGTGTAGACGCCAATGAGCGCAGACGAGCCGAAGAACAGCCAGTAGAGCATCACCGTCACCTTGGCCGTGTCCTCGGCCGCCTTGCGCAGCTTGTCCCAGCCAAATTTGCCGTTCCACCACATTGCGACTACCGCGCCCAGCACCCCGACACCGGCGGCCTCGGTCGGCGTCGCCCAGCCGAGGTACAGCGAGCCGAGTACGCTGAACGCGACTAGGCCGGGAAGAATTAATTCTTTAAGTAATGCAACTTTGGCACGCAGCGGGATGGCCAGCTCGGCTTCGCTCGCCGGCGGCGCGAAATCCGGCCGCTGCCGACAGCGGACGATGATGTAGGCGATGTACATCGCGGCCAGCATCAGCCCCGGAATCACGCCAGCCATGTACAGCTGACCGATCGACACGCCGGCCGTGAGGCCGTACATGATGAACACCACGCTCGGCGGGATCAGCGTCGCGAGGCCGCCGCCTGCGCAGATGCAGCCGAGCGCCAGCTCCTTCTTGTAGCCGCGCGCCAGCATCGCCGGCAGCGCGACTACGCCCATCGTGACGATCTCGGCGCCGATCACGCCGACCATCGCGGCCATCAGCGCGCAGGAGATGATGACCGCCACCGCCAGGCCGCCCGGCATGCGCCCGGACCAGACATGCGCCGCGCGGAAGATCGCCTCCGCGATGCCGGCGCGCTCCAGCACGCAGGCCATGAAGATGAACAGGGGCACCGAGACGAGCACGTAATTGCCCATCAGGGTGAACACGCGGCCCACGATCAGGGTCAGGCCGGGCCAGCCGAACAGCACCACGGCGAAGAACACCGCGACCGCGCCGGTGGCGAAGGCGAGCGGCAGCCCGGTGAGCAGGATGACGACGAATACCGCGACGAACAGGAAGCTGATCAGCTCGATGCTCACGACGCGCGGCTCTTGGGCCGCGCGATGCCCAGGTCTCTCAGGAGGTTGGCTATGCCCTGCAACAGGAGCAACACGCCGGCGACCGGGATCGCGAACTTGACCGGCCAGATGCGCGGGTTCCACGGCGTGCCGGTGCCCTCGCCTTCGAGGAAGGATCCCCAGGCGAGCGTGCTGCCGACCCAGATCAGCCCAGCGACATAGATGAAGAAAAAAACGAACGTGAACAGGTCAAGCTTGGCGCGGACGCGCGGCGACAGGCGGTCATAGATCACGTCGATGCGCACGTGGCGGCGATGCGCGAGCGCATAGCCGCCGCCGATGACATAAGCGACGGCCGAGAGGTAGATGGTGGTCTCGTTGGCCCACAGCGTCGCCTGGCCGAACATGCCGCGCGCGAAGACCTCGTACAGCACGGCGACGACGACAGCGAGGATGGAGAGCGCAAAGAAGCGCCCCACCCGGCTGTTGATGCGATCTACGGTGTCGCAGTAGCGATCGGCGAGCGGCACCGGCTCAGCCGTCAAGCAACGACCCCGAGCTCCTTCAGCCAGGCGAGCTGCGAGTCATAGGCCTGCTTGGCGAGCGGCGTCTTCTTCGACCACTCCTCCCAGGTCCTTTGCGCGAGGGCGCGGATCTTGACCATCTCGGACTCCGGCCACTGCGCCGCCTTGATGCCTTTGGCGGCGAGCTCTCTCACCACCCGCAGGTCGTCCACCGCGACCCGCTGCACCTGGTCCCAGGTCCATTCGCGCACCGCGGTATGCAGCAGCGCCTTGAGATCGTCGGGCAGCTTCTTCCACGCGTCCATGTTGACCGCGAACTCCTGGATCGGCATGGAATGGAACAGCTTGGTCGGATACTTGGCGATCTCGTGAAAGCCCATGCGCTGGTTCATCGACACGGTCGCCCAGTCGGCGGCGTCGACCACGCCCTTGTCGAGCGCCGAGTACACCTCGCCGCCGGGCAGCACCACGATCGACGCGCCGAGCTTGGTCAGGATCTCCGCGGTCATGCCTTGCGGCGAGCGGAACTTCACGCCCTTGAAGTCTTCCATCCGCGCGATCTGTTTTTTCGACACGATGGACTCGACGCCCCACCAGCTCACTCCCACCGGATAGACGTTGTACTTGGCATACGCCTGGCGCAGCATGTTGAGCCCGCCGCGATGGTAGAACCACGCTTCGGCCTGCCAGGGATGCTGGTAGCCGAACACGAAATCGCTGATCACCGCGAGGCCGGCATCCTTGCCGGTCCAGTAGCCGGGCCACGAGGCCTGTGCCTGCAGCACGCCCGCGCTGACCGCGTCCAGGGATTCGAAGACTCCGGTGACCGAACCCGCGGCGAACGGCTGGATCACCAGCCTGCCGTTCGATGCCGCCTTGACGCGCTCGCAGAAATCCTCGAAGCACTTGTGGGTCAGCTCCGCCGCGCTCCACAGCGTCTGGGCGCGCCAGGTCGTTGCCTGCTGCGCGCGCACAATCGCCGGCGCGCCGGCAATGGCGCCGCCGGCGCTTGCGACCGCGGCCGCTTTCAGGAACTTCCTTCTGGATGCAGCCATGGCTTTCCCCTCCTCCAAGTGGAAATGTTTACGTATTAACATATCATGGGACCATGCCCAAGCTGCTATCGAACGAAGCCATCGCCGCGTTCAAGCGCGACGGTTTCTATTCTCCGGTGCGCGTCATGTCCGCGGCGGATGCGCAGAGATACCGCAGGGCGCTCGAAGCGCACGAGGCGCTCGCCGGCAAGCCGCTGCAGGGCAACTGGCGGCACAAGACGCACCTGCTCTTCACCTGGGCGGACGAGCTGGTGCACCACCCGAAGATTGTCGATGCGGTAGAGGACCTGATCGGTCCGGACATCCTGTGCTGGACCACCAACTTCTTCATCAAGGAAGCGGCCAATCCGGGTTTCATCTCCTGGCACCAGGACTCGACCTACTGGGGCCTCGAGCCGCACGACGTAGTCACGGCATGGGTCGCGTTCACGAGAAGCGACCTGATCAGCGGATGCATGAAAGTGATACCGGGCACGCACATCAAGGATCAGCTGCCCCACGTCGACACTTTCCACAGGGACAACCTGCTCTCGCGCGGCCAGGAAATCGCGGTCGAGGTGGACGAGGCGCGCGCCGTGCCCTGCCTGCTCGAGGCCGGCGAGATGTCGCTGCACCACATCAAGCTGGTGCACGGCTCGGAGCCGAACCGCTCGGACGACCGCCGCATCGGCTTTGCCATCCGCTACATCCCGACGCATGTGCGCCAGATCAAGATCCGCGACTCGGCGACGCTGGTGCGCGGGAGCGACCGCAACGGCCATTTCGATCATGAGCCGCGCCCCAAGGTCGATCTCGACAAGAGCGCGCTCGCAGCGCATGCCGACGCCGTCGGACGTCAGGTCAAGGCACTCTACGAAGGCACCGACAAGACCGCATTCCGTGCCTGAAGAACGCAAGAAGCTCGCTAGGCTACTTCACCCGCCCGCCGCACGCTCCAGATCATCGACGACTTGATCAGGAAGTCGCGCGCCGCCTCGCGGTCGGCGGCGATGCGGCGCAGCCCGGCGAAGGTCTCCTCGCGCGCCGCCGGATCGGCTTCCTCGAGCATTTTCTTGTTGCCGATCGATTGCGTCTGCACGAATTCCACGTTGGCCGTGCGGCGCTGGCGGACATAGAGATCGAGCAGGCTCGCGTCGGCTTCGCCGCGCCAGACGCGGCCGAGGTACCCGGCAAGCAGGATCGCGTCGTGCAGGCCGCCGTTCAGCCCGAAGGCGCCGAGCGGGTTGTTGAGGTGCGCGGCGTCGCCGGCGAGGAGGATGCGCCCGACGCGCCAGTCCTTTGCCACGCGCTGGTGCACGCGGTAGATGCTCGCGTACGGGATGTCGTAGGGCTCGGGCCGCGCGACGAAGCGCTGCATGCGCGCCTCGATCGCCTCGTCCGCGAGCACGTCGACCTCGTTCTCTTCGGGATGGACCGGGAATGCGAGGCGCCAGAGGCCAGGCATATGGAACACCGCCGCCCACTCGCGCGGGTCGGCGACGTAGGCGTTCGAGGTGAAGCCGTGCTGCGCGAAGTCGGCGAGCGTGCTGATGACGACGAAGCGCTCGGGCCAGGTGAAGCCCTCGAACGGCGTGCCGAGGTGCTTGCGCACGGTGCTGCGGCCGCCGTCGCAACCGATGAGCCAGGGCGTCGTCAGCTCCCCAGACGTCGTCTTGACGGTCACGGCGTCTCCGCTTTGTGTGGCATCGACGAAGCCGGTCGAGAAACGCACCTGCGCGTGCGGGAACGCCTTCAGCTTCTCGTAGAGGATCGGTGTCAGGCGGTGCTGCTCGAGATGGAAGCGGTACGGGTAGGGCGTGAGGTCGGCGATCAGGCCGAGGTCCCACTCGACGATCACGCCTTTCCTGCGGTCGCGGATCTGCCAGCGCGGCACCTTGATGCCGATCTCGTGCATCGCCTCGGTGACGCCGAAAGGCGCGAGCATCTCGAGCGTGGGCGGATGGTACGAGCCGGCGCGCTGGTCGAGCGTGAGCGCGGGCTCGGCCTCGATCACCTGCACCGGCACGCCCTGGTGGGCGAGCGAAAGCGCCGTGGCGAGGCCCACGGGACCCGCGCCGACCACGAGGACCGGCTTCATGCCCGGAAGAAACCGCGGGGCGCCGCGTGCAGGCGCTCGAAGCCCTCGCGCGTCACGCGGATCAGCTCGCCGACCTGCACGCCGGCCGGCTGCTCGCGGCTGATCACGTTCGGCTGCACGACGACCGTCATGTTCTCCTCCAGCGTCATGTCGGGCAGCGGGCCCGCCGGGCGGCTCTTCGTGCCGACGATCGGCTGGAAGTAGCCGCCGCCGAAGCCGTGCATCAGGTCGTCGCACACCGTGAAGCCGCGCTCCTCGATGACGCCGGCGGCGTCGACGATCTCCTGCATCGCCGTGCCGTGTCGCACCGCGGCGGTCACCGCGTCGAACGCCGCCTCGGCGGCCGCGTGCAGGTCGCGGTAAAGCGGCGTCGGGTCCGCCCCGACCGTGAAGCTGCGCAGCACCTGCCCGGCGTAATCCCACCACACTCCCGACAGCTCGCAGAACACCACGTCGCCGCGCTGCACGCGGCGCGCCGAATGGAACTGCGGCGGCACGAAGAGCTGCGGCTGCGCCATCGAGGTGACGCCGATGTAATGAATGAGGGTGGTGCCGCCCTCGCCCACATAGGCGCGCTCGACCAGGTTGCCGAGCTCGCGCTCGGTCATCCCGGGCTTCGTGCCGTGCAGAAGACCTTCGAAACCGGCGTCGCTGAAGGCTGCGCCGATGCGCAGCCAGTCGATCTCTTCCTGCGACTTGATGGTGCGCAGGCGGACATATTCGGCATCGAGGTCGACGACGGAGAAAGATCTTTCCAGCTCCTTTTGTTTACGGGCGAGCAGCGGCCCCATCAGCCCGACCCTTCTGGCGCCGCGGCGCTTGAGCTCTTCGATGGTCTTCTGCATGCCGCGGTGCTCCCCCCAGCGCACGTCGGCGTCGCGCGCCAGCTTCCTCGCCAGCGGGAAATGGTTGTACCACTCGACGTGCATGGTCATCTTCTCGCCGGGCCGGAAGACGACGTAGGCCTCGACGGTTCCCGGCCAGCCGGTGACCCATTGCGGCGCATTGCCGACGCGGTGGTCGGTGACCACCAGCAGATGATCCAGATCATGCTTTTGCATCACCGCCGCGAGCGCCTGATGCCGCCGGGTGTATTCGGCGTCCGAGAAGCGCGGGTACTCCTGCTCGACGATCGCCCGCAGGCGTGGCTCAAGCCGCAGCATTTTTCTCGCGCGCCAGCTTTTCGGCAATCGCCTTGCGCAGCTGCGCCTTGTCCAGCTTGCCGACGCGCGTTACCGGAAAGGCGTTGACGACCTCAATGCGTTCCGGAAATTTGAATTTTGCAAGTCCTTTACTGTTCAAAAAACCTCCAAGGGAGCCTACATCCGGCGGCTGCATGCCCGGGCGCGGCACGACATAGGCGCAGGCGCGCTCGATCAGCATCTCGTCGGGCATCGCCACCACCGCGACGTCGGCCACCGCCGGGTGCTGGCGGATGAAGTTCTCCACCTCCTCGGTGCCGAACTTCTCCCCGCCGCGGTTGATGTTGTCCTTCAGCCGGCCCTCGAACGAGTAGTACAGCCTGCCCTCGATGCGGTGCGCTTTCGCCAGGTCGCCGGTGCGCACAAAGCCCTGCGCGGTCAGCGCTTCGCGCGTCTGCGCTGGAGCGTTGTAATAGCCGCGCAGGCTGGAAGGCCCGCGGAAGCAGAGCTCGCCGACTTCGCCCGGCCCGACTTCCTCTTCTGTGCCTGCTTTCAGAATCCTGATTTCTTCCGCCGTATAGCCAGGCCGTCCCTGCGTAAGATGCCGCGCGCGCGGCGGGTCGTCGGGATGCGAGATCAGCACCAGGCCCTCGGTGATGCCGTAGAGATTCGCGGCTTTGACGCCGAGGTGCGCCTCGATCGCATCGGCGCGGCTGAACGCCACGAAGTAGCGCAGCGACGAAAGATCGTGCTTCGCGAGGTCCCGGTACGCGAGCAGCTGCGGCGCGATCGGCCCGATGCTCATCGCGTTGGTGACGCGGTACTTCGCGATCATGTCGAGGATATGAGCGATGTCGATGCGGGAGGTCAGCACCGTGGTGCGGCCCCAGTGGATCGCCCCCATGTAGCCGAAGATCTGGCCGGCGTTGTGCACGATCGGCAGGCTCCAGATCGCCACCGAGCCTTCGTCCATGCCGTGCATCCTGTTCCACGAGTCGCAGTGCGCGAGGTACTCGCCGTGAAAGCGCGGGATGATCTTCGGCACGCCGGTCGAGCCGCCGGAGAGCTGGAACACGAAGCAGTCCTCCGGGGTGAGCTTCACCTGCGAGAGCTGCCGCCTCGCCGCCTCGAGACTGATGGATTGAATCAAGCGTTTTTGATCGTCGGTCCTTCCGCGAGCCACGATCAGGTGCTTCAAGGACGGCACCTTCTCCTGCATCCCCCGGGCGAACCCGACGAGGTCGAACGAGCCGAAATCCGCCTGCACGAAATAAAGCGTGGCGCCGGAGAGCCGGGCGAGCTGGCCGATCTCGACCTCGCGGTACTGCGGCACCGAGCACACCGGGATGATGCCGGCCTTGTAGCAGGCCGAGAGCGCGACGACCGTGTCGAGCACCGTGCCCATCTGGAACATCGCGCGCTCGCCGGGCTGCGCTCCCAGATCGAGCAGCGCCGCGCCCAGGCGCTCGGAGCGCTCGTCGAGCTGCCGGAAGCTGAGCTCGCCCTCTTCAGAGGCAAAGGCGATGCGATTCGGCACCCGGGCCGCGGTGCGCCGCAAAGCTTCGCCGACCGTGAGGTCGATCCACAGCCCTTTTTCGAGGAAATTCCTTGCCGAGCCGGCCGGCGTGTAAATCACGCCTTCAATCATTTTTTGCTCCGGAGGCCCGCACGATCGGGCCCCAGCGGCGCAGCTCGTCGGCGACGAAGGCGGTGAACGCCTTCGCATCGAGCCGGTTCGGCAGGATGCCGTCGTGCTTCACGCGTTCCCGGGTCTCGGGAAGCTCCAGCGCCCGGCGCACGTCTTCGTTGAGCCGGCTCACGACCTCGGCCGGCAGGCCCGCCGGTCCCGAAAGCGAGAACCACACGGTGGCGACGAGCTCGGGGTAGCCCATCTCGGCGAAAGTCGGCACGTCCGGATAGTCCGGCAGGCGCTGGGCCGCGCTGATCGCCAGCGCGCGCGCGCGGCCGGCGCGGATCTGCCCGGCGGCCGTCGAAAGCGTGGTGGATACCGCCGTGATCTGCCCGGCGATGAGATCGGTCACCGCGCCGGAGGCGCCCTTGTAAGGCACGTGCAGCAGATCGATTCCCGCCAGCTGCTTGAAGAGCTCGGCAACGAGCTGCCCCTGGGTTCCGTTGCCGGGGGACCCATACGAAAGCGTTCCGGGCTTCTGCCTGGCGAGGGAAACGAATTCCTTGAGGTCCTTCGCCGGAACGGATGGGTTGATTGCGAAGACAGCGGGCGGCCCGCCGAACAGCGCGATATGCGTGAAATCGCGCAGCGGGTCGTAGGGCGTCCCCTGCGGCAGCAGGGGCGCGATGACGTGCGAGGCGATGCCGGAAACCACCAGCGTATAGCCGTCGGGGTCGGCTTTCGCCGCGAGCTCCGAGCCGAGGACGCCGCCCGCCCCGGGGCGGTTCTCGACGATGAAGTTCACTTTCAGCCGCTCAGTCAGCTGCGCCGCGACAAGGCGCCCGAGCGTGTCGGCGCTGCCGCCGGGGGCGAACGGCACGATGATCTTCACCGGCTTCGCCGGCCAGGTCTGGGCCGAGGCGGGCAGAACGGGGAGAGCGAGAAGCAGGACGGCAAGGAGAGTTTTCATCGAGCGGATTTCCAGGATAACGGACGAGCGCAGATCCGCGGCAGCACTTCGCTGATCGACCCGGGCAGCACCGCGTCGGCCAGGTCGTCGAACGGCGTCGGCTGGGCGTTGACGATGACGATCCTCGAGCCCGCGGCGCGCGCCACCTCGACGGTGCCGGCGATCGGGTAGACCTGGAGGCTGGAGCCGACAGCGAGGAACAGGTCGCCCTGCCCGGCGGCCTGCATCGCGCGGTCGATCACTTCAGGCACGAGCTGCTGGCCGAAGCTGATGGTGTCGCTCTTCAGGATGCCGCCGCAGGTCCGGCAATGCGGGTCTGCCTCGCCCGCGCGCACGCGCTCGAGCACCGCCTGCATCGGCCCGCGCATGCCGCAGCCCCAGCACATGAACCGGCGCATCGAGCCGTGGACTTCGATCACCCGCTCGGGCGAATTGCCGGCGATCTGGTGCAGCTCGTCGATGTTCTGCGTGATCAGCGCGTGGAGCTTGCCCGCGCGCTCGAGCTCCACCAGCGAAAGATGCCCCGGGTTCGGCTGCGCGCTCCATGCCGGGCTGCCGAGGCGGTTCTGCCAGGATGCCTTGCGCACCTGCGCATCGGCGAGGTAGCAATGGATGTTCGACATCTTCTCGGCGAGCGGATTCCTGGTCCACACTCCCTGCGGGCCGCGGAAGTCGGGGATGCCTGAGTCGGTGGAGATGCCCGCCCCGGTGAGCGCGACGATGCGCTGCGCCTCGCTCACCCAGGCGCCGACTTCGGCTATGATTTTCGAATCCATTTCTCAATGTTAACTCCATGACCACCGGCAATATCCAGCGCCTCATCGGCGTCGCCGCGCCGCTCTGGGCAGGCGAGGCAGAAGTGGTCCGCACCTACTGGGCCTCGTCGGGCCGCAGCCTGCGGACCGATCTCCTCTGGCTGCGGCGGCAGTGCTTCAAGGAGTTCTGGGGATCCGGCGTCGGCAAGTACGACCGCGGCGGCGTGTTTCTCGGCCAGCTGCGCAATCTCGCCGACAAGGCGCTGGAGATCGATGTCTCGATCGACCGTCACGAGATCCTCGAGGTCGTCGAGGGGCTGAAGGCGGAGTTCAGCCACTACTGCCACTTTGCCGACCTCTACGACTCGATCCGCCCTGCGGGAACCCCGAAGATGCATCCCAAGGGCCTCGACTCCTGGCCTGAGGACGACGCCCTCACCGCGCTGCGCTACCGCCACCAGGACGAGCACGGCGCGCTCGGCATGCGCGCCTGCAAGCTGAGCGAAGGCGGCTACTGCACGCTTTTCTCGGAAGGGATGAAGCTGAAGGGTAAACCCGGTGTCGACGGCAAGATCGCCGAGGCCTGCGCCAAGGTGTACGACGACGAATTCGAGCACATGCTCGGCGGCATCGCCGGCATCGTCCAGGAAGGGCTTGCCGACGCCGACTGGCGCCTGATGGAAAAGCTGATCGCCGAGCAGCTCCGGCACCGCATCCGCATGCGCAACGCGCAGTTCAGCCGACCGCTGCCGGAGGAACGCGTGCAGGCGATCTTTCGCGGCGAGATCCCGCCGATCGAGTTCGATTACCGCCGCGCGCGGCTCGCCGCTTAGATCAGGGGATCTGGATCTTGCCGGCGCCGGGAGCGCCGGGGACGACGATCGACGACGCCGCCTGGCGACGCAGCTCCTGCAGCTCCTTCACGGTGCGCTCGATCGCTTCCTTCGCGAGCGGGCCGAACTTCTCAGCCGCCTCCTCGAGCGAGCCGGCGCCGATCTCGAAGCCGATCGGCAGCGCGCCCGCAGGCGTGAGCACCTGCGTCTCGCCGACGTAGAGCACCGCCCGCGCGGTATCGCGCGCGCCGTCCTTCTTGATGGGAGTCAGCCGGCGAATGGTGCCGACGCGGCGGTCGGTGAAGATCTCCTCCTGGTACAGCGACGCAGGATCGACCTTCAGCTCGCTCGTCGTTTGCTCGGGTCTGGTAGCCATGTTCAACCTAGCTCAAGGATAGCATTCCATCCTACTTCGACCTCAGCTTGAATCTCTGAATCTTGCCGGTGGCCGTCTTGGGCAGCTCGGTGAGGAACTCGATCCAGCGCGGGTACTTGTGGGGCGCGAGCTTTGCCTTGACGTGCTGCTGCAGCGCGGCCTTCAGCGAGTCGCTCGGCGCATGACCCGCCTTCAGCACGACAAAAGCCTTGGGCTTTACCAGCTTGTTCTCGTCCTCGGCACCCACCACCGCGGCTTCCAGCACGACCTCGTGCGTAATGAGCGCGGCCTCGACCTCGACCGGAGAGACGTAGATGCCGCTCACCTTCAGCATGTCGTCGGAGCGGCCGCCGTAGGTGTAGTAGCCCTGCTCGTCCACGCTGTACTTGTCGCCGCTGCGGGTCCACGGGCCCTGGAAGGTGTTTTTCGTGCGTTCGCGCTGGTTCCAGTACATGAGCGCGCTGGTCGGCCCGCTGATTTGCAGCTCGCCCAACTCCCCCGGCCGAGTGATCGCGTTGCCCTGGTCGTCGACCAGCCGCACCTGGTATCCCGGCACCGGCTTGCCGGTCGTGCCATACCGTACTTCGCCCGGACGGTTGGAGAGGAAGATGTGCAGCATCTCGGTCGAGCCGATGCCGTCGAGGATCTCGACGCCGGTGCGCTCGGTCCAGCGCTTGCCGATGTCCGCTGGCAGCGCTTCGCCTGCCGAGGTGCAGATTCTTAGCTTCAGTCTTGTCCGTTCTGGAAAATTCGGACTGGCGAGCAGTGCTGCGTACAAGGTCGGCACGGCGTAAAAGATGGTCGGCTGTCTCTCCACCAGCCGTTTGAAAACCGCCTCCGGCGTAGGCCGCTCGGCCATGAGAATCGCCGTCGCGCCGACCGCGAGCGGAAAGGTGAGCGCGTTGCCCAGGCCGTAGGCGAAGAACAGCTTCGCCGCCGAGAACACGACGTCGGATTCGCGGATGCCCAGGATCGGCTTGGCGTAGAGCTCAGCGGTGGCGATGAGGTGCGAATGCAGGTGCACGGTGCCCTTCGGCGCCCCGGTCGAGCCCGAGGAGTACAGCCAGAAGCACATGTCGTCGCGGGTGGTGGGGGCGGGTTCTGCCTTCGTCTCCCCTGCGCGGAGAAAATCGGAAATCTGGGAAACGACGTGCTTCACGTCGGGGCAATTCCTGAGGATCGGCTGGAAATTCTTCAGAAGCGGCTCCGACACGAAGAGCGCGCGAGCGCCGCTGTCGCGCAGCTGGTACTCGTAATCGGCAGGCGTCAGGAGCGTGTTCATCGCCACGGGCACGATCCCGGCCTTGATCGCGCCGAGGAACACCGCAACCCAGTCGGCCGAGTCGAGCATGGCGATCGCAATGCGTTCTTCCCTGTGGATGTTCAGTGAATGCAGTGCGTTGGCGGCACGATCAACCCGCTCGGCGAGCTGCGCATAGGTGCAGCTGCCGGCATCGTCGATGTAGGCGATCTTCCCGCCTCGCCCGGCGGCGAGGTTGCGGCCGACCAGGTCTACCGCGGCGTTGTATTCGCGCGGAACGTCCGTCATGAGGGCCAATTTTAACCTTCGGGTTATGATCGCCGCCCATGACATGGTCGATCATCGCTCGCGATGCGGCGAGCGGCGCGTTCGGCGTCGCCATCGCGACGCGCTTCTTCGCCGCCGGCGCCTTGTGCCCGCACGCCGAAAGCGGCGTCGGCGCCCTCTCGACCCAAGCTCTCGTCAACCCGCACTACGGAAAACAGGGCTTGCAGCTGTTGCGCCAACGCGTGCCCGCCGCCGAGGTGGTGCGGCAGCTGATCGCACCGGACGAGGGCCGCGACCAGCGCCAGCTCCATGTCATAGATGGCGTGGGGAGGATCGGACAGCACACCGGGAAGAGCTGCATCGACTGGTGCGGGGCGCTCGCCGGAGACGGCTACTCCGTGGCCGGCAACATGCTCGCCAACGAACAGGTAATCCGCGAAACCGCGCGCGCCTATGAGCAGAACCGCGCTCTGCCTTTTTCAGAAAGGCTCATTGCTGCGCTCGAGGCAGGCCAGGCGGCGGGCGGAGACAAGCGCGGCAAGCAGTCCGCCGCCCTGCTCATTCATTCGACTGAAGACTATGCAGAAATCGATTTAAGGGTTGACGACCACGCCGAGCCGCTCGCAGAGCTCAGGCGCCTGTACGACAAGGCTCACGAGCGCTTCATCCCGTTCATGCGCTGCGGACCGAGCAAGGCGCGGCCGTGGGGTGTGCTGGACCGCCAGGCTATAGAAGAAGAAATTGCCCGCTTCAACAAATCAGGTGGACGTACCCTTACTTGAGGTGCGCGGGCTGCGCACCGCGTTCGCCTCACCGAGCGGCGAAATGCGGGGCGAGGTGAACGCGGTCGACGGTGTCGACCTGCGGCTCGAGCGCGGGCGCACGCTCGGCATCGTCGGCGAGTCGGGCTGCGGCAAGAGCGTCACCGCGCTGAGCATCATGGGGCTGGTGCCGCAGCCGCCAGGCCGCATCGCGGCAGGCGAGATACTGTTCGAGGGCGAAGATCTGCTGAAGCTCCCGCCAGAGCGGCTGCGCGACCTGCGCGGCGACAAGCTGTCGATGATCTTCCAGGAGCCGATGACCTCGCTCAACCCGGTGTTCTCCGTCGGCGACCAGATCGCGGAAGCCATCCTGCGCCATCGCGGCGTCACTGCCCGCGAGGCACGCGCACAGACGATCGAGATGCTGCACCGCGTGCGCATCCCTTCGCCCGAGCAGCGCGCGGACGACTATCCACACCAGCTCTCCGGCGGCATGCGGCAGCGGGTCATGATCGCGATGGCGCTCGCGTGCAATCCGAAGCTGCTGATCGCCGACGAGCCGACTACCGCGCTCGATGTCACGATCCAGGCGCAAATCTTGGAGCTGATGCGGGCGCTGCGCGCCGAGCTCGGCACCGCCATCCTCTTAATCACACACGACCTCGGCGTCATCGCCGAGCTCGCCGACGACGTGGTCGTGATGTACGCGGGGAAGATCGTGGAACGCTGCGCGGTGCCGGCGCTGTTCTCCGAGCCGCAGCACCCTTACACGGTCGGGCTGTTCGGCTCGATCCCGCGCCTTGACCGCGAGCAGGCGCGGCTCTCCGCCATCGACGGCTTCGTCCCCGATGCCGCCGCGATGCCCGCCGGCTGCCGCTTCCATCCGAGATGTCCATTTGCCGAGGGGAAATGCAGAAGCGAAATACCTCCCCTGGCAGAGATCAAAAAAGACCACTTCGCCGCATGCTGGCGGGCACCTTTGTGAGCCAGCCGCTCCTGCGCGCCGAGCGGCTGGTGAAGCACTTCAAGGCGGTTCGCGCGGTCGACGACATCAGTTTCGAGCTCTACACCGGGGAAACTCTGGCCCTAGTCGGCGAATCGGGCTGCGGCAAGTCGACCGCGGGCCGCTTGCTGCTGCGCCTGATCGAGCCGACATCGGGCAAGGTCTGGTTCGACGAGCGGGATCTCTTCGGCCTCGCGGAGCGCGAGGTACGGTTGCTTCGGCGCGAGATGCAGATCATTTTCCAGGACCCTTACGGCTCGCTCAACCCGCGCATGACGGTGCGCGACATGCTCGCTGAACCCCTCGCCCTGCATGGTCTGGCGAAAGGGAAGCAACCTGAAAGAGTGGCTGAACTCCTGCGCCTCGTCGGCCTGGGGCCGGAGCATGCGGGCCGCTACCCGCACGAATTCTCCGGCGGGCAGCGCCAGCGCATCGGCATTGCGCGCGCGGTGGCGGTGGAGCCGAGGCTCATCGTATGCGACGAGCCCGTATCAGCGCTCGACGTCTCGATCCGGGCGCAGGTCATCAACCTGCTGCAGGACCTGCAGCGGCGCTTTGGGCTCGCCTACCTGTTCATCGCCCACGACCTCGCGGTGGTGAAGCACATCGCGGCGCGAGTGGCGGTGATGTACCTCGGCAAGATCGTGGAGCTCGCCGACAAGCGTGCGCTGTTCGCCGAACCCCGGCATCCGTACACGCACGCGCTGCTCTCCGCCATCCCGGTCCCAGATCCGTCGCTCAAGCGTGAGCGCCTGGTGCTTCAGGGCGATGTGCCGAGCGCGCACCGCCCGCCCCACGGTTGCCGCTTCCATACCCGCTGCCCGCACGCCCGCGAGCGCTGCCGCGAGGAGGAACCGCCGCTCGCCGCTGCAGACGGCCATTCCGTGGCCTGTCACTTCTGGAAGGAGATCGAGCCATTCACTTCGGCTTCACGCTTGACTCCGGTCAATGAGAGACTCACGCGGCTTCAAGCAGCGTTTCACACTGGAGGAGGATCCTCATGAGAAGTCTTTCTTTGTTCGGCCTTTTATGTTTTTCCTGTGCCGTACAGAGCCAAACCTTGCGCATCGGCCTCGCGGAGGACCCCGATGTCCTCGATCCCACGATGGCGAGAACCTTCGTCGGCCGGATCGTGTTCTCCGCGCTGTGCGACAAGCTGTTCGACCTCGATGAAAAGCTGAACGTGGTTCCGCAGCTGGCGACCGCTTACGAGTGGTCGGGTGAGAACCGGACGCTCACGCTCAAGCTCCGCCCGGGCGTCACTTTCCACGATGGCGAGAAGCTCGACGCCGCGGCAGTGAAGTTCAGCCTCGAGCGCCACAAGAACATGCCCGGCTCCAACCGCCGCGGCGACCTGGCGCCAGTGGCAAGCGTGGATGTGGTGGATGCGCACACAGTCAGGCTCAACTTGTCGGCGCCATTCGCGCCGCTGCTCGCGGTGCTCACCGACCGCGCCGGCATGATCGTGTCGCCCAAGGCGGCGCAGGCCGCGGGCGACAGGTTCGGCGCCAGGCCGGTGTGCGCCGGCCCGTTCCGCTTTGTCGAGCGCGTGGCGCAGGACCGCATCGTGCTCGAGCGCTTCCCGGAATACTGGAACAGGGGCGCGATCCATTTCGACCGCATCGTCTATCTGCCGATCGTCGACTCGACGGTGCGCCTCGCCAACCTGCGCTCGGGGCAGCTCGACTTCATCGAGCGCCTGGCGGGTTCCGACGTCGCCGGCCTCAAGGGCGACAGGCGCTTCAAGATCGACCGCATCGTCGAGATCGGCTACCAGGGCATCACCATCAATATCGGCAACGGCGAGCGTGCGCAGAGCACTGCGCTCGGCCGCGACGCGCGGGTGCGCGAGGCGTTCGAGCTCTCGCTCGATCGCGATGCGCTGGTCAAGGTCGCGATGGACGGCGAGGCGGTCACCGGCAACCAATGGGTCTCGCCGGCCAACCGCTACTACGCGAGGAACGTTCCGATCCCGAAACGCGACGTGGCGAAGGCGAAAGCGTTGCTCGCCGCCGCCGGCGCAGCCAACCCGAGCTTCACGCTGATGACGCCGACTACTTCCGACGCGCAGCGCATCGCGCAGGTAGTGCAGGCGATGGCGAAGGAGGCGGGCTTCGACATCAAGATCCAGTCGACCGAGTTCTCCACCTCGCTCAACATGGCGGACAAAGGAGAGTTCGAGGCCTACGCGCTGGCCTGGAGCGGGCGCGCCGACCCGGACGGCAACCTGCACATCTTCAACGCCTGCAAGGCGCCGCTCAACGTTTCGGGATATTGCAAGAAGGAGGTCGACGAGCTGATCGGCAAGGCGCGCACCACGCTCGATCCGGCGCAGCGCGCCAAATTCTACGAGCAGATCGCGGCCGAGCTCGCGAAGGACCGGCCGATCGTGTACCTGTTTCACCGCAACTGGCTGTGGGCGCACGCGGCGAAGCTCTCCGGCCTGCGCACGGTACCCGACGGGCTGGTGCGCGTGCAGGGCCTGAGAATGAATTGAAGTGCAGAAGTACCTGCTGCAGCGGCTGGCGACCCTCGTTCCGACGCTGTTTTTCGTCTCGATCCTGATCTTCGGGCTGCAGCAGCTGCTGCCCGGGGATCCGGCGATCGCGCTTGCCGGCGAGGAGCGCGATCCGGCGGCGGTCGCCTATTTGCGCGCGAAGTTTCACCTCGACGAGCCGCTGCCGCTCCGCTACTGGTACTGGCTGAGCGGAGTCCTGCACGGCGATCTCGGCGACTCGGTGCGCATCCAGAAGCCGGTGACCGAGCTGATCCTCGAGAAGCTGCCGGTGACGATCCAGCTCGCGGCGATGGCGATGCTGATCGCGCTGGCGATCGGCATCACCGCCGGCGTGGTTTCGGCGGTGAAGAAGGACACGGCGTGGGACTACGCCGCCAACGCGTTCGCGCTCTGGGGCCTGTCGACGCCCAACTTCTGGCTCGGCATCCTGCTGATCCTGTTTTTCGCGGTGCATCTGGGCTGGCTGCCCGCCTCAGGCTACGTCAGCCCGTTCGAGGACCTCAAGGCCAACCTGGCGGCGATGATCATGCCGGCCTTCGTGCTCGGCAATGCGATCGCTGCGGTGCTGATGCGCCACACGCGCAGTGCCATGCTCCAGGTGCTGAGCTCCGACTACGTGCGCACAGCGCGAGCGAAGGGACTCAACGAGCGCGTAGTCGTGCTCAAGCACGCGTTGCGCAACGCGCTTATCCCGATCATCACGCTGGGAGCGCTCGAGTTCGGCACCCTGCTCTCCGGCGCGGTACTCACCGAGCAGGTGTTCTCGATTCCGGGCTTCGGCAAGCTGATCGTTGACGCGGTGTTCAACCGTGACTACTCCGTGGTGCAGGGCGTAGTGCTGTTCACCGCAACTGTGTACATCACGCTCAACCTGCTGGCGGACATGGCCTATTTCCTCGTCAATCCCAGGATGCGGGGATAGCAATGCGCCGCCTCCTTCGCCGCGGCGGTGCGATGTTTGGCCTCGCGGTGGTGGCGTTTTTCGTGCTGATCGCCCTGCTGGCGCCATGGATCGCGCCGCACAACCCGCTGGCGACGAACTGGGGCGCGGTGCGGCAGGCGCCGGGCGCGGCATATCTTTTCGGCGCTGACGAGCTCGGCCGCGACGTGCTGTCGCGCATTATCTGGGGCGCGCGCGCCTCGATCCTCGCCGGCGTGGTGTCGGTGTCCATCTCGCTGTCGCTCGGCGTGCCGATCGGCATGCTCGCCGGCTACCTCGGCCGCTGGGTCGACGCGCTGATCTCGCGCATCACCGATGCCATGCTCGCCTGCCCATTCCTGATCCTCGCCATTGCGCTCGCCGCCTTTCTCGGTCCCAGCCTCGCCAACGCCATGATCGCGATCGGCATTTCGGCGACGCCGGTGTTCATCCGCTTGACGCGGGCGCAGGTACTCGCCGCGAAGTCGGAGGACTACGTCGAGGCAGCGCGCGCGCTCGGCAACCCTCACCTGAGAATCGCGCTGCGCCACATCTTTCCGAACATCGTGGCGCCGCTCATCGTGCAGGCGACGCTCGCGATCGCCGCCGCAGTGATCGCCGAGGCGAGCCTGTCGTTCCTCGGGCTCGGGCAGCAGCCGCCGGCGCCGAGCTGGGGCAGCATGCTCAACACCGCGCGGAACTACGTCGACCAGGCGCCGTGGATGGCGGTCTGGCCCGGCCTGTCGATCTTCCTGCTGGTGCTGTCGTTCAACCTGCTCGGCGACGGCCTGCGCGATGCGCTCGACCCCAGGCAGAAATAACTCCCTGTTATGACTTCATCAGCTCCGAAGCCATCAGCTCGGGCTCCACGCCCGCGGCCTCCTGCGCGGCGAAATTCAGCTCGATCTTGATGCCGTTCGGGTCGTAGAGAAACAGCTGGAACAGCGCCTGGCCGTTCGCCCGGCGCTGGCTGAAAGGGATCTTCTCCCTTCTCAAGTGTTCCAGCGTCGAGCGCAGTCCGGTTGCGCGAAAAGCGATGTGATCGATCGCGCCAGTCCCTTTGTCTGACCCTTGTGATGTCCGGCCGAGGTATTTCTTCTGGATCTCGCCAGCCGCTTTCGCGCTCGGCCCGATGTGCACGATGTCGGTCTCGCCGAGGTACATCCAGTGCACCGGGAAGCCGAAGTCCGGGTGCGGGCCGGGCCTCATGCCGAGCACGCGCGCATACCAGTCGCGCGTCGCGTCGATATCGTCCGCAGCGACCAGGAAGTGCTCGATGTGCGAAACAGGCATGCACTAATATATAACGAAGGAGGAGCGCATGGACTTCGCGGACAGCAAGCGGCTCACGGCGGCCGGGGCGAGGAAGATGATGGCCACTGCGATCGCCCGGGCGCAGGAGGCGGGCATCGCCGTGACGGTGGCCATCGCCGACGCGGGCGGCCATCTGCTGCTGCTCGAGCGCATGGAGGGCGGCCGCTTCCACACCGTGCACTCGGCGACGACGAAAGCCGTTTGCGCCGCCTCGAATAAGCGTGCCACCGGCGCGAAAGGAGCCCAGGGCCAGTCGCTCGATGCCGCCCATGCGCTCGGCCTCGCGCTCGCCGCCGGGCCGGAGCGCTGGACGGCGATGGAGGGCGGCTGCCCGGTCATCGTCGGCGGCGAATGCATCGGCGGCGTCGGCGTCGCCGGCGGCAGCTGGGAGCTCGACGAGCGGCTCGCGCGCGAAGCCGTGGAATCGATCGGCGCCTCCGCGCAGTGAAGGTCGCCTGCCTCGGCATGGGCTGGTGGTCGGACGTGCTCGCCGACGCCATCCAGCGCTCGAAGAAGCTGACGATTGCGGCCTGCTACAGCCGTTCAGTGGAGAAGCGGGAAAAGTTCGCCGCGAAGTACGGCTGTCGCGCGGCAGCTTCGTACGAGGCGATTCTGAACGACCGCTCCGTCGAGGCCATCATCAACACCACGCCGAACGGGGTTCACCGCGAAACCACGCTCGCCGCGGCCGCGGCAGGAAAGCACGTGTTCCTCGACAAGCCGATCGCCAATACGATCGCCGATGCGCGCGCGATCACCGACGCGTGCCGCCGCGCGAAGGTGGTGCTGGCTCTCGGTTACCAGCGGCGCCGCGAGAGCCATTTCCGGTGGATTAAAGAACGAATTAATGAATTCGGCAGGCTGGTGAACGCGGAGGCGAACATCAGCCGCGACCGCCTCGGCAAGATCGATCCGAGCTCGTGGCGGTACACCGCCGAAGGCATGCCCGGTGGCGTGATGCTGCAGATCGGCATCCACTACACCGACGTGCTCGAGTATCTCCTCGGGCCGGTCAAGGCGGTGAGCGGCCGCTTCGTGCGCCTCGTTCTCCCCGGCGACAACCCGGACGTCGCGAGCCTCCTCCTCGAGCACGAGAACGGCGCGCTCTCGACGCTCAACGCGAGCTACGCCTCGGCCTCCGAGTACTACCTGCTGAACC
>VBBY01000126.1 GCA_005881595.1 Betaproteobacteria bacterium | reverse complement strand
GTTGCGTCTCTGCGAATCGATCCGGGCATCGACCTCGGCGAGCTTTCCGCTCGCGCCTGCCGAGGCGCCCGCGCCCGGGTCGGCGGCGGCCGTCTCCTCGCTCGCGAGGCCGCGCCTGAACGCCTCGCGGGCTGTTTCGGCCTCGCGCAGCTCCAGCCGTGCCTGGCTCAGCAACGCGTTGGTCTCCGACATGCGCGCGAAGAAGTCCTTCCCTTCGCCGGGGGTCAGGCCGGAATAGCGGATCTTGAATTCCTTGAGGCGGTTCTCCGCCTCCTGCAGCTTCTTCTCATACACCGCGATCTGCTCGTCGATGAACTTCTTCGCGGCGATCGTGTCGTCGACTTTGCCGCCCTTGCTGGATTCCATGAACATCGAGGCAAGCACCGCCACGGCCTGCTTCGCGCGTCCGGGGTCGACATCGCGGAAGGTCAGGGTGTAAAGATTGTCGCGGCCAGCCCCTTTGATCTCGAGCGTTTTCATGACGCTGTCGACGATCCGTTCGCGATCTTCCCCGGACCTGGCCTGCGCGTCGAGCCCGACTGTCTGCACGAGCTTTTCGACATTCGGACGGCTGATGAGCAGGCGGCTCAGCATGGCGATGCGCGTGTCTTCGTTCGGCTGGACCGTCAATCCGGTCATCAGCGGGTTCAAGATCGAATCCGTGTTCGCGAAGATCCGCGCGGAGGCTTCATACCTGGCCGGCTGGACCACGATCCACGCGAGCGCGGCCGCGCCGACAGCCCAGGCCGTGGCAAGCCCCAGCCATCGATGGGCCCACATCCCCCTCAGGGCAACGAGAGCGATGCGAAAATTCTCGTGCATGGTGATCAGAACCAGCTTTGCGGAATGATCACGACGTCGCCCGGTTTCATCTCCACGTTCGCGGAAACATCGCCGCGCTTGAGCAGGTCCTTGATGCGCACGCTGTACTGCTTGTTTCCTTCCGCGGTGCGAAGGATCGAAGCCGCATTGCCGTCGGCAAAATCGGTCACGCCCCCCACCGCGATCATCACGTCGAGCAGCGTCATCTTCTGCTTGTACGAGAGGACCTGGGGTTTTGCGGCCTCGCCCACCACGCGGATCTGCTCGCTGTAGGGCCCGACGAAGCTGGTGACGACCACGGTGACGACCGGATCGCGTATGAACTTCCGCAGCGCCTTCTCGATGTCGCGCGCGAGGGTGGTCGAATCCTTCCCGAGGGCGGGAAGCTCCTCCACCAGCGGGGCGGCGATCTTTCCGTCGGGCCGCACCGGAACAGTCATGGACAGATCGGGGTTGCGAAAGACGACGATGGTTACCGTGTCGCCGGGACCGATGAGGTAGCGGTAGTCGGAGGAGGAGGCCGCGGCCGGCGCGCGGGGATATTTCGAGCCGCAACCGCCCAGGAGCATTGCCGCGATGGCCAGGATGGTGAAACGTACGATCTCAGCGGAGAAAGGCGTGCGCATGCCTAGAGACGCCACACTTCGATTCCGCGCGCCCGCAACGCATCCGCGTCGACCCGGCTCTTCACGTCGACATAGATGCCGCCTTGTGCAAGCTTGCCCACGAAATCGTCGACTCCGTGCCGGGAAAAGACCTGGTGGGAAACCGCGGCCACCATTGCCGCCGCCCTGGGCAGGTCGTCCCAGTCCGTCAGGCGCAGGCCGTACTCGCGCTCGGCTTCTGCGGGGTCGGCCAGCGGGTCATGGACGAAAACCGTTGCGCCGAACGATTGCAATTCGCGGATCACGTCGACGACGCGGGAGTTGCGGATGTCGGGGCAATCCTCCTTGAAAGCGAGACCGAGCACGATCACTGGCTCGCGGTTCACCTTGAAGCCCCGCAGGATCATGCGCTTGACGGTCTGTTCGGCGACGTACTTCCCCATGCCGTCATTGATTTTCCGGCCGGAGAGAATGACCTGCGGGTGATAGCCCAGGGTCACGGCCTTGTAGGTGAGGTAGTAGGGGTCCACGCCGATGCAATGCCCGCCCACGAGGCCGGGGCGAAAGGGCAGGAAGTTCCACTTCGTGCCGGCCGCCTCGAGGACTTCCAGGGTGTCGATGCCGATCTCATGGAAGATGATCGCCAGCTCGTTCACCAGCGCGATATTGAGGTCGCGTTGCGTGTTCTCGATCACCTTCGCGGCCTCGGCCACCTTGATCGAGCTGGCGCGATACACCCCAGCCGTCACGATGCTGCCGTAGACCTCGGCAACGCGGTCCAGCGTCGCGGGCGTATCCCCCGAGACGACCTTCATGATCCTGGTCAGCGTGTGCTGCCTGTCGCCCGGGTTGATGCGCTCCGGCGAATACCCGACGAAGAAATCCTTCTTCCATTTCAGGCCGGAATGGCGTTCGAGCTCCGGGACGCAGACTTCTTCGGTGGCGCCGGGATAGACCGTGGACTCGAACACGACGATGGCGCCGCGCCGCAAGTTCTTCCCGACATGGGCACTTGCGCTTAGCAAGGGGCCGAAGTCCGGGTTGTGGGCGTCGTCCACCGGTGTGGGGACTGCAACGACGATGAAGTCCGCCTCCTGCAAAGCAGCCGGGTCGCAGGTCACCTGCAGCCGGGTGGAATCGCGCAGCGA
>VBBY01000125.1 GCA_005881595.1 Betaproteobacteria bacterium | reverse complement strand
CGGGTTCGAGCGCTACCACTGACCAGGCGCAGCCTGCCTTGGTCGAGAGCGGGCACTACGGGCAGGGCGTCGAAGCGGCAGGCGAACTCGACTTCCTCGCGCAGCCCGCGCGCCGCCATCATGCGCCCGACGCGGCAATCGAGCAGTGCGTCCGGCGCGCGCGCGTGGCGGTACAGGGCGAGCGCGGCCTTTGCGGCATCCGACAGGTCGGCCGCCGCGCCGAGCAGGTCGGCGAAGCGCTCGACGAAGTAGCCGGCGCCGTAGAAATCCTCGAAATTGAAATTGTCCCCCGAGCCCGAGCACGCCAGGAGCACCGTCTCGCGCGGGTGCCTGGCGACGATATGCTCGGCGAGCCGCCGGGCATTGAGCAGCGCGCCGCAGTACACGCGCGCCGCCGCCGCGGCCCGCGTCATGGCGACCGTGCCGTTGGTGGTCGAGTAGATCAGTGTCTTGCCTTCGATGCCGTGCTTGAGCAGCGCGAGCGGCGCCGGATGTGCGAAGCCGGGAATGGTATCCGCGTCGAGCTCGCCCGCGACCACGCAATCCCCGAATCGCTCCCTCTCGGCGCGCGCAGCCGCTGCGTCGAGCACGGGGATGACTTCGGTTGCGCCGTGCGCGAGCGCCGTAACCATGGTGCTGGTGGCGAACAGGATGTCCAGCACCACGACGATCTTCCCCGACAGGCGAACCGTATCCAGCTCCTCCTTTTTCATCAGCACATGAATCTTGTGATTCAAATCGATTTTCACGCTCATGGCCGGCGACCGAACATGCCCCAGCCTTCCATGCTGAGCACCAGCTCGCCCTTCTGGTTGAGAGCCTCCCAGCGATGCTTCACCAGCCCGACGCCCGGGCGGGTGCTCGAAGCGCGGGCGGCGAGCACGGTGCGCCGGTAAACGAGCGTGTCGCCGGGGCGCACCGGGTTGGGCCAGCGAATATGGTCGAGCCCGGGCGCGCCCAGGCTCTGGCTGTGATTGAGGTAGCTCTCGCACATCAGGCGCATGCCGACCGAGCAGGTATGCCAGCCGCTCGCGATCAGCCCGCCGAAAAAGCCCGTCTCGGCGGCCGCCGCATCGACGTGGAACGGCTGCGGATCGAAGCGCCGGCCGAAATCGACGATCTCCTGCGCGCTGAAGCTGTGGCGCCCCATTTCAACGCTGTCGCCGACCTTGAAATCCTCCCACCAGATCATGCTTGCGGCGCGGTGCGCTCGTAGCGCCGGACGCGCTCGCGCAGCTCCTCGGGCAGCGGCGCGGCCTTCATGCTCGAGGGATCGGCGTTCACGTAGACCAGCTCGGCGGTGACCAGCGCTGCCTCTTCGGCTTCCCGATAAATCTCGAAATGGAAGGTCAGGCTCGAGCGGCCGAGCTTGGCGACCCGGCAGCAGACCGCCAGCACGTCGTCGTAGCGCGCCGAGCCGAGGTACTCGACGGTAGCCTTGCGCAGGAACACGTCGCTGGCATAACGCTCGACGTAGCCATGGGGGTAGGGCAAGCCGATCTCGCGCCAGTACTCCGCGATCGCGGTGTCGATGTAGGTAAGGTAATGGCCGTTGAACACGATCTTCTGCATGTCCACTTCGGCCCAGCGCACTCGCAGCCGCGGCGCGCAGACGAAATCCGCTCTCGGCATCTGGGAAAATTGCTACCTGCGTGACAACAGGCTAAAGTGTAAACGAGGAGGAGCCCCCATGCTGCGCTCGGCATTGCTGGCAGTCACCCTTGCGCTCGCTGCACCCATCGCCGCGGCGCAAGGCACGGTCAGAATCGCGATCCTCGGCCCGATGGCTTTCGTGCAGGGCGAAAACCACTGGGCAGGCGCCGAAATGGCGCGCGACGAGATCAACAAGGCGGGCGGAATCAACGTCGGCGGTCGGCGCATGCAGGTCGAGCTGATCCGGGCCGATACCAACGAGATCCAGTCGGTGCCGGACGCGACCAACGCCATCGAGCGCGTCATCACGCGCGACAAGGCCGACTTCCTGATCGGCGGCTTCCGCTCCGAGGCGGTGCTCGCGATGCAGGAAGTGGCGATGGACTACAAGAAGATTTTCCTCGGCGCGGGCGCCGCGCATTCCAAGCTCGGCCTCAACGTCGAGCAGAACTACGAGCGCTACAAGTACTGGTTCCGCGTCACGCCGGTCAAGGACGTCGACCTGGCGCGAACGCTGTTCGCCGTGCTGAACTCGATCGGCTCGCAGATCCGCACCGATCTCAAGACCGACGCGCCCAAGGTCGCGATCCTCGCCGAGAAGGCGGTCTGGACCGAAGCGCTCGTCGCCGCCGCGCAGAAGAACCTGCCGGCGATGAAGATGGAGGTGGTCGGCACCTGGCAGCCCTCGGCGACCGCGACCGACGTCACCGCCGAGCTTTCGGCGATCGACCGCAGCGGGGCGCAGATCGTGTTCACGATGCTCTCAGGGCCGGTCGGCATCTCGGTCGGCAGGCAGATGGGCGAGCGCAACATGAAGGCCGTCGCCTGGGGCATCAATGTCGAAGGGCAGAAGGAGGAGTTCTGGCAGGCGGCTGCGGGCAAGGCGCAGTTCGTGTCGACGCTGGACACGTACTCCGAGGTCGAGATGACGCCCAAGACGATACCTTTCGTGCGCGCGTTCAAGGAGCGCTTCAAGAAGGCGCCGACCTACAACGCGGCGACCTACGACGCGATCATGATCCTCAAGGCGGCGATCGAGCAGGCGGGCAGCACCGCGGCCGACAAGCTGGTGCCGGTGATCGAGAAGATGGAGCACGTCGGCACGGCGGGCACCGACACCTGGGACAAGCGCCACGACCTGGTGTGGGCGGTCGGCAGGACCGCCGGCATCGCGGTGCAATGGCAGGACGGCAAGAAGGTGCCGTTCTGGCCGCCGGACGTGAAGGGCATGCAGCCGTTCAAGATGCCGAAGCAGTAGGTCTCTAGATTCTCCAGGACATCCTAGTAACGGGGCTGGTCAACGGCGGCGTGTACGCGCTGCTGGCGATCGGCTTTTCGCTGATTTTCGGCGTCGCGCGCATCGTCAACATCGCGCACACCGCCTTTTACATGCTCGCCGCGTACTGCTTCTACGCGCTGATGGTGAAGGTCGGGCTCGGCTTCGTGGTGTCGGCGCTGGTCGCGGTCGGAGCGGTGACGGCGCTTTCGGTGATCTGCTACCGCCTGGTCATCGAGCCGGTGCGCGAGCACGAGGCGGCGGTGCTGATCGCGACCATCGCGCTCGCGCTCATCTTCCAGGAACTGATGCTGTTTTCATTCGGCGGGCACTACCTGGGCATTCCTTCGACGCTCGAGGGCGCGGTGCGCGTGCTCGGGGTGAGCATCCCGCTGCAGAGGCTGCTGATCCTGGTGGTCGCCGCGGCGATGCTCGCGGTGGTCTGGCTTGTTCTTTACAGGACGCGCCTCGGCCTGGCGATCCGCGCTACGGCGAATGATCTCGAGGTTGCCAACCTGATGGGCATGAACGTCAACCGGGTCGCGATGGCGACGGTGGCGATCTCGGTCGCGCTGGCGGCGGTCGCCGGCGTGGTCGTGGCGCCGGTGTTCGTGGTCGATCCGTTCATGTGGCTCGCGCCGCTCGTCACCATGCTCGCCATCGTGGTGCTTGGCGGCCTGGGCAGCCTCAAGGGCAGCCTGGTCGGCGCGTTGATCATCGGCTATGTCGAGGCGATCACCGTGTTCGTCCTGCCCGCGGGGGCGTACCTCAAGGGCGCGGTGGCGCTTCTCATCATGGTGGCGGTGCTGCTCGCGCGGCCCGAAGGGCTGTTCGGCGTCGCGTTCGAAGAGGAGCGCTGATGTACCTCCTGCGGCGCGCCTGGGCCGAGCTGCGCGACGAAGTCCTGGCCCTGCCGTCGCGTACGCTGGTGCTGGCCTGGGTCGTGGCGCTTCTCGCGCTGCCGGCGGTCTACGGCGACCCGTACGTGATGCGCATCCTCACCATGAGCTGCCTGTTCGCGATCTTCGCGGCGAGCTGGGACCTGCTCGCCGGCTATACCGGCCAGGTCAACTTCGGCCACGCGCTGTTCTTCGGCGCCGGCGCCTACACCTCGGCGCTCGTTTCGCTCAAGCTCGGCGTCACTCCCTGGGCGAGCGTTTTCGCCGGCGCCGCGATGGCGACGCTGTGCGGGTTTTTGGCCGGCTACCTTTGCCTGCGGCTGCGCGGCTCGTATCTGTCGCTCGCCACCCTGGCGTTTCCGCTGATCGCGCTCGGGCTGCTGTTCGCGTTTCCGGATTTCTCCGGCGGCGAGCTCGGCATTTCCGGGCTGCGCCGGCTGACCCCGAGCGCGACCGGCAACTACTACGTCGCGGCCGTTTCGATGCTCCTCGTCGTGTTCGGCCTGTGGAGGCTGGCGGACTCCAGGTTCGGCCTCGTGCTGCATGCGATCCGCGACGACGAGGTGGCGGCGCGCGCCTCCGGCATCAACACGCCGCGCTACAAGCTGCTCGCGTTCGCAGTCTCGGCCGCCGCAGCGGGCTTTGCGGGCGCCCTCTTCGCGCATTACCTGCGCGTCGCAGGCCCGTCCACGCTCGAAGTCGCCCTGTCGTTCCAGGTGGTGATCTGGGGAATCTTCGGCGGCGTCGCCACGATCTACGGCCCGGTGGCCGCCGTCTTCATCCTGTATCCCCTCACCGAGTGGCTCGGCAGCTTCAGGGCCTTCGGCGAGCTGCGCCTGCTGATCTTCGCGGTGATCGTGCTGCTGGTGCTGCTGTTCATGCCGCGCGGCCTCGCGCCCTGGCTGCGCGACAAGATCGAGACGCAATGCCCGCGCTGCAAGCAAAGAAATACCTTTTACAGAAAAATCTGCAGATTGTGTGGCGCCGCGCTACAGGCCCAGGTACCCGGCGCGCAGCGTCTCGTCGGCCATCAGTGAGCGCGCGCTGCCCTGCGCGATGATGCGGCCTTGCGACAGCACGTAGCTGCGCTCGGCCATCCGGAACACCTGCCCCACCTCCTGCTCCACCAGCAGGACCGCGGTTCCCGCGCCGTGGATGCGCCGGATCGCCGCGAACAGCTCCTCGCGGATGCGCGGCGCGAGACCGAGCGATGGCTCGTCGATGGCGAGGAGCCTCGCCTCGTACATGAGGGCGCGGGCGGTCGCGAGCATCTGCTGCTCGCCGCCCGACAGCGTCCCGGCGATTTGGTCCTTGCGCTCGGCAAGCCGTGGGAACATGGCAAAGGAGCGCTCCAGACGGCGCTGGGTTTCAGGGCCGCTTTTCGACAGAAAAGCGCCGGCCATGAGATTCTCCAGCACCGTCAGCTCGCGGAAAGGCCGCCTGCGCTCCGGACAGTGCACCAGTCCCCGGCGCCGGATTTCGTGTGCCGGCAGGCCATCGATGCGCTCCGCGCCGAAGCGTACTTCGCCGGCCAGAACAATGTCGCCGCCGGCGCCGCGTTTCATCCGCGCCTCGAAGCGCACCAGCCCGGAGATGGCGCGCAGCAGGGTCGACTTGCCGGCGCCATTGGGCCCGACGATGCCGACGAACTCGCCGTCATGCACGGCGAGCGACACGCCGTTCAGGATCTGTGCCTTGTCGTAGCGCACGCCGAGATCCTTCACCTCAAGCAGCGGCATGCTCGCTCCCCAGGTAGGCCTCGATCACCTTCGGATTGCGCACCACCTCGGCAGGCGGCCCGTCGGCGATGATACTGCCGTAGTCGACGACGATCACCCGGTCGACGATCGCCATCAGCTCCTTGAGCTTGTGCTCGATCATCAGCACCGCGGGACCTTCGGAATGCAGCCGGCCGAAGCGGCCGCCCTTGTGCAGGCGGCGGATCGACCTGGCGAGCAGCTCCGACTCGGCCGGATTCAGGCCGCCGAGCGGCTCGTCGAGCAGCAGCAGCTCGGGCTCGGTGGCGATCGCGCGCGCCACCTCGAGCCGCTTGAGATCGCCTTGCGACAGCGCGGCGGCCGGCTCGAGCGCCATGTCCGAGATGCCGACGAACTCGAGCGCGTCCATCGCCCTTGCCTCGATGCTCTTTACCCATTCGCCGCCGCGGCGCGCGCGCGGCGCCACCAGCGGCACCATGACGTTGGCGATGATCGGCAGGTGGCGGAAGGGCCGCATGTTCTGGAACGTGCCGGCGATGCCGCGCTCGACCACTTCCCACGGCCGCAGGGCGGTGATGTCCGCGCCGCGGAACACGATGCTTCCCGCATCGGGCCTGAGGATTTTCGTGATCAGCCGCAGCAGCGTGGTCTTGCCGGCGCCGTTCGGGCCGATCAGCCCGACGATCTCGTCGCGCCGCACCTCGAGGCTGATCCGATCGACCGCCACCAGGCCGCCGAAGCGCTTGGTGAGCCGGTCGACCCGCAGGAGCGGCGCGGACATGCGGCTAGAATACCGCGTGGAAGACAAGAAGCTCCTCGAGCAGATGGACGCGGAGCTTGTCGGCTGGGCAAATCCGGCCGAGCGATTGCACCAGGCGCTGGAGAAAGACGAGTTCACGCTGTTCTGCCAGCCGATCTTGGCGCTCACCGGCGCCGAGCGCTACCCGATGGCGGAAATTCTGGTGCGCTTGCGCGAGGAGGAACGGGCGCTGCTGCCGCCAGGCGAGTTCCTGCCGGTATTCGAGCACTATCGCCTGATGCCGCAGCTAGACCGCTGGGTCGTGCGCAATACCGTCAAGCGCCTGGCGCGCGGTTCCCGCATTCCTCGCTTTACCGTGAATCTGTCCGGACAGACGCTGGAGGATGCCGATTTTCCGCGCTTCGTCGCCGGGCAGCTGGCGTCGAACCGCGTGGCGGCGGGCGCGCTGCTGTTCGAGCTCGACGAGAGCGACACGCTCGCGCGGCTGGATGCCGCGGTGCGCTTCGCGAATGCCTATCGCGCGCTCGGCGGCAAGCTGATGATCGACGGCTTCGGCCGCAGCTCCGTATCCTTCAACGCGATCAAGGCGCTCGGAGCGGAATACGTCAAGGTGGACGGCGCCATCACCCGCAAGCTCCTGACGAGCGAGGTCGCCAAGGCGAAGATGAACGCGCTGCTGCGCGCGGGCGAGGCGCTCGGCTTCGCCATGGTCGCGGAATTCGTCGAGGATCAGGCGGTGCTGCTGCGGCTCAGGGCGCTCGGCGTGGGCTACGCGCAGGGCTTCGGCATCTACCAGCCTCACCCGGTGGATTCCTTCGCGGCCGAGCCGGCGCGCTAAGCGCCCGTTTCTTCCCTGAGCTCGCGCCGCGACACCTTGCCGACGTCGGTTTTCGGCAGCTCGCCGCGGAATTCGACGATGTGCGGCACCTTGTACTCGGCGAGCTGCTGCCTGCAGTACGCCTTGATCTCGTCCTCGCTCAGCTTGCCGCGCGCGTCGGCCTGCAGGACCACGATTGCCTTGATCCGCTGCCCGACCGAAGGGTCGGAAACGCCGATCACGCCGGCCGCCTTCACCTGGGGATGGCCGTAGAGCACGTCCTCGACATCCTTGGCGAAGATCGAGTAGCCCTTGTACTTGATCAGGTCCTTGGAGCGGTCGTAGAAGTGGAAGTAGCCCTCGCCGTCCATGCGCACGATGTCGCCGGTGCGCAGCCACCGCGTGCCGTCCTTCTCGACGAAGGCGCGCGCGGTCTCCTCGGGCCGGTTCCAGTAGCCGAGCATCACGTTCGGGCCGTCGAGCACCAGCTCGCCCGTCTCCCCCCCGGCGGCGAATTCGAGCGTCTCGGGATCGATCACCGCGGCCCGCATGTTGGTCACCGGGCAGCCGAAGCTCCCGGTCTTCGGCCGCTGCAGCGGATTGAGGTGGCTCAGCGACGCGGTTTCCGACAGGCCGTAGCCCTCGATGATGGTCGACCCGGTGCGCCGCGCCCAGGCGCGCAGCGTCGATTCGTGCAGGGTGTCGGCGCCCGAGAGCACCAGCTTCAATCGCCGCCAGTCGACCTTGTTGGTGTCCTTGTGGTCCTTGAGGTACTCGTAGAGCGTCGGCACGCCGTAAAACACCGTCGCCTGGTAGCGCTCCATCGCCGTGAGGATCGCTTCGGTGTCGGGGCTGGTGAGCAGGACCAGCAGGTTTCCCTGGCACAGGCCGTTCAGCATGATCACCGCCTGGCCGTAGATGTGGAAGAACGGCAGGAAGGCGAGAATCACCTCCTTGCCCGGCTCGAAGGCCCTGAAAGCCGCTTGAGCGCCGACCAGCGCGGCGACCAGGTTGTAATGCGTCAGCATGACGCCCTTCGGATTCCCGGTCGTGCCGCCGGTGTAGGGCAGCGCGGCGATGTCGGTTTTCGGGTCGAGCGCGATGTCGGGGGGCCGCGGTGGATAGCGCTTCAACAAATCCTGCAGCCGATGCGCCTGGGGAGGAGTTTGCATCTTCCTCGAGAACAGCCGTTTGAACGCCGGCAGGTACTCGCCGACGTTCGTCACTACGAGCAGATCGATGGCGACCCCCGCTTTCGCGACCTTCTCGTAGAGGGCATCCTGGCAGATCACGGCTCTGGCGCCGCTGTCCTCGAGCTGGTAGCGCACCTCGTGGCTGGTGTAGACCGGGCTGATCGGCGTGACCGCGGCGCCGCACTTCAGCGCCGCGAAATAGGCGATGATGAATTGCGGGCTGTTGACGAGGTACAGCGCGACGCGGTCGCCCTTTTTCACGCCGAGCCCGGCGAGCGCGCAGGCGAGGCGGTCGGTCGCCTCGCGCAGCTCCCGGTAGGTGATCGAACGGCCATAGAACACCACTGCGGTGCGCCCGGGGGCGCGCTCGGTCGCCTCGTCGAACATCCGGCTGACGGACTTGAGGGGCACCTCGACCGAGGCCGGCACGCCCTCCTGGTAGTGCTTGAGCCAGGGACGGGACAAATAGCGCTCGCTTGCGCCCATACCTCCTCCGATCGAAGATTCTAGCGTGATGGACGAGCTCGTCGCGCGCAGCCTAGCCAAATGGCCGAACGTACCCGCGGTTTACGGCTGGCTCGCGCTCGACCGCCGGGGGAACTGGCGAATCAAGGGGCAGCGGATCAGCAATGCCGCGCTGCGGGAGTTCATCGCCCGCAACTACGAATGCGACGCGCAGGGGCGCTGGTTTTTCCAGAACGGCCCGCAGCGCGTGTATGTGAGCCTCGCCTATACGCCGCTCGTGGTGCATTACGACGCAGACCGGCTGTTCGACCAGTGCGGGCGGCCGTTCGGCTGCGACACGATCTATCAGGATGACGAGGGCTCGGTGCTGATCGCCGCCGGGGGGAGAATCGCCCTGCTCGACGATCGGGAACTGGCTCGTTTCGCAGACCAGGCCGAGCCTTTGGCGCGCATCACCCGCTCGGAGGTGCCGCTGCGCTTCGGGTTCGTTCCCGAGCCGAAGCCGTAGCGTTCAGCGCTTTCCGCAGCGCGAGTTTCCTTGCGCTGACCCGATTTCCTCTTTATAATCCGGCCTCTTTTTCGGCCCCGGGGCGGCTATTCAGAGTCAGCGAATGCCGCCCGGTTCGTTTCTGGAAACGTAAAGAACATGCCCACGGTCAACCAGTTAGTGCGTGCAGGGCGCGTCGCGAAGCGCGCCAAGTCGAAAGTCCCGGCGCTCGCCGGCTCGCCGCAGAAGCGGGGAGTCTGCACGCGGGTCTACACGACCACGCCCAAGAAGCCGAACTCGGCGCTGCGCAAGGTGGCAAAAGTGCGGCTCACCAACGGCTTCGAGGTGATCGGCTACATCGGCGGCGAGGGCCACAACCTGCAGGAGCACTCGGTGGTGCTGATCCGCGGCGGGCGGGTCAAGGACCTGCCGGGGGTGCGCTACCACATCGTGCGCGGCTCCCTCGACACGCAGGGCGTCAAAGACCGCAAGCAGGCCAGGTCCAAGTACGGCGCCAAGGCGCCCAAATCGGCTTAAATGCGCGGCCTAGGGGAGAGATAAAACATGCCGCGTCGCAGAGAAGTCCCGAAGCGCGAGATCCTGCCGGATCCGAAATTCAACAACGTCGACGTCGCCAAGTTCGTCAACGTGCTGATGACCCGGGGCAAGAAATCGGTTGCCGAGAGAATCATCTACGGCGCGCTCGACAGCATCAAGTCGAAGTCGGGCAAGGATCCGATCGAGGTGTTCACGCTGGCGGTGCAGAACGTGAAGCCGGTGGTCGAGGTGAAGAGCCGCCGCGTCGGCGGCGCCAACTACCAGGTGCCGGTCGAGGTGCGGCCGGTGCGGCGCATCGCGCTCGCCATGCGCTGGATCCGCGAGGCGGCGCAGAAGCGCGGCGAGAAGTCGATGACCGTGCGCCTGGCCGGCGAGCTGCAGGAAGCGGCCGAGGGCCGCGGCGGCGCGATGAAGAAGCGCGAGGAAGTGCATCGCATGGCGGAAGCCAACAAGGCTTTCTCGCATTACAGGTTCTAGGAAGGATCAGGGAACAGTGGCCGTGGCTCGCAAGACCCCCATCGAACGCTACCGGAACATCGGCATCTCGGCGCACATCGACGCCGGCAAGACCACGACCACCGAGCGCATCCTGTTCTACACCGGCGTCAACCACAAGATCGGCGAGGTGCACGACGGCGCCGCGACGATGGACTGGATGGAGCAGGAGCAGGAACGCGGCATCACCATCACCTCGGCGGCGACCACCTGCTTCTGGAAGGGGATGGACCTGTCCTACCCCGAGCACCGCATCAACATCATCGACACGCCCGGCCACGTCGACTTCACGATCGAGGTCGAGCGCTCGCTGCGCGTGCTCGACGGCGCGTGCATGGTTTACGACGCGGTCGCCGGCGTGCAGCCGCAGTCGGAAACCGTGTGGCGCCAGGCGAACAAGTACCGGGTGCCGCGGCTCGCGTTCATCAACAAGATGGACCGCGTCGGCGCCAATTACTTCAAGTCCTACGAGCACATCCGCAGCCGGCTGAAGGGCAATCCGGTGCCGATCCAGGTTCCGCTCGGCACCGAAGACAGCTTCGCGGGCGTGATCGATCTGGTGGCGATGGAGGCGATCTACTGGGACGAGGCCTCCCAGGGAATGAAGTTCGACAGGCGGCCGATTCCCGCCGAGCTCGCCGCCGAGGCGAAGCAGTGGCGCGACAAGATGGTCGAGGCCGCGGCCGAGGCCAACGAGGAGCTGATGAACAAGTACCTCGAGTCGAACGAGCTTTCGGTCGAGGAGATAAAGAAGGGCCTGCGCATCCGCACCATCAATAACGAGATCGTGCCGATGCTGTGCGGCTCGGCGTTCAAGAACAAGGGCGTGCAGGCGATGCTCGACGCCGTGATCGATTACCTGCCCTCGCCAGTGGACATCCCGCCGGTGAAGGGGGAGAACGAGAAGGGCGAGCCCGCTTTCCGCAAGCCCGGCGACGACGAGCCGTTCGCCGCGCTCGCGTTCAAGATCATGACCGACCCGTTCGTCGGTCAGCTCTCTTTCATCCGCGTGTACTCGGGAGTACTGTGCTCGGGCGACACGGTTTATACCTCGGTGCGCGGCAAGAAAGAGCGCATCGGTCGCCTGCTGCAGATGCACGCCAACGAGCGCCAGGAGATCAAGGAAGTGCGCGCCGGCGACATTGCCGCCGTAGTCGGGCTCAAGGACGTCATCACCGGCGAGACGATCTGCGACGTCAAGAAGATCATCACGCTGGAGCGGATGGAATTCCCCGAGCCCGTGATCTCGCAGGCGGTCGAGCCCAAGACCAAGGTCGACCAGGAGAAGATGGGCATGGCGCTCGGGCGTCTCGCGCAGGAGGACCCGTCGTTCCGCGTGCGCACCGACGAGGAGTCGGGCCAGACCATCATTTCGGGCATGGGCGAGCTGCACCTCGAGATCATCGTCGACCGCATGAAGCGCGAGTTCGGCGTCGAGGCCTCCGTCGGCAAGCCGCAGGTCGCCTACCGCGAGACGTTCAAGAAGTCGCTCGAGTCCGAAGGCAAGTTCATCAAGCAGTCGGGCGGCCGCGGCCAGTACGGCCACGTCTGGCTCAAGCTCGAGCCGCAGCACGGCAAGGGCTATGCATTCGTCGACGCCGTCAAGGGCGGACGGGTGCCGAAGGAATTCATTCCGGCGGTGAAGAAAGGCGTCGACGAAGCCCTGCAGGAGGGCGTGCTCGCCGGCTACCCGGTGGTCGACATCAAGGTCACGCTCACCGACGGCTCGTACCACGAAGTCGACTCGAACGAGAACGCATTCAAGATGGCGGCGATCTTCGCCTTCAAGGACGGCATGCGGCAGGCGCACCCGGTGCTGCTCGAGCCGATCATGGCGGTCGAGGCCGAGACGCCCGAGGAGAAGATGGGCGACGTGATAGGCGACCTGTCGGCGCGGCGCGGCGTGATCCTGGGCATGGACGATCTCCCCGGCA
>VBBY01000124.1 GCA_005881595.1 Betaproteobacteria bacterium | reverse complement strand
TCATCGCGCAGGGCGGCGAGGCCGGCGGGCATCGCGGCAGCTACCTGCGCGATCCCTACCGGTCGCTCACCGGCACGCTCGCGCTGACGCGCCTCATCGCGCGCGCGGTGAAGCTGCCGGTCGTAGCGGCGGGGGGCATCATGGACGGCTCCGGGATTGCGGCGGTCCTCGCGCTGGGCGCGCAAGCCGCGCAGCTCGGCACCGCGTTCATCCCTTGCCCCGAGAGCGGAGCATCGCAGGTGCACAAGGACGCGTTGCTGCGACTCGACGAAGATGACACACGACTTACGGAAAAATTTTCAGGCAAACCGGCGCGAGGCCTCGCCAATCGCTTCATGCGCGAGATGGAAGACAAGCCGCAGCTCGCGTTCCCGGCACAGAGCAGCATCACCGGCAAGCTGCGCCAGGCTTCCGCCAAGGCGGGCAAGCCGGATTTCATCGCCATGTGGGCAGGCCAGGGAGCGCCGCTGTCGCGCGCCTTGCCCGCCGCCGAGCTGATCGCCCGGCTGGAAGCCGAAACCGTTCAAGCGATCCAACAGCTTCTGAAAGGACAATTCCATGCATCCT
>VBBY01000123.1 GCA_005881595.1 Betaproteobacteria bacterium | reverse complement strand
GTCATCGTCGCAGCGGCCAGAACGCCGATGGGCGCCTTCCAGGGCGAGCTGAAAGGCTTTGCAGCGCCCGAGCTCGGCGCCGCAGCGATCCGCGCCGCGGTAGAGCGCGCCGGGATTTCCCCCGCGGAAGTGCAGGAAGTGATCATGGGCTGCGTGCTGCCCGCGGGGCAGGGCCAGGCGCCGGCGCGCCAGGCCTCGCTCGGCGCAGGCTTGCCGCTCGCCGCGGGCTGCACGACGGTGAACAAGATGTGCGGCTCGGGAATGAAGGCCGCAATGTTCGCGCACGATCTCCTCGCTTGCGGGACCAATGAAATCATCGTGGCCGGCGGCATGGAGTCCATGACCAACGCGCCCTACCTGCTGCCGAAGGCGCGCTCCGGGTATCGCATGGGCCACGCGCAGGTGATCGACCACATGTTCTATGACGGCCTCGAGGACGCCTACGACAGAGGCCGGCTGATGGGCACGTTCGCGGAGGACTGCGCGCAGAAATACCAGTTTTCCCGCGAAGCGCAGGATGATTTTGCGATCCGCTCCCTGCAGAGAGCGCAAAAGGCGAATCGCGAAGGCTGGTTCGCCTGGGAGATCACGCCGATCGCCGTCAAGGCCGGCAAGGAAGAAAAGTTCATCGAGATCGACGAGCAGCCGTTCAAGGCCAACCTCGACAAGATCCCGACGCTGAAGCCGGCGTTCCGGCAGGACGGCACCGTGACCGCGGCCAACTCCAGCTCGATCTCCGATGGCGCCGCGGCGCTGGTGCTGATGCGGCGCTCCACCGCCGAGCGGCGCGGCCTTGCGCCGCTTGCGCTCATCGCCGGCCATGCGACGCACTCCCAGGAGCCGGGCTGGTTCACGACCGCGCCGGTCGGCGCGATGGCCAAGCTTTTCGAGCGCACCGGCTGGAGCGCGAAGAGCGTCGATCTCTACGAGGTGAACGAGGCGTTCGCGGTGGTGACCATGGCGGCGATGAAGGAGCACGGCCTGCCGCACGACAAGGTGAACGTGCACGGCGGCGCCTGCGCGCTCGGGCATCCGATCGGCGCTTCCGGCGCGCGCATCCTGGTCACGCTGATCGGCGCGCTGCGCAAGTACGCTCTGAAGCGCGGCATGGCAAGCCTGTGCATCGGCGGGGGCGAGGCGACGGCGATGGCGATCGAGCTCGTCTGAATGCTCAAGCGGCAGCTTCAGGCGCTGCTCGACAGGTCGCGCTTCCTCCGGCCCTACCGCTTCCGGGTGGTGGCGGTGAAAAAGGGCAAATGCACGCTCGAGCTCCCGCATCGCCCGGTCCTGGAGCGGCCCGGCGGAATCATCAACGGCCCGGCGCTGATGGCGGCCGCCGACTGCGCCATGTGGCTGGCGATCAAGGCGCATCTGGGAGTCGAGCAAGACGCGCTGACCTCGGAGCTCAGCACCGCGTTCCTTTCCCCCGCCAAGGGCGAGCACGTGTATTGCACCGCCGAGATCCTGAAGATGGGCCGGCGCCGCATCTACGGCGTCGCCAGGTGCCACGGCAAGCAGGGGCGCCTGTTCACCCACCACACCTTGACTTACGTTCGTCCCGACTAGATGCAGCACGAGGAGATCCGGCAGGCAGTGCGGCGTTTCGCGCAGGAGCAGCTGGCGCCCAACGCCGCCCGCTGGGACCGGGAAAAGCACTTTCCCAGGGAAGCGCTGAAAGGGCTCGCCGCGATGGGCCTCTACGGCGTCGCCATTGCCGAGAAATGGGACGGCGCCGGGCTCGACTACACCTCGCTTGCCGTCGCCTGCGAGGAAATCGCGGCGGGCGATTGCTCGACTGCGACCATCATTGCCGTGAATAACCTGGTCGCCGGTATCGTCTCAGGTTACGGAAATCCGGATCAGAAAGAAAAATTTCTGAAACCCCTGGCTCGCGGCAGGATGCTGGGCGCGTTCGCGCTGACCGAGCCGCACGTCGGCTCGGACGCCGCGGCCATTACCACGCGCGCCGAGCGCCAGGGCGCGCATTACGTGCTGAACGGCGTCAAGCAGTTCATCACCTCTGGCAAGAACGCCGACATCGCGGTGGTCTTCGCCGTCACCGACAAGGCCGCGGGCAAGCGCGGCATCAGCGCCTTCGTCGTGCCGACCTCGACGCCCGGCTACGTCGTCGCCCGCATCGAGGAGAAGACCGGGCAGCGGGCCTCCGACACCGCGCAGATCGTCCTGGAAAATTGCAGGACTGAGCATCTGCTGGGCGGGGAAGGGGCGGGCTATCGCATTGCGCTCGCCAACCTCGAATCCGGGCGGATCAACGTCGCCGCCCAGTCCACCGGCGTCGCGCGCGCCGCGCTCGAAGCCGCCGTCGCCTATGCGCGCGAGCGAAAGAGCATGGGCAAGACCCTGATCGAGCACCAGGCGGTCAATTTCCGTCTCGCCGACATGGCGACCAAGGTCGAAGCCGGCCGCCAGCTCTACCTGCATGCCGCGTCGCTGCGCGATGCCGGGCGGCCGTGCATCAAGGAAGCGTCGATGGCGAAGCTCTTCGCCTCGGAGATGGCCGAGCAGGTCTGCTCCGACGCGATCCAGATCCACGGCGGCTACGGCTACGTCGCCGACTTCCCGGTGGAGCGCCTGTGGCGCGACGTGCGCGTGACGCAGATCTACGAAGGCGCGAGCGACATCCAGCGCCTGGTGATCGGCCGCGCCCTGGAGGAGGGATGACGGCGATCAAAAGCCAGGTCGATTCGCGCTCGGCCGAGTTTTGTGCCAATGCTGAGCGGATGAAGGGACTCGTTCTTGATTTGCGTGAAAAAGTAGCAATTGTGACTCGGGGCGGCGACCAGGCGGCGCGCGACAAGCACCTCGCGCGCGGCAAGATGCTGCCGCGCGAGCGCGTCAGCAAGCTGCTCGACCCGGGCTCGCCGTTCCTCGAGATCGGCCAGCTCGCCGCCTGGGGGATGTACGGCGGCGACGTGCATTCCGCCTCGATGATCTGCGGCATCGGCCGGGTCTGCGGACGCGAGTGCGTCATCGTCGCGAACGACGCGACCATCAAGGGCGGCACCTATTACCCGATGACGGTGAAGAAGCACCTGCGCGCGCAGGAGATCGCCGCGCAGAACCGCCTGCCGTGCGTCTATCTGGTCGATTCCGGCGGCGGCTACCTGCCCGAGCAGGACAACGTGTTTCCCGACCGCGAGCACTTCGGCCGCATCTTCTACAACATCGCCAACATGTCGGCGGCCGCGATCCCGCAGATCGCCTGCGTGATGGGCTCCTGCACCGCCGGCGGCGCGTACGTGCCGGCGATGTCCGACGAATCGATCATCGTCAAAGGGCAGGGCACGATCTTTCTCGCCGGCCCGCCGCTGGTGAAGGCGGCGACCGGCGAGGTGGTAACGCCCGAGGAGCTGGGCGGCGCCGAGGTGCATACGCGGGTCTCGGGCGTGGCCGATCATTACGCGCTCGATGACGCGCACGCCCTTTCGCTTGTGCGCAAGATCATTTCGAATCTCAACCTCCGTAAGAATGTTTCCCTCGAAGTGCGGGAACCGCGCGAGCCGCTCTATCCCGCCGACGAGCTCTACGGCGTGATTCCCGCCGACCCGCGCAAGCCCTACGATGTGCGCGAGATCATCGCCCGGGTCGTCGACGGCTCGGAGCTCGATGAATTCAAGCAGAACTACGGCAAGACGCTGGTCACCGGCTTTGCGCACCTGCAGGGCTACCCGGTGGCGATTCTCGCCAATAACGGCATCCTGTTCTCCGAGTCCTCGCTCAAGGCGACGCATTTCATCGAGCTCGCGTGCCAGCGCGGCATCCCGCTCCTCTTCCTGCAGAACATCACCGGCTACATGGTCGGCAAGAAATACGAGGCCGGCGGCATCGCCAAGGACGGCGCCAAGATGGTGACCGCGGTCGCCACCGCGAAGGTGCCGAAGTTCACGCTGATCGTCGGCGGCTCGTTCGGCGCCGGCAACTACGGCATGTGCGGGCGCGCCTACTCGCCGCGCTTCCTCTGGATGTGGCCGAACGCCCGCATCTCCATCATGGGCGGCGAGCAGGCGGCGAGCGTGCTGGCGACTGTACGCGGAAATTTCAAGTCCAAACAGGATGAAGAATCTTTTAAAAACCCCATCCGGGCACAGTACGAGACCCAGGGCCATCCTTACTACGCGAGCGCGCGGCTGTGGGACGACGGCGTGGTCGATCCGGCCGATACGCGGCGCCTTCTCGGCCTCGCCCTCTCGGCCTCGCTCAATGCGCCGATCGAAGAAACCAGGTTCGGCATCTTCAGGATGTAGCGTGAGCGAACATCGCGCAACCGTGGAGTGGAAGAGATCGGGCGAGTTTCGCTATGAGACGTATTCCAGGAACCACGTCATCGCCTTCGGCGATATCCGCGTGCCGGGAAACGCGGCCGCGGAGAATATCCCCGCTACGGTGGCGCCCGCGATCGGCATCGACCCGGAGCAAAGCTTCGTCGCCTCGCTGTCTGCCTGCCATATGTTGTGGTTCCTGCACCTCGCCTGCCAGAAGAAATGGGTCGTCGACCGCTATGTCGACGAGGCAGTGGGCGTGCTTGACAGGACCTGGATCTCGCGTGTCACGCTGCGGCCGGTGGTGTCCTTTGCGGGCGCCGCGCCAAGCCACGAAGCGCACGCGGCACTGCATCAGCGCGCCCACGAGAAGTGCTTCATCGCGAATTCGGTCAAGACTGAAGTCCGCGTCGAGCCGAGGATCGCGTGAGCAATCTGCTGGTTGAGAAAAAAGAAGGCGTCGCATGGATCACGCTCAACCGGCCCGAGGTCCGCAATGCATTCGACGACGCGCTCATTGCATCCCTGAAGAATTGCTTTTCCGAGCTCGAGGGAGATAAATCGACCCGCGTCGTCGTGCTGGCCGGCAATGGCCCTGCCTTCTGCGCCGGCGCCGATCTCAACTGGATGAAGCGCATGGCGGGCTACGGCTACGAGGAGAACCTCGCCGATGCGCGCTCGCTTGCCGACATGCTCGCCGCGCTCGATCGCCTGCCCAAGCCGACCATCGCGCGGGTGCACGGCGCGGCCTTCGCCGGCGGCACCGGGCTGGTGGCCGCCTGCGACATCGCCATCGGCACGCCGCAGGCGAAGTTCTGCTTCTCGGAGGCGAAGCTCGGCCTCTCGCCGGCGACGATCAGCCCGTACGTGATGCGCGCGATCGGCGAGCGCGCCGCGCGGCGCTATTTCCTCACCGCCGAGGTGTTCGACGCCGCCGAGGCCTGCCGCATCGGCCTCCTGTCCGCGTGTGTTTCCTCCAACCAGCTCGATTCGAGCGTTGAAGAAATCATCAAGCACCTCCTTGCTGGCGGAAGCGAAGCGCACGCAAAAATCAAGGAGCTGATCCGCGCCGTCGGCGGCCGGGCCGTGGACGCGGCGCTGGTCGCGGACACCGCCCGGCGCATCGCCGAGATCCGCGTCTCGCCCGAGGGCAGGGAGGGCATCGCCTCGTTCCTCGAGAAGCGCAAGCCGTCCTGGGGGCGGGGAAAAGACTGACGTGTTCGGCAAGATCCTGATCGCCAACCGCGGCGAGATCGCGTGCCGGGTGATCCGCACGGCGCGAGGGCTCGGCGTTCGCACCGTCGCGGTCTATTCCGACGCCGACCGCAACGCGCGCCACGTCAAGCGAGCCGACGAAGCGCGGCGCATCGGTCCGCCGGCCGCGGCTGAAAGCTACCTGAACGGCGATGCGATTCTCGCCGCGGCACGCGAGTCCGGCGCGCAGGCGATTCATCCGGGCTATGGGTTTCTCGCGGAGAACGCGCCGTTCGCGCAGGCCTGCCGGCACGCCGAGCTCGTCTTCATCGGGCCGAGCCCGGAGGCGATTGCCGCGATGGGGGACAAATCGGCCGCCAAGCGCCTGATGGAAAAGGCGGGCGTGCCGCTCGTGCCCGGTTACCACGGCGAGAACCAGGACGGCGCCTTTCTCGAGAAGGAAGCCGCGCGCATCGGCTACCCCGTGCTGATCAAGCCTTCTGCCGGCGGCGGCGGAAAAGGCATGCGCGTGGTGGAGGAAAAAAGCGCCTTCCGGAGCTCCCTGGAGGCGGCAAAGCGAGAAGCGAAATCTTCTTTCGGCGACGAGCGCGTGCTGATCGAGCGCTACCTGCAGCGGCCGCGGCATATCGAAGTGCAGGTGTTCGGCGATGCGCACGGCAACGCGGTGCATCTGTTCGAGCGCGACTGCTCGGTGCAGAGGCGGCACCAGAAAGTGCTGGAAGAAGCGCCCGCGCCCGGCATGACGCCGCAGCGCCGCCGCGAGATGGGGGAGGCCGCCGTCGCCGCGGCGCGCGCCATCGGCTACAGCGGCGCCGGCACGGTGGAATTCATCGCCGAGCAGGACGGGCGCTTCTATTTCATGGAGATGAATACGCGCCTGCAGGTCGAGCACCCGGTCACCGAGATGATTACCGGGCTCGACTTGGTCGAGTGGCAGCTGAGGGTCGCGGCAGGAGAAAGACTTCCGCTTCTGCAGGATGAACTGACCTTCTCGGGGCACGCCATCGAGGCGCGCATTTACGCCGAGGACCCGGGGCGCGATTTTCTCCCGGCCACGGGAAAGCTGCTGCACCTCGCGTTTCCCGCCGAAACGCAGGACGTGCGCATCGACGCCGGCGTCGAGGCTGGAGACGAAATCACGCCGTGGTACGACCCGATGATCGCGAAGCTGATCGTGCGCGGCCCGGACCGCGATACCGCGCTGCCAAGGCTGCGCCGCGCGCTTGCCGAAACCGAGATCGCCGGCGTGACGACCAACGTCGCTTTCCTGGGACGGGTGGCGGCGGGCCGCGCCTTTGCAGCCGCCGAGCTCGATACCGGGCTGATCGAAAGGAACCGCGCTGAGCTGTTCCCGCCGCGCGGACCCGTGCCGGACGAAATGCTGGCCGCCGCCGCGTTCGCCGAGCTCGAGGCGGAGGAGCAGGCCGCCCGCGAGCACGCCCGCGAATCGGGCGATCGATACTCGCCATGGCACCGCGTCGATGGCTGGCGATTGAACGAGGAATCGCACCACGATTTCGTTTTCATGGATGGCGAGGCGCGCCATGCGGTGCGCGTGCGCTTTACCGATGATGGCTCGCGGCTGCTGATCGGCGCGCGGGATTACCGCATCGAACGGGACGGGCCGCTCATCCGCCTGGACGGACGCAGCTTCAAGGCGCACGCGGTACGCGACGGCAGCCAGTGGCACGTGTTCTGCAACGGCGGCTACCGGCGGCTCGCGCTCAAGGCGGAGCTGCAGGCGCCGGAGGACGCCGCGGCGGCGGGCTCGCTTGCCGCGCCCATGCCCGGGAAGGTGATCCAGGTGATGGTCGAAGCCGGCGCGCGCGTGAAGAAAGGGCAGCCGCTGCTCATTCTCGAAGCGATGAAGATGGAGCACACGATCACCGCTCCCGCGGACGGCGTGGTGAAGGAGATCAATTTCGCCGCCGGCGAGCAGGTACTCGAAGGCGCCGAGCTCATTACACTCGCATCATGAAAACGTGGTCTGTCCCTGCTTTTGTCCGAATTGTCGAAGTCGGTCCCCGCGACGGGCTGCAGAACGAGCCAGGCGAAGTATCGACCGACGTGAAGGTCGAGCTAATCGAGCGGCTTGCCGACGCTGGCCTGCCTGCGGTCGAAGCGACCGCTTTCGTGTCGCCCAAGTGGGTGCCGCAGATGGCCGACCATATGGAGGTGCTGGAAAGAATCCGGCGCAGGCCCGGCGTCTCCTACCCGGTCCTGACGCCCAACCTGAAGGGCTTCGAGGCGGCGCGCGCCGCCGGCGCCACCGAGGTCGCGGTCTTCGGCGCCGCCTCCGAGGCGTTCTCGCGCAAGAACATCAACTGCTCGATCGCCGAATCGCTCGAGCGCTTTCGCCCGGTGGCCGAGGCGGCGCGGGAAGCAGGCATCAAAGTACGAGGCTATGTGTCCTGCGTTCTCGGCTGTCCTTACGAAGGCGAAGTGAAGCCCGAACGCGTCGCCGAGGTCGCGGCTGCGCTATTCGAGATGGGCTGCTACGAAATCTCGCTCGGCGACACCATCGGCGTCGGCACGCCCGGAAAGACAAAGGTGATGATCGAGGCCTGCGCTCGCCGCGTGCCGCTCGAGCGGCTGGCAGGCCATTACCACGACACCTACGGCCAGGCGCTCGCCAATATCTACGCCTCGCTCGAGCTCGGCGTGGCTACGTTCGACGCCTCGGTCGCGGGGCTCGGCGGCTGCCCGTACGCCGCGGGCGCCTCGGGCAACGTGGCGACCGAGGACGTGGTGTACATGCTGCGCGGGCTCGGCATCAGGACCGGCGTCGATCTCGACCGGCTGGTCGAGATCGGACAATGGATTTGCGGGGTGCTGAAAAGAGAGCCGTCGTCCAAGGCAGGCCGGGCGATCGCCGCCAAGAGAAAGCATTGAAAAGCCCCTGCAACAAGGTGTGCGTTATGGACCCGCAGAGCGGGCTTTGCAGAGGCTGTCTGCGCACGCTGGCCGAGATCGCCGGTTGGAGTGAAATGCAGGAATCCGAACAAGAAACCCTGATGGCGGCGCTTGCCGAGCGCCGTGACCGGCTAGATGTCCCTGAAATCCCCGTGCCGCCCCTTGCCTGAGGCGAAGCGCTCGGCGCCGGCGATTCCCTCGGCCTCGAACGCGGGCAGCCCGTTGTACCACTCCTTGCGCATCGCCTCCCGGAGCGTCAGCCCTTGCTGCATATAAGCCGAGCGCCGATCGGCGCGCATGCACACCTGCGGAAAGCGCGCGATGTCATGCGCCATCGCCTCGGCAAACTGGCGCGATTCGCCATCCGCGACGACGTGCTCG
>VBBY01000097.1 GCA_005881595.1 Betaproteobacteria bacterium | reverse complement strand
TATCCGGAGCCCCAAACCTACATGGTGCGGCCACCGCCGATCGCCAACGAGCTGGAGGGCGTCTTTCGGCCCGGCTTCTTTCACGGGGTGGCAACCGTCGTGCTGAAGCTGCTGAATTGCGTGCAGCCGGTCGCCGCGGTCTTCGGAAAGAAGGATTATCAACAGCTTATGGTCGTGCGTGGCATGGTCAGGCAGCTGGACCTGCCGGTGGAAATCGTCGCCGGAGAGACCGCGCGCGAGCGCGATGGCCTCGCGATGAGCTCCCGCAACAACTACCTTTCGGCCGCCGAACGCGCCGAGGCGCCCCGACTTTACCGGACGCTCCTCGAGGTCAAGGCGGGGAATCTCTCCGGCGAGAAAGCGGTAGCGGCGCTGGCCGCGGCCGGCTGGAAGCCCGATTACGTCGAAATTCGCCGCCGGCGGGACCTCTCACGGCCTGACGGCGCGGAGCGCGAACTGGTCGTCCTCGGCGCTGCGCGGCTGGGGACAACCCGGCTGATCGACAACGTCGAGCTCTAGCCCGCCCCTATCCCGGGCCCTATGCCGGATAGGGATCGAAGGTCATTGCTTCGACGGGGCAGCCGATGGCCCTGGCCAGCCTGTCCATCG
>VBBY01000096.1 GCA_005881595.1 Betaproteobacteria bacterium | reverse complement strand
CCTGCTGCCCTAATTTAACCGATGTGGCGGTGCCGCAACAAGACAAGGCCCTCATCAGGAAGACCCTGATTGCGCGGCGCATCAACCCGGGCGTCTAATTGGCCCGGGAGGCACCAGTGTGGCTTTTTTCACGCCGGGCCTAGGCGATAAGCCCCGCCCAGGGGCATTTTTCACGGGGAGATGGCAATGAGCAATTTGCGCGACGCAGTCGGCCTTTGCATACCGTACGGCAAGGCCAATTCGCAGTACGAGACCGAGTTCGAGCCCGCCACCGGCACGATCTGGGGATATTTCAAACCGCGTGGCACGGCGTGCTTCAGCCTTGGCCTGCTCAAGGACATTCGCAGGCACGACAGCGCGCTTGCGACCAACGGCGGCAAGGTTGACATTGGCGGCGGCGAAATGCAGACGGCGAACTACTATGTCTGCGGCTCCCGCGACCCGCAGGTGTTTAACCTCGGGGGTGATCTGGCGCTGTTCGTGCTGCTGATCAAGGCGCGCGACCGGGACGCCCTGGCGCATTACTCCAGGCTCTGCATCGATAACATGTACGCCCGCATCCATAACTACCAGTCGTCCGCGATGGCGACCATCTCGCTGGTCCAGGGCGACGCGCTCGGTGGCGGGTTTGAGTGCGCGATGTCCTCCGACATCATCGTGGCCGAGGAAAGCGCGCAGCTCGGTCTGCCAGAGATTCTTTTCAACCTGTTCCCAGGTATGGGCGCATACAGCCTGCTGTCGCGCCGCATCGGCGCGCGTGCCGCCGAAGAGCTGATCCTCTCCGGTCGGGTGCTGCCGGCCGCCAAGCTGCACGAGATGGGAATCGTGGACGTCCTAGCGCCGAACGGCGGGGGCGAAACGGCGGTGCGTGAGTGGATTGCCAACAACTGGAAGCGCCGCAATGGAACGCAGGCTGTGCTGCGCGCCCGGCAGCTGGTCAATCCCATCACGCGCGAGGAGCTCGACGCAATTGCCGACGTTTGGATCGATGCGGCGCTGCGGCTCCAGGACAGGGACCTGAAGATGATGGGGCGGATCGTGCGCTCGCAGATGCGGCGCATGGAGCACGGCGACTTGGCCGATATTTCGGCCGCCGCGCTTGCCGAAGAAGCGCTGGCCGTGGCGGCAGCGGGCTGAACGCGCCCGAGGCTCGTCCTCAGGTCGCCAACAGCCCGCCGCCTTCGCGGAACAGCTGGCCGAACTGGTGAAAGTTCACGTGCGTCGCGTTGACGATGGCGTTTTGCGCGCCAGCGTCATCGATCGTCTTGACCAAGCGGTTGAGCTTGGCCATATGGTCGAGGTCCATCGTGGCGTGCGACGACAGGAATTTGAACCCGCCATTTTCGACGTTGCGGCCAAGCGCCCGCGCGATGGAGTCGGAAACCCTCCCGCCATATACGGAGGAAACGACCTCGAGCATGTACAGCATCCCCAGCACCGAGCATGGGTGTACCCGGTCCGACGCGTAGTAGTTGAAGGCGATCATTGCCTGCGCTGGCGGACTCGGGGGCGTTTCGCGCACTGCCCGGACATCGCCTCCCAAAGCCTCGATGTCCTCAAGCACCCATGAGTCGTGCCCCTTTTCCTCCTCGATGCGCTCGTACAAGTCGTAGCGGACGTCCCTGAAGCGATCGTCGCAGCGCGCCGCCGCCGCCGACATCACCGGGCAAAAGTGCCACACGATGTGGTACAGGTCGTGAAGAAAGCCGCGATATTCCGCGAGCGTCAGGCCATGATTCATCATCGAGTGGACCTTGGGGATCAATTCCAGGTCCCTGCGGCTCGCGTCGGTCATCTCGACGAGCGTAATGAAGAACGACATCGATAGCTCTCCGGAATGATTCGCGGCCTTTGCCGCGATTGCCGGATTCTAGCGTGCCGGGAATATGATCAGCCGGCGGATTGTTTCCTGTCTCGCAAATAGCGGTCCAGCTCGGTGCTCGCGGCGCTGAGCTCATCGGCGACGGAGCGCATCAGCCCGG
>VBBY01000095.1 GCA_005881595.1 Betaproteobacteria bacterium | reverse complement strand
TCGCCCATGAACTTCAGGAGCTGGCCGAGAATGTGCGCGCAGACCGTCGGGAACGTGATCACGGTCGAGGCGAACGTGGTGCCGATCTCGGCGTAGACGTTCTTGAACGGCGCGGCGAGCAGCGCCATCTCGGTGGTCCAAGAAATGTCGGGCACGCCCTCGCGCAGCACCCCGGAATTCACCTCGTTCAGCGCATTCAGGACCCAGAACGCAGGCTTGATGCACGAGTGATAGATGATGAAGTTGAATTGCGGCCAGTCGCCCGCGGCCCTGGGGATGTCGATCGGGTGGCCGAGCCTCGGGTCGCGGGTCGTCGCGTTGGTCTGCAGGCCCTTGTGGATCGACAGGTTCATGAACCCCGGGTGCTCCTTCAGGATGCGCCCGTGATCCTTGCGCGCGAACTCGTCGATCTTCGCGTACGTGGGGTAGGCGACATCGGGATCGTCCAGCGCCCAGCGCATCATGTCGCTGTTCGGGTCGTTGTCGACCTTGGCGGCGGTGGCGATGTTGTAGCCCTTCCAGGAGTCGGGCTTCAGGCGCTCGATCTGCTCCTCGATGAACCACAGGTTGCCGGTGCCGGTGTAGAGCTGGCCGTGTCCGAGCATGCGCGTGGAGCCGGCGAGCTGGTTCACCCAGTCGCGCGTCGCCATCGTCTGCTCGGCGGTCAGGATCTCGTTCGCCTCCGACTCCTGCACGTTCTTCGGCGGTCGGGAGCCGCCGGCACCCGGGATGGCGGCGGAGTTGTTGTTGGTCATGATCGCCACGGTCACCTGGCTATCGAGATACACGTCCTTCATGTACTGAGCGAGGTGGAAGTTCGAGTTGAGGTTCGGCAGGCCGACGAGCGCCGGGTTCCACGGGAAGTTCACCCGCCCGAGCTCGTCGGGCAGGTTGTTCGGGTTGAAAGTGTTGGGGTTGCCCTCCGCGATGTCGCGCAGCGCGTTCCCGGGGCCGGTCCGGCTGGAGCGGATGATGTGGGTCTGATCGTCGAACACGAACAGGTCGCGCGGCGGGCCGCCGGCTGCATAGGCCTCGGACATCAGCATCTCGATCGGCCGCACGTCGAAGAACTCGCCGAACACCTGATTCATCGCGATGAACGAAGCCGCGAAGCCGCCGGTGGTGGTCAGGAACTTGCGGCGCGACATGCCGAGCCGCTTGGCCGCTTGCGCCGAGAGCGCCGCGAGCCGCGCCTCGACCTCCTTCTGCTTGTCGGTCTGGCCGATCGGCATGTACTCGCCGTTCGACACCATCTGGGTCGGGATCGGCGAATGCGCCGGGTCGGCATGGTCCGCAGGCGCCAGCCGGTCGAGCTGCGCTTCGCTGAACCACGAGTCGTCTTCGCGGAATTCGGGTTTCTTCGTCGAGTCGGTCATTGCCTGCTCCTTCTAGTCGTCGTGGTCATGGTCATCGTCATCGCGTTCACGCCCTCCGGAGTGCGACACCGGCGGCGAGGGAAGCCGTTTGCCGCCCGGGCCATCGGCAAACGTCAGCGGGGAAGCCGCGCGCCGCTGGCCGACGCCCTTCTCGCTCCAATCGCACACGCCGTCCGGGAAAGTGGCCTGCAGCCGGGCCCATTGCGCGGACGAGAAGACCAGTGGCGCATAGTCGACGGAGTTGAGCGGCTTCAGCTGGCACTTCAGGATGTTCTCCTCCAGCGGCCCGCCCGCGACCTGGCGCGGCGAGGCGTGCTTCATCAGCCTCGGGTCCGCATCGCACAGCGCCATATCGGTGACCGGAGTGGAGAAGGTCGTGTCGCCGGTCAGGTAGCAGAGATCAAACGCCGTCGCCGGCTTCGCCTGGATGACCTCGGCCTGGGTGCGAACGGAGTTGAGCGTCTTTTTCGGGGCAGTGACGTTCAGGTTCGACAGCCAGGTGTCCATGGTCACGAACGAGTTCAGCGTCACGGCCGCGAACTGCGCGGCCGTAGCGGGCAACAGGCCGGTCCCATAGCGCCACATCACCTGATTGCCGTGGTTGCCGTCGTTGGCCGCGTTGATGCGGGCACGCTCGGCAAAGCTGCGCCAGATGTAGTGGATGCCCTGCTCGTCGTAGCCGCGCGAATCGATGATCGGCAGCTTGCCGAGGTTCTTGCCGCTCGAGACGATCCCGGCCCTGTAGGCGATGTCGAGGGCCGGCAGGTCGGCGGTGCTGCGGTCTGCCCTGCGGTTCGAATCGGCATCGACGCCGCCGATCTTCTCGTTCAGCGTGACGAACTCCTCTCGCGTGATCGCCCCTGCGAGCAGCGCCTTCAGCCCATACTGGATGCCGACGTTGTCGCCGGTCTGCCTCGCGCGCGTGCTGTTGGGCGGGATGCCCGCTGTGGTGCCCCAGACGGCGGTGGCGAGGTCGGGGTCGCCGCAGCGCGTGCCGTTCGGATTGGTCACCGGGTCATAGACCAGCGCCGCCGGCAGCCGGCAGTTGTTGCGCGGCGCGCCCACAGGCGCCATCGCGCCCGTCGTCTGGTCGATCACTACGAACGGAACAAAGTTGCCCGGCTTGTTGTTGAAGCCGAACGAGTTGTTCCAGGACTGGCAACCCCGGTGATCGAGGTGGCCGTTGATCGCCGCCTTTTTCGCGTTGATCTGCGCCTGTGACAGGCCGGTCATCAACGCAGTCCAGTCCGGGCCGGCGTAGAAGTTCACCAGCAGCACGCAGTCGGTGACCTCCATGCCGGTGGTGATCGAATCGGGGTAGTCGCAGCTCGGCTGGATGCCGTCGAGCAGGCCGGGGAAGATCGAGGCGGC
>VBBY01000122.1 GCA_005881595.1 Betaproteobacteria bacterium | reverse complement strand
GATGCTCGGGACAGGCGTCGGGTGGCTGCTGCTTGCCGCCGCGTCGGGAGGCGAGTTCGCTGCCTCGGCCCTGTTCGGGCTGGGGCTGCTGGTGCTCGACTTCAGCGGCATGGTGTTCTTCATCAACTACCTGACGCTGCGCCAGGCAGTGACGCCGGATCCGCTGCTCGGGCGCGTCACGGCGACGATGATCTGCCTCACGGTGGCGACCGCGCCTTTCGGCGGCCTGGCCGGCGGCTGGATCGCCGAGCATGCGGGACTGCGGGCGACGTTGCTGCTGGCGGGCCTTGGCGCGATCGCGCTGGTACCGCTCGTCGCGTGGGCCTCTCCGCTATTGCGTCTGCGTACTCTCGACGAGGCTCAGGAACCGCGGCAGACCGAAAGCGTTGCCGAGGAGCTGGCCGGATAGCCCAGGCTCGCCACACTCCAGACCATCGAAAAAGTTACGCTGATCGCGAGTGCCGCGGCAGTCAGCCGCTGCGTTGCGCTGATGGTTTTCATGTCTTCCCTCGTAACTAGTAAAGATGGTATAGACGGTTACAGGATAATCTGGCATCATGTAACCTGTCAACGTTAATTTACTGGTTACGAGCCCGGTCTTCAAACGCTAAATTCTGAGTCTATGCATGCGTGAGCGGAATGCGATGCAGGTTGCGTACTCGCGGACGAAGGGCAAGCGCTACGCCGAGACCTTTCGCTGCCCGGGGGGCGCCCTGTGCCTGGACTTCTGTAATTCTGGCCAGGGAATTCGCGGTTCTCAAGAGGAGTGGATACCCACTTATGCAGACCTTGTCGACTGGCTGGAGGCGGCCGGAGCCCTGACGGAATCTCAGGCGCTCAGGCTGCGCACCGGCGGCGCTGACGCGCCGCAGGCGGCGCAGCAGCTATTCGAGCGGGCGATCGCCTTTCGCGAGGCGCTGGCGCGGGTGTTCCTGGCGCGCACTGAAAGCCGCGCCGCCGCTCGCGAGGACCTCACGCTCATCGATGCCGAATACGCGCGCACGGCGCCCTTCGCCCGCCTTTCAGCAACCGACGATGGCTTTGCCTGGACCCTCGACTCCGCCGTCGAGCTCGACGCAGCGCTGCGGCCGCTCGTCGAGAGCGCCGTGTCGCTGCTCACCTCGGAGCGGCTGGCGCGGCTGCGCCGCTGCGGCAATTCGACCTGCTACTGGCTGTTCCTGGACGAAACGAAGAACTGCAGCCGCCGCTGGTGCGAGATGGCGAGCTGCGGCAACCTCATGAAGGTGCGCCGCCACCGTGCCCGGCAGCAGCGCAGCGTTTGACTAGCGCTACTGCGCAGCCCGGGTGTGTGTGGCTGCGGCCAACTGAAGGTTCGCGTCGACCTTGCCGGGATAGCCCAGGTTCGCCATGCTCCAGACGATTGCGAAAGTCACGCTGACTGCGATCGCGGCCGCCGAGATCCTGGCCGCTCCACTGACGTGTTTCATGTTCGCTCCCCTTATGTAATCGCTCTGCAGGGGATCCTAGATGAAGCGGCGGCTGACAATGCAATGTTGCGTGCTGGTGTTGAAAAGGCTTGCAAGCGCACCATGAAGAATCGCACGCATTACTCGAGAACAGGAACATTTACCGGAGAAGTTCGTGACTTAATTCAGCCACCGCGCGAAGCGGGATCGAAGCGCCTGAGCCAGGCGAAGAACTCGCGGTACCACAGGCGCGAGTTCTGCGGCTTGAGGATCCAGTGGTTCTCGTCGGGAAAGTGAAGCAAGCGCGCTGGTACTTTCTTCGCCTTGAGCGTGTTGTAGTACTGCAGCCCCTGGGAATCGGGCACGCGGTAGTCAAGCGCGCCATGGATGACGAGCGTCGGCGTCTGCATGCGCTTCACCGCGGCGCGCGGGTTCTGCGCCTCGACCTTGCCGAAGTCCTCCCAATACCAGGCGCCGAGCTCCTTGGCGAAGAACGGGTACGAATCGTCGGCGAACATCGAGACCCAGTCGAAGCAGCCGGCGTGGCACACGTAGGCGCGGTACCTGCCCTGCGGCACGCGGCCGTTCATCCAGGCGACGAGGTAGCCGCCGTAGCTGCCTCCACTGGCAAACACGCGCTTGCGGTCCACATAACGGCGCCTGCTGAGCAGCGCGGTGGCCGCCTCGATGTCCGCCAGCTCGCGCTTGCCGAATTCATGCCGAATGGACTCGATGAATTCCTGGCCGAACGAGGACGAGCCGTGGAAATTCACGCCGGCGACGATGTAGCCTTGCGCCGCGAAGACGTGGTTGTTCCAGCGGAAGTGCCACGAGTCCGCCGAAATCGCGTGCGGCCCGCCATGGATCGAATGCAGCAGCGGGTACCTCTTCTTCGGGTTAAAGCGCGGCGGGAACACCAGCCACATCTGTACCGTTTCGCCGCCCCAGCCGCGAAAGCTGAGCTCTTCCGACGCGCCGAGCTGAAAGCGCCGCAGCAGCGCGTCGTTGAACGACTCCGCCTTGCGCTCCGCGCCGTCGCCGCGCCTGGCGTAGACGGCTGGCGGGTGGCTCATTTCGTCCCGGATGAAGGCCACGGCGTCGCCCGCCAGGTCGAACTCAGTCACCATGCCGCCCTTCACCAGCGCCGTGGGCGCACGCGACGCCAGGTCGAAGCGAAACAGGTGCTGCCGCGCGCGGTCCTGCGCAAGGCAGTGGATCGCCGAGGCATCGCCGCTCCAGCGCAGCGGCGCCTCGACGCCGCGATCCCAACCCTTCGACACGACAGCAATCGCGCCCTTCGCGCGGTCGATCAAGGTGATTTCGTTCGGCGCGACCGGGCTCGCCCGCACATTGCTCGACAGGCAGGCGAGGCGTGCGCCGTCCGGCGCGTAGCGCGGGTGGTGATAGTCGCGATGCGGCGCGCCCGGCGTGAGGTTGCGGAAGCGCCGGCTCTTGAGATCGAGCTCGACGATGTCGAACTCGTCGTCGAGCTTCTTTTCCTTCGCTGGATCGAAGCCGAAGGCCACAAAGCGGCCGTCCGGCGAGATATCGTAGCAGTGCTGATCCGGATCGGCGCGCACCAGCTCGTAGGGCGTGGCCTCGAACAAGTCGCGGCAGCCGCCGCGCAGATCCGCGACAAAAAGGTGCGGCACCCTGCCGTCCGAGAGCCAGTGGTCCCAGAAGCGGTAAGTGGCATGCTCGACGCGATGCGCCTTGACCTTGTCTTCCTTGCGCTGCTTGTGCCGGCGCGCCTGCGCCGTTTCGCCGCGCAGGTCCGGCCACACCCAGGAAATGAAAGCGATGCGCTTGCCGTCGGGAAACCACTTTATCGCCGAGACGCCGGTGGCAAGCTGCGTCAGCCGCCGCGCTTCGCCGCCGTCGGCGTCGATCAGGTAGATCTGCGGCTCCTCGTCCTTCTTGCCCTGCCATTCGCGCTTGGCGCAGAATGCGATTCGGCTGCCCTGCGGCGCCCACATCGGCTGCCCGTCCTTTTCGCCGCAGGTCGTGAGCAGGCGCGGCCTGCCTGCACCGGTCGACAGAAGCCACAGGCTCGCGGTGCCCTTGTTCTCCCGCATCGAGTAGCTCGTCAGCGAGCAAACCGCGCGCGTGCCATCGGGCGCCAGCGAAACGCCGGCGGGGCGCCTGATGCGCCAGAGATCCTCGACCGTGAGCTTCACGAAGCGCGGGCCAGGCGGATGGCCCACGCGCGGGCCAGGGCGGCGGCGCCGTCCGTGCCCTGCACCGTGCGGAAAATCTGCACCGCCTTCTGGTCCTGGCCTGCGAGGTGATAGGCATAAGCGAGCTGCAGCCGAGCGTGATCGGGACGCCTGCCGGCGATTCCCTGACGAAGTGCGTTCTCCATCATCTGCAGGCCCTGCTCGGACTTGCCGTTCAGCACCAGATTGAAACCCTCGTTGAAAAGCGTCTTCGCATCCTTTGCTTCAGCCGCATCGGCACTGGCATTCAGACTTTTCCTGTCCTCGGCGAGACTTCTCGCCGCCATGTCCTTGAGGCGCTTGTGCCGCGCAGCTTCCGGGCCGCTGCCCAGGAGACCGGCGGCGTAGCCCTTGTCGATGATGCGCGCGGCCTCGGCCGGGAAACCGTCGATGAGCGAGAGCTGCGCCGCCTCGAGGTATTCGTTGCCGGTGCGCATGGTGCCGGTCTCGATCTTGAGGCGTGCGATGTCGAGGGCGAGACGCTCCGAGAACCCCGGGCGCGCCGCAATGCCGTAAACCAGATTCAGCCAGTAATCGCGCTTGGGGTAGTAGGTGAGCAGCTTTTCCAGCGCTTTCGCGTAACCGGCCGTATCGCGCTGCTGCAGGGAGGCGTTCGCCAACAGTTGCAGTTGCTCCTCGGCGGGCGCCTTGCCCGCCTCCTCCTCGGCATCTATATCGGCCGAGATCGCCTTCGCCGCGGCGGCGAAGTTGTTGCCGAGGTACAGCGCCTGGACGTAGATCGTGTGCACCGATTTGTCCGTGCCGCCAAGCTTGGCATGGCGCGCCGCGAGCTCGGCGGCCTTGGCGTAATCCTTGGCGATGTAGTACTGCCCGGCCGCGGCGGCGGCAAACTGGCGGCGCTCCACATCGCCGGCCGAGGCGGAACCGGCAATCTCCTCGAATGCCTTCGCCGCGACGCCCGGCTCACCAGCGCCGGCAGCGGCCTGCGCGATTAGGCGCGTGACCATGTAGCTCTCGTAGGGCGTCTTGTTGGGCACCGCTTGCGCCTCGCGCGCCATGGCGAGCGCCTCCTTCGCCTTCTTGCCTTTCAAGAGGTCGATCGCGCTTTGCAGCGGCTTGCCGACCTCGGGACGAACCGTGTGGCTCTCCTGCGCCGCTGCCAGCGAGGCGAAAATTCCCAGGCCAAAGGCAAAAAAGAGATGACGCAGGCTCATGCGGCGCGCCGCTCAGCGGATGAACTGCTCGTTGCCGATCAGCCCGATCTTCGTCAAGCCCAGCCGCTGCGCGGAGGCCATCAGCATCGCCACGCTCTCGTACTTCACGAGCTTGTTCGGCCGCAGATGTACTTCGGGCTGCACAGCCATCGCGGCCGCGCCGCGAAGGTGGGCCTCCAGGTCCGCGCGATCGCGCAGGACTTCCCCGTTCCAGACCATGGTGCCGTCGAAATCGACTTCGATGGTCACCACCTGTGGCTGAACCTCGGTCGGCGGCGGCGTGCCGACCGGCATGTTGAGCTTCACGGCGTGGGTCTGGATGGGGATGGTGATGATGAGCATGATGAGCAGCACCAGCATGACGTCGATGAGCGGCGTGGTGTTGATGTCCACCATCACCTCCGGCTCCTGCCCGCCGCCTGCGCCGAGATTCATCGCCATCAGCTCCTCCCCCTCTCGGCGCGCGCCGGCGGCTCGGTGATGAAGCCGATCTTGAGGATGCCGGCGCGCTGGCAGGCGTACACCACCCTGCCGACGAACTCATAGCGCCCGTCCTTGTCGCCGCGGATATGGACCTCGGGTTGCGGAATCTTCACCGCGATCTCCTTGAGCTGCGCGAGCAGCTTGCGATCGTCAGTGGGCTGGTTATTCCAGAACACGTTGCCGTCCTTGTCGACGGCGATGACGATGTTCTCGGGCTTGGTCTGCGTCGGCAGATTCCTTTCCTTCGGCAGCTCGAGCGGAACGGCCCGGATGACGACCGGAATGGTGATGAGGAAGATGATCAGCAGCACCAGCATCACGTCGACCAGCGGCGTGGTGTTGATCGCGGCGACGAGGTCGTCGTCGGCTTCCTGACCTACAGTCATGGCCATGTTCAGGACGCCTTGTGCGGAGTGTGGCCGCCGCCGAGCAGCGTCATGTGCACGCCGCCGCCGAAGCGCCTGACGTGCTCCATCGCCACCTTATTGCGCCGCACGAGCCAGTTGTAGCCGAGCACCGCGGGCACCGCCACCGCCAGGCCGAGCGCTGTCATGATCAGCGCCTCGCCGACAGGACCCGCCACCTTGTCGATCGAGGCCTGTCCGGCGATGCCGATCGCGGTCAGCGCGTGGTAGATGCCCCAGACCGTTCCGAATAATCCGACGAACGGGGCCGTCGATCCGACCGTGGCGAGGAACGCGAGGCCGGTCTGCAGGCGATTGTTGATCACGTCGATCGCGCGCTCGAGCGACATCGCGACCCAGGAGTTGAGATCGAGCTGCTGCTTCGCCAGGGCAGAGTGGTCCTTCACCGCGATCTGGCCTTCCTCCGCGATGAAGCGGAACGCACTGTCCTCGCGCAAAGCGAGGACGCCGTCCTTAACCGCGCCGGCGCTCCAGAACTTGCTGTTGGCCTCTCTCGCATCCTTCATCACGCGCGCCTGCTCGATCACCTTGACCGCGCCGATGTACCAGGAGCCGATCGACATGATCATGAGTATGATCAGCGTGCCCCTGGCGACGAAGTCCCCCTGCCGCCAGAGCGCTTCGATGCCGTAGGGGTTCTCGACGACTTCGGTTGTCGGCGCCGCGGCGGGCGGGACCGGGGTCAGCGGCGCCGACTTGATCTCGGTTGCTGCGGCAGGAGGGCTCTCTGCTTTGGGAGCCTGCGCCATCGCGTCGCTTGAACTGACGATCGCCGCGCCGATCGAGATCAGCATGATCGCCAGCAGGCTCTGAACATTCAACGGTTTGCGTTTCATATTCCCCGATCCCGAAAACAACGATTTGAAAATCGCGAAAGCCTCTTCGACATGCCGCGAGAGCGCGTCACTCGAGCTTCCACACGTACTCGGGCCGGATGAGCGTTCGACCTTGCTGTCGAGCACCTTGCCGTCCATATCGATCAGGAAACTCAAGCGCACGAGCCCGACTTCGTTCGCCCGCACCGACGCCGGCGGGTACGCAGGTTTCTCGCAGGTGTTGGCGTCGACCACCGGCGGCGTGCGAACCGGCTCGCTCGTGACGGCGGTGATCGTCGGCGCCGACACCGGCGCCTGCACCTGCACCTCGGGCGGCGGGATGTAAGGCGGCGGCGGCATCGCCAGTCTTGGCGGCGGGGGCGGGGGCGGCTTGTCGGGCGGCGGCGCCTTGATCTCCTCGATGATCTTCGTCTCGAGCGGCTGGCGAACCACCTCGACGATCTTGCGCGCGAGGCCGTGGACGAGGGCGTAGACCAGCACCACGTGAAACGCGATCACGGCCACCAGCCCGGTCAGCCGCCTGCTGGAATCTTTCTGTACCGCGTAGCTCATTGAATCGGTCCGTGCGACAAACGCCGCCTGTTCGATGCGATCCTGCAATCGGGAGGCAGCAAATGGCGAAGGGGCTGCTGTACAGCCCCTTCGCTACGACGGAAACTATTTTACATCACCGCGGGGCGGATCCCGTCCGCGCCGCTCGTAGGGCGCCCTGCATGAACCCCTACATGAACTTGTAGGTTGCGCTGAGAAGGAACGTCCTGCCGCGCGGGTCGACATAGCCCGGATCGTAGCCTGCCTGGAAGTAGTTCACACCGCCTGCATTCGTGTAAGGCGGTTTCCTGTCCATCAGCTTCCTGACGCCGAATGTGATCCTCAGGTTCTTGTCGTACAGCCCGGTGTACGAACTGGAGAAATGCAGGACGCTGTACGCGCTGACCTTGCGCGGCTGCGCGCCGGGGCGGTTCCCCAGAATGTCGTCGTAGTGGCTCTGGTACTGCTCCGCGAGCGTGAGGTTCCACGGCGCCAGTTTCCAGTCCACGTACGCGTAGTGCCGCCATCTCGGGATCACCCCGCCGTTCCCATTCGTGATCGGGGACACCATCCCGTTGACGTCGCTGAACGAGCCGTCCGGATTCTGAATCTCGTACTTTAGAAAGTAGGTGCCGTTCAGGCCGACCGTGTACACGCCGGTCGCCGGTATGCGGTAACGGGTGTCCACGTCGATTCCTCGGACATGGGTCTCGCCCAGATTGGTGTTGGTCTGGTCGATGTTCGTGATCCGTCCGGGGCAGCCGGGGCAGCTGGGGTCGGGCGCGCCGCGCGTGACGAGCGACCCGTACTTGACCGGATCAGCGAGTATGGCATCCGGCGCGATGCCGAAAATGATCGTGTTCTGCAAATTGACTTGCCACCAGTCGACCGAGAGAGACGCATTGATTACCGGCTCGAACACGACTCCGAGCGTGCTGTTGGTGGAAGTTTCCGGCTTGAGATCGGGCTTGCCGCCGACCGTGATCGGGAACTGGGTCCCGCAGTCTCGTGGATCCTGGTTTGTGTCGTTGGGGGGGGGAAGGCCCGTTGGCTTGCCGCAACGCTGCGGATCGTCGAAGCCGGGTGCGCTCACGCCGGTAGTCTGCGGCTGATACAGCTCCGTGAGGTTGGGGGCACGGAAGCCTTTGCCCACCGATCCGCGCAGCACCACCTCCTTCACCGGCTGCCAGCGCGCGCCGACCTTTGGCGTTGTCTTGGCGCCGACGTTTTCATAATGGTCGTAGCGCAGTGCCCCCGTCAGCTCGACGCTGCGAACGACCGGAGCGACCAGCTCCATGTAGCCCGCACCGACGAGGCGCGACTTGTCGACCGGCAGAAAATTGCCGCCATAGCCGGAGATGTCCCCGGATTGAATCGCGGGCGAGGGATCGAGAGCGAATCGCTCCCGGCGCCCGTCCGTTCCCACGGCAAGCGCCATGGGGCCGCCCGACAACTGGGTCAGGTCATGGCGAATCGTGGCGGACAAGCCGTCGATCGACGTCTTGGTCTTCCACGCATCGCCGCGGAACTGGGTTGCCTCGGCAGCCGCCTGGATCGCCGGCGTATTCGCCCCGAAGGGATTGACCTGCCCGCTATTCAGCAGCGGCAGGATTCCGCTGAGCGACGGGAAGCCGTTGTTGACGCGCTCGGTCAGCTTGGTATCGACGTGCAGATAGGCTACATCGGACTCCCATCCGGCGATCGGCTGGCTCTTGACCCCAAGAACGACGCGCGTCTGGTCCGAGAGATCCGTGAGGTCCCGGTTGCCGGTGAGCACGGAGCGGTAGCGGATCAGCAGGTCCGGAGTGCCACCGAAGTTGGTCTGCATAAAGGCGGTCGGATAGTAGGGGCTTGCGTTAGGGCGGCCCGGCCCTTGAAGCAGAAATGTCGAAAAACCAAAACCAAGGGCAGGATCAAAATACGGCGCCTGGTTGGCCAAGGGGTGGCTGGGCGGCAGGATGAACTGGTCGGAAAGCGGGACCGGCTGGATAATGGTCCGCTGCTCCTTGGACGAGTACGAGAACTGGCCGTAGCCCTCCAGATCGTTTGCGAACGCGTAACGCAGGGTGCTGAAGATGCTCGTTTGCTCCTGCTGGGGAAGCAGCGCCACCAGCGGCGAGGGATCGAAGCGGCACGAGTTTCGTACCGGCGAGAAGACCAAGTACGGTTGTGGACCAACACTGGGATCCACGCAATTGGTGGTGCGGAACAGATTTTGCGTCCCGATACTGGTGCCACCGGCGCGAGTGTCGTTGGTGAAATTGGCAGGAAAGGTGTTGCCGGAAGTCGTGTCGTTGCGGGCGTCGATGTTCCAGCCAAGCTTCGCGAAATCCCTGTCCCTGCCGTACAGCGCATTCTGCTTTCTGTGGTCGAAGGCCATCGTCGCGTTGAAGCGGTCCCTGGCCAGGTCGCCCCAGCCGAGCAGGGCATTGGCGCCCCAACCGCGGCCGCCGGGGTGCTGGGTGAGGTTGGCGTAAGCGGTGGCCTCTCCCCCCTTGTAGTCCTTGCGCAGGATGAAGTTGATGACGCCGCCGATCGCATCGCTGCCGTAGATGGCGGACGCGCCGTCCTTCAGCACCTCGACGCGCTCGATGGCTGCGACCGGGATGTGATTGACGTCGACGGTGGTGGCGTCGGTGAGGGTCCCGCCCGCGGCCACCCGCTTTCCGTCGATGAGCACCAGAGTTCGCTGAGAACCGAGGCCGCGCAGTGAAACGCTGGAGACCCCGCCCGTGGTTGCGCCCGACGCGGTCGCCACCACGCTGTTGCTGTTGCCTTGCAGCGCCACGCCGAGGCCCTGCAGGAACTGCTCGACGTTAGCCGAGCCAGTGGCCTCGATCTCCTGCCGGGTGACGATCTGCACCGGAAGCGCGGTCTCGGCGTCGACGCGTCTGATGCTCGAGCCGGTGATTTCGACGCGCTCGATGGTCTGCTGTCCAAATACGGCCGGCGCGATCAGCGCGGTGACCCATGCGGCGCCGAGCGCAATCGATTGTGTCGACGCGATGCGGCGGGTGACAACGTCCCTCATGTTTCCTCCCCCTTTTTAAGAAAACAGCAAAGCCAGCAATCCGAAGCCCCTGAATTATGCACAAGTGACGACCAAGTGGCAAAAAAAATAAACGACGAGGGCGCCGAAGCCCGACCAGGCCCAAGCGGGTGCCGCGATGCAGCACGGGTGTCTTGTCCGTGTTCCCACCCCGTCCGAACACAGGGCGAACTGTACCTCCGCTCCAATTTTTTGACCCTGGATAGGCGGCGGCGTATGCTGCATATGGCAAACTCCGTTCCTTGTCGAACGGGCGCTGCTTTTAAAGGGATGAAATCATGAAAAAACTCGTACTTGCAATTCTGCTGTCGCTGTCTATGTCCTCCGCGTTCGCCGCCGACCCGAAGCCAGTCAGTATCTGGGCAAGCGCCCTGACCCTGGCGGGAGTAGCCCTTGCCCCGACTCCTGCTGGCGCGATTGGTTGGGCTTTCGCAGGGCTCATGGCCACCACGTACAGCTTTTCAACCAAAGAAGAAACCAGGTAGCTCCCTGATCGCAGGATAGAACCCTCTCGATTGCATGAAGGGAGAGTTTCATAATCCTCGTGCCTCTCCAGCATTTATGACCATGAAAGCAATGCCGCTACTTGTTGTCGGGTCGCTCGTGGCGGCCGGATGCGCCGCGGTCGAACCCTTCGACGGCCCCTATGCGCTCGTCGAGGTCGGTTACACGAGCGCCGCGCGCAAGCAGCTCCCCGTGATCGTCAACGCCATCGACGGAGATTATCTGCTGAATCCGCGCTCCGGACCGATCAAGCCGGGAAAGCACCAGCTCGAGATTCAATTCAGCACCGGCGACGGGCCTTACTGGAAGCGCAAGAAGATGGTCGAGCTCGACGCCAAGCCCTGCACGCGCTACCGGGTTTCGGCTCAATACACGAATCTGACGAACGTCGATTGGACGCCGGTCATCTACCCGGAGCCGATCGGCGAATGCATGGCCAAGTTCCAGGTGGGCGGATAGGGCGTTCGGCTGCAGAATCAATCCGCGGTCGCGCCCGTCTTGCGGATCACCTTGCCCCAGCGCTCGGCTTCCAAGCGCATCAGGTTCGCGAGGCCTGCGGGCGCGGTGCCGGTCGGCTGGAAGTACATCCGCAGCATCTTCTCGCGCACGTCCTCGCTGCGGAGTATCGCAACGAGCTCGCGGCTCAGTCGCTCGACGATCGCCCGCGGCGTCTTGGCCGGCGCGACGATCCCGTTCCATGCGGTCGAGACGACCTGCGGATAGCCCGCTTCCGCGAGCGTGGGATATTCAGGCAGCACGACGCTGCGCACGCTGGTCGTCACGGCGAGCGCCTTGAGGCGGCCCGACTGCACCAACGGCATCGCGGTCGCCGGAACGACGAAGCCCGCGGCGACCTGGCCGGCGAGTATCGCGGTGTTCACTTGCGGGCTGCCCGGGTAGGGCACGTGCACGATGTCGATTCCCGCCGCTTCCTTGAAGAGCTCCATGGTGAGGTGCGAGGTGCTGCCGTTGCCGACCGATCCGTAGTTGAGCTTGCCCGGCTGCGATTTCGCGAGCGCGACGAATTCCTTCACCGAATCGACCTTGAGCGCGGGATCGACGACCAGCAGGTTGGGGCTCGCCCCGACGAGGCTCACCGGCGCGAGGTCCCTGAACGGGTCGTATTCCATTTTTCGGTAGAGCGCGGTGTTGACGGCGAGCGGGCCCGGGATCGAGATGCCGATGGTGTAGCCGTCCGGCGCGGCGCGGGCGACGAGCGCGGTGCCGAGGTTGCCGCCCGCTCCGGGGCGGTTCTCGACGACCACCGGTGTCCCGAGCGCCGGGGCGAGCTTCTCCGAGAGCACGCGCGCGATCAGGTCGGGCGAGCTGCCGGCGGGAAAGGGCACGATCAGGTGGATCGCGCGCGAGGGCCAGCTCTTCGCATCGCCCGTGGGCTGCGCCGATGCGTTCGCTGCAAAAGCGAAGGCGACGGCAAGCAGAAGGATTCTCATCGACATTTGTCGAGCGTGACGGCGAGCAGGAGGATTCTCATCGAGAGGTTTGGGGTTTTTCCCCTCCTCTCTTGAGGAGGGGTGGCGCGAAGCGCCGGGGTGGTCTACCGGCGCTTGTTCAGAAACGTCGCAAGAGCGCGATTGAACGCCGTCGGCTGCTCGAGGTTGGACAAGTGCGAGGCCGAGGGGATGACCACGAGCTCCGACCCGGGCAGCGCGGCTTGGATCTCGCGCGCCATCGCGACCGGCGTGCCCGCGTCCTGCTCGCCGACGATCACGAGCGACGGGCACTTCACTTCCTTCAGCCGCCCGGTCAGGTTGATCTGGGGAATCGCGTGGCAGCAGCCCACGTATCCCGCGACGGGCGTGGCGCGGATCATCGCGCTCACGCGAGCGGTCACCTCGGGACGGGTCTTGCGGAACGGCTCGGTGAACCAGCGCTGCAGCGTCGTCTCGACCAGCGCCTCCATCCCCTTGTCCTGCGCGGTCTTGATGCGGCCCTGCCACAGCGGCAGCGCCTCGGGCGCGTAGCGGCTGGTGGTGTCGGCGAGCACCATGCTCGCGAACATCGCGGGAAATTTCAGCGCGAAGGTCTGGCCGATCATCCCGCCCATCGACAGGCCGACCCAGTGGCAGCGCTCGACGCCGAGCCCCTGTAGGAGGCCGTGCACGTCGTAGGCCATCATGTCGAGCGTGTACTCGCCTTCGGGCGCGTCGCTCGCGCCGTGGCCGCGCGTGTCGAAGCGCAGCACCTTGAAATTGCGCCTGAGCACGGCGGCCTGCTCGTCCCACATGGTCAGGTCGCAGGCGAGGGAATGGCTCATCACCAGCCACGGGCCGTTGCCTTCGACGACGTAGTTCAGCTCGATGCCGTTGGTTTTGATTTTCATCGTCGAGGCGTCCCTGAACTTTTTTCAGCTCCGCGCATTTTAATCCACGTCGCTTGCCTCCGGCCACTCCGCGCGTGCAATATAGGCAACCCTTCGCGTCCCGCGCGCCTTGGAACAAAGAACAAGACAATGCCCCATTCGAAAAAAGCGCTGATCACCGGCATCACCGGCCAGGACGGCGCCTACCTCGCCGAGTTCCTGCTCGGGAAGGGCTACGAAGTGCACGGCGTCAGGCGGCGCACCTCGCTGTTCAACACGGCGAGGATCGACCACCTGTACCGCGACGTGCACGAGCCCCAAGTGCGCATGTTCCTGCACTACGGCGACATGACCGACTCGAGCAGCCTGATGCACATCCTGCAGAAAGTGCAGCCCGACGAGATCTACAACCTCGCCGCCCAGAGCCACGTACACGTGTCCTTCGACGAGCCCGAGTACACCGCCAATTCCGACGCGCTCGGAACCCTGCGCCTGCTCGAAGCGGTCCGAACGCTCGGGCTCGGCAAGCGGACGAGGTTCTACCAGGCGTCGACCTCCGAGCTCTTCGGCCTGGCGCGGGAGACGCCGCAGCGCGAATCGACTCCCTTCTATCCGCGCTCGCCCTACGGCGTGGCGAAGCTCTACGCGTACTGGATCACGGTCAACTACCGCGAGGCCTACGGCCTCTATGCCTGCAACGGCATCCTCTTCAACCACGAATCGCCGATCCGCGGCGAGATCTTCGTCTCGCGCAAGATCACGCGCGGCCTCGCCCGCATCAAGCTCGGAATGCAGGATTGCCTGTACCTCGGCAACCTCGACGCGAGGCGCGACTGGGGCCACGCGCGCGACTATGTCGAGGCGCAGTGGCTGATGCTGCAGCAGCCCGAGCCCGAGGATCTGGTGATCGCGACGGGCAAGCAGCACAGCGTGCGCGAATTCGTGAACCTCGCGGCGGCGAGGCTCGACATCCGCCTCGGGTGGCAAGGCAAGGGCGCCGACGAGCACGCGCTCGACGCCTCGGGAAAAAAAGTCGTCGCCGTGGACGCGCGCTATTTCCGGCCCACCGAAGTCGACGCCCTTGTCGGCGATCCCGCGCGGGCGAAAGAGAAATTGCGCTGGCAGGCGAAGACGAGCTTCGAGCAGCTCGTCGAGGAAATGGTGCGCGAGGATCTGCGCGAGGCCGAGCGCGACGCGCTGGTGAAGAAGCACGGCCACCGCGTCTAGATTTAGGATCGGGCGGTCGTCTAAGGCTGACGTGAATGAACGCGGTTTCGAGGGGCCGCTCTCCCGGGCCGGGAAGTCCTTGTGCGAGAGACTACGGCAACCGGGAGTTTACCGTTGCAAGCCGAGGGAGTAGGCTTCGTACGCACTTCGAGGACATCCATGAATCAAGCCATCCGCCGTGAATTCCTGGAGCGCCGCGATGAGATCGCCCGCATCTGCGCAAGACTGGGCGTTCGTCGTCTGGAAATATTCGGTTCGGCGGTGGCCGGCACCGGCAAGCGGCCTGGCGATCTGGATTTTCTTGTTGACCTGGGAGATCTTCCGCCCCGGGAGTACGCCGACGCCTACTTCCAGCTTCGCGACGCACTGGGGAAGCTGTTCAACCTCCCGGTCGATCTTGTCACTCCAGCCAACCTCGGTAACCCCTATTTCAGGCAGCGCGTGGAGCAGGAGAAGACCTTGCTTTATGCGGCTTGAAGCGCGGAAATATCTCTTCGATATACAGCAAGCCGCGGACAGCATTGCGGCATTCTGCGCGGGAAAAAACTTTGAGCAATACCGTGCCGATGAAATTCTGCGCGCCGCAGTCGAGCGCAAGTTCGGCATCGTCGGCGAGGCCCTCGCCCGCCTTGCAAAAGACGATCCCGAAGTTGCGGCGCGGATCCCCGAACATACGCGAATCATCGCTTTTCGTAACATCATCGTTCACGGGTACGCGAGCGTGGACGATCGCATCGTCTGGGGCGTAATCGAGGCGGACCTTCCGGCTCTCCGTGCCGCGGTGAGGGAGCTATCCGGGAAGACCGGCTGATTAGGGTCTCGGGTTTGAGTCCTCGAATCGCACGCTGCGATGCCCGAAGTTTCGCAGCCGAGATCCGCTTGTCGCGCTTCGCCGCAATCAGTGCGCTGCCGAGCTCGTAATGCCACAGATAGGGCGGAAACGGGGTATGATATATTGTCATACCAAGGAGAATCCTCATGGGCAGTGTAAAGGTCGCAATCACCCTCGACCGGCAAACGTTACAGAGCGTTGACGGCTTGGTTTCAAGAAAAGTGTTTCCCAACCGAAGCCGGGCGATCCAGGAAGCCGTGGCCGAAAAACTCGCGCGAATGGAACGCAGCCGGCTGGCCTCCGAGTGTGCCAAGCTCGACCCGAAGTTCGAGAAGGCGCTCGCGGAAGAAGGCTTGGGTCGGGATCTGGAAACATGGCCCGAGTACTGAGGGGGGAGATTCGCTGGGCGGATTTGAATCCGGTCAGGGGGCACGAACAAGCGGGTTTGCGTCCGGTACTTGTGCTCAGCCACGACGTCTTCAACGAGCGTTCCGGAACCGTGATCGCGGTAGCCCTGAGCAGTCAGCCCCAGCGCGCCGGTTTTCCACTGACTCACGAGCTTCAGTCTGCGAGGCTGCCGAAGCGATCATGGGTCAAGATCAGTCAGATTCGCACCCTTGCCGCCGAACGGATCGGGGCGAAGCTCGGCCGCGCTTCGCCCGAAGAACTTGCTCACGTCATCGAGGGGCTGAACGAGATCATCAATTGACGGCTCTGCCGGGGAATTCCCTTCGCCTGTCATTGGGTATAAGATTCAACGCCCTGCTAGGGGCTCCTGCAGGTAATTCGTAAGTTCCCGAATCGGTTCTTTGAAACGGATTTTATATGCGGAACACTTTTCGCTTTTTCGCAATCGGCCTCGGCATCCTCCTCGGCTTGCCCGCCTGGGC
>VBBY01000121.1 GCA_005881595.1 Betaproteobacteria bacterium | reverse complement strand
GCGGCCGCGGTTGAGGACCATCGCGTGGTGCGTGACGCCGAGCGCTACCTTGGCGTGCTGCTCGACGAGGACCAGCGCCAGGGAGTCTTCAGCGATCAGTCTATTGAACACTTTAAGGAGAGATTCAATGATGAGCGGGGCGAGTCCTTCGAGCGGCTCGTCCATCAGCAGCAGCGAGGGATTGCCCATCAGCGCGCGGCCGATGGCGAGCATCTGCTGCTCGCCGCCGGAGATCTGGTTGCCCTGGTTGGAGCGCCGCTCTGCCAGGCGCGGGAAGAGGTCGTAGACGCGCTCGAGCGTCCAGCGCCCGGGACGGGCGGCGACGCCGAGATTTTCCTCGACGCTGAGCGACGCGAAGATCTCGCGTTCCTGCGGTACGAAGCCGACGCCGAGCCGCGCGCGCTGGTAGACCGGCAGGCGCGAAATCGATTTCTCGGAAAGGAGAATTTCCCCCGAGTGGAAAGTGGTATGGCCCATGATGGTCGCGAGCAGCGTGGTCTTGCCGACGCCGTTGCGTCCCAGCACGGCCAGCGCGCCGCGCTCCCGCAGAACGAGGTCGACGTCTTCGAGCACGACGGTCTGGCCGTAGCCGGCCCGCACGCGCTCCAGCTTGAGGGCGTCAGCCATGGTGCTGCTCGCCGAGGTAGACGTCATGGACGCGCCGGTCGCGGGCAACTTCCTGCGGCGTGCCTTCCAGCAGCACTTCGCCCTGCACCAGCACCGTGATGCGGCGCGCGAAGCGGAACACCAGGTCCATGTCGTGCTCGATGATCAGGATCGCGATTTCAGGCGGCAGCTTTTCCAGGAGCTGCAGGATCCTCTCGGCCTCTGCAGAGGGCACGCCCGCCGCCGGCTCGTCGAGCAGCAGCACCCTGGGCCGCAGGCCGAGCGCGATCGCGATCTCCACCAGGCGCTGCTTGCCGTAGGGCAGGTCGACGATGGGCGTAGTCAGGTCGCCGGCGAGACCCAGCGTGGCAAGCAGCTGCGTGGATTCCTCTATTATTTCTTTGTAACTCCCTGCAGCGCGCCACATGCGCAGGGCGATGCGGCGGCGCTCGGCGACGGCGAGCGCGACGTTGTCGAGAACCGGCAGGTTGCGGAACAGGCTGTTGATCTGGAAGGTGCGGCCAAGGCCGCGCTTCACGCGCTGCGCCTGCGGCGCCCGGGTCACGTCGTCGCCGCCGAGCAGGATGCGGCCGGAGGAGGGACGCAGCGCCCCCATCAGCATGTTGACGAAGGTGGTCTTGCCGGCGCCGTTGGGCCCGATGAGCGCGTGGCGCTCTCCGGGCCGCAGCCGGAAATCGATGTTCTGCGCGACCGTCAGCGCGCCGAAGCTTTTGCAGAGGCTGCGGGTTTCGAGAACGGCATCCATTTGTCGATCAACCCCAAAATCCCCCCGCGGGCGAAGAGGACCACCGCCACCAGCAGGAGGCCAATGCCCAGATACCAGTATTCGGGAAACTGCTTGGCGAGCAGGTCCTGCGCGATGAGATAGGCCACCGGGCCGATGAACGCGCCGTAAAGGCGGCCGACCCCGCCGAGGATCAGCATCACCAGCAGCTCGCCCGAAGGCTCGAAGCCGAGCACGTTCAGGCCGACGAACTGGTTGGTCTGCGTGAGCAGCGCGCCCGCGACGCCGGCCATCACCGCAGACAGGGTGTACACGCCGACCAGCCGCCAGTAGACCGGCGCGCCGATGGCGTGCATGCGCTGCGTGTTCTCGCGGATGCCGGTGAGCATGGCGCCGAAGGGCGAGTAGATCAGCCTGCGCGCGAGCAGCCAGCCGAGGAACAGCACCGCCAGGCAATAGAGGAAGGCGGTCCTGCCGAACAGATCGAACCTGAAGGCGCCGAGGATCGGCGCCACCACCACCCCCGAGAGGCCGTCCGCGCCGCCGGTGAGCCAGGTCGCCTTGTTGGCGATCTCGAGGATGATCGAGGTAATAGCTAGCGTGAGCATGAGGAGGGTGAGGGCGCGCGTGCGCAGGATCACCGCGCCCGTCAGCGCGCCGAGCAGTCCCGCCGCCGCGGCCGCCGCCGCCATCTGCACGAAGGCGTCGGTGATGCCCAGCTTGGCGCTGACGATGCCGGCGACATACGCGCCGAGCCCGAAGAACGCGCTGTGCCCGAGCGTGATGATGCCGGCGTAGCCGAGGATCAGGTCGAGCGACAGCGCGAACAGGATGTAGATCAGGATGCGCGCGCCGAGCGAGAGGTACTCCGGCAGCAGGAAAAACCCCGCCAGCGCCGCGATCCACGGCAGCCACTCCGGCCAGCGGATGCGCGCATCTACGGTGTATCCGCCACCGTGCATCATGCGCGCGCTCCGAACAGGCCCTGCGGCCGCCACAGCAGGATGGCGATCGTCGCCGCGTAGATGAGGAACGCCCCGAGCTCGGGAATCCAGTACTTGCACGCCGTATCGGCGATGCCGATGAGGAGCGCAGCGACGAACGGGCCGCGCAGCGACCCCAGCCCGCCGACCGCGACGACGATCAGGAAGTACACCAGGTGCTCGAACGGATAGCTCCACTGCACCGGGATGATGTCGGCGCCGAGCGCGCCGCCCAGGCCGGCGAGCCCGCTGCCAAGGGCGAAGGTCAGCGTGAAGAGCTGGCGGGTGTCGATTCCCACCGACTGCGCCATGCCGCGGTTGTCGACCGCCGCGCGCACCATCGCGCCCCAGCGCGTGCGCTCGACGCCGAACCACAGCGCGGCGATCAGCGCCGCGCTGAACACGATGAGAAACACGCGGTAGGTCGGGAAGCCGCGGCCGGCGATGTCGACCTCGCCTTTCATGTACTCGGGCAGGAACACCGGCGGCGCGAGCGTGCCGTAGATCATGCGCGCCACCGCCGCCGCCACGAAGATCAGGCCGATGGTGAAGAGCACCTGCGCCAGCTCGCCAGCGCCGTAGAGCCGCGAATAAAGCAGCCGTTCGAGTACTACGCTGGCCAAGGCCACGGAGACAAAGGCGAGGACCAGCGCGAGCGGGAAAGGCACCCCGAAGCGGCCGAGCGCGGTGGCGAAGACATAGCCCCCGGCCATGGCGAACACGCCGTGCGCCAGGTTGATGAATCCCATCAGGCCCATCGTCACCGACAGGCCGACGGAGATCACGTACAGGATCATGCCGTAAGCGGCGCCGTGGAAGGCGACGCTTACGAGCGAGGAAAGAAACTCCGCCAGGGGCTTACTTCTTCTTCTGCAGCTCTTTCCAGGGGTCCTTCACGCTGGGAAAGGTCTCCAGCTCCACGTTGGCGAGCTGGCCGCCGACCTTGCGCACCTCGCGCAGGTACTCGTTCTGCACGATGTCGCGCGTCTCGGGATCGATCGAGATCGGGCCGCGGGGGCTGTCCGCGTTCTTGTAGCGCTTGAAGATCTCCATCGTCTTTTCCGGATCGAGCTTGCCCTTCTGCGCCTTGATCGCCTCGAAGATCATGGCGGTGCCGTCCCACGAGCCGGCCGACAGGAAGTTGGGCGTCTCGTTCGTGCCGTACTCCTTCTTCCAGGCGGCGACGAAGGCCCTGTTGGCCGGACGCTCCGCGGCGGCGGAGTAATGGAACATGGTCGTCACGCCGAGCGCGATGTCGCCCATGTTGGGCAGCTCCTCGTCGGTGGTGATGTCGCCCGGGCCGATCAGCTTGATGCCGGCCTTGTCGAGGCCGAGGTCGCCGAAGTTCTTCATCACCGCGGTGGCGGTCTTGCCCGCCGGAATGAACACCATCAGGCAGTCGGGCCTGGCGTCCTTCACGCGCTGCATGTACGCCGCCCAGTCGGGGTTCTGCAGCGGCACGCGCACGCTGCCGAGTATCCTGCCGCCGCCTTCGCCGAACGCCTTGGTGAAGGCGTCCTCGGAGTCATGGCCCGGGCCGAAGTCGCTCACCAGCGTGTAGGCGGTCTTGTATTTCCTCGACGCCCACTGGCCGAGCGGGTAGCTGGACTGCCACAGGGTGAACGAAGTGCGCGCGATGTAGGGAGAGCGCGTGGTGATGACCGCCGTGCCGGCGTTCATGATGACGAAGGGCACCTTCGCCTCGGTGGCGATCGGCGCGATGGCCATCGCGTTGGGCGTGAAGATCACGCCGGCGAGCAGGTCCACCTTGTCGCGCACCACCAGCTCCTGCGCGAGCTGCCGCGCCTTGTCCGGGTTCGGCCCGGTGTCGTCGCGCGTCAGCAGCTCGATCTTCACGCCGGGCGGCAGCTCCTTCTCGTGCTGCTTGATATACAGTCGCACGGCGCGCTCCATGTACGGCCCGAGGTTGCCGTTGAGCCCAGAATAGCTGGTGATGAAGCCGATCTTGATGGTCTGCGCAAAGGCGCCCGACGCGGCCAGCGCAAATGCTGCGAAGACAACCGTTTTTAAGAGTCTCATATCCCCCTCCTGCCCGGATTCTAAACGCTCTCGCCTCTCAACAGCCAGATCCCTCCGAGCTCGGGCGGCAGCGCGACCGAGATGCCGACGGTGGCATTCTCGACCGCGAGCCCGGCACGGGAGCAACGCGCCGCGAAGTCCTCCGGATGACGGCAGCCGAGCGCATAGCCGGCGAGCGCCGGCGCGGGCGCGACATCGCCCAGCAGCTTGCCGAGCGCATCGGCGGTGCCGATGCGCACATGGCCGCGTCGGGGCTCGAGTGCCGCCATGTCGCCGTCGGGCCGCGGCAGCAGGCCCGTGAAGCGCGCCCAGCGCGCCGCGGCCTGCGGCGGGTCATCGGCGACGACGAACAGCGCGCGCAGGTCGACCACGCCGTTGGCATGACCGAGATATTCCTTGCGCCAGATGTGCTGCGGAGTGAGGTGCTGCACGTACTGGATGCGGCCCTCCGGCATTTTCCCGCTCGCGGGCCGCACCACCTTGAAGCGCACCGTGTTCGAGTCGAGCTCGCGCTGCAGGTCGACGACAGGCTGCGGCTCGAAGCCATGGTCGGCGAGCCGGCGGCGCTCGCCCTCGGCGTCGGGCGTGCCGAAGCAGGCGAGACGCAAGCCGGGATCGGGCTGCAGCGTCGGCGTCAGGATCTCGATGTAGCCCTGCTCGAGCATCACGCAGCGATTGGCGCCAACGCGGCTTCCCGCGACTTCCTGGACGGAGACCGGGGCCACCACGAAACCCAGCTGCTCGAGCAATCCGGCCGCGGCGTCGAGATCGCGGACGAAATGCGAAACGTGATCGAGAAACAGCTCGCCGGGCGGCGGCCTCTGGAGTTCGGCGGCATCCATGTCACGCTTAGTATGAAACGAAAAGAGATCCCCGAGGCGTCGACACCCCGGGGAGCTTTAGATCCGCGTTCTAGGGGAACGCAGAATCGTGGCCTGGTTTGCAGTCCGCGATCCGCTTGACGTCCTCTGATTGTGCGCCCATCGGAACACTGCGCCACCCACTGCGCCGCCATTACGCGACGGGCAATGGCTATTTTGGACTAATCCCTTTGGACTAATCCTAAGTAATATAAGAACCATGACCGGAGCCGAGGCGGTCGTGGAAATGCTGCGCGCGCACGGCGTCGAGGTGATCTTCGGCCTGTGCGGCGACACCAGCCTCCCGCTGTACGACGCGCTCGCGCGTCAGGGTTCGATCCGGCATGTATTGACCAGGGATGAAAGGCACGCGGCCTACATGGCCGACGGCTACGCGCGCGTCACCGGAAGAGTCGGCGTCTGCGAAGGTCCCTCGGGCGGCGGCGCGACCTACCTCCTTCCCGGCCTCGCCGAGGCGAACGAATCGTCGATCTCGGTTCTCGCCATCAACACGGACATTGCAGTAGGTTCCAGAAACAAATTCACGCTGACTGAGCTCGATCAGCGCTCGCTGATGAAACCGCTGACCAAGTGGAACGCCGTGCTCGATCGCGCCGCCGATATCCCGCGCATGTTCCGCGCCGCCTTCGAGAGCATGACCAGCGGGCGTCCTGGAGCCGCGCACCTCGCGCTTCCCTTCGATGTCCAGAATGGAACCGTCGAGGATGCGGATGTGTGGGCCGATCCCTCGCTCGGCAGCTTCCCCTCGCGGCGAACCGGCCCCGATCCGTTCATGGTCGAGCTGGCTGCCAAGCTCCTCAGAAGTGCGAAGCAGCCGGTGTTCATCTGCGGCGGTGGCGTGGTGATCTCGCGGGCGGAAAGCGAATTGCTCGAATTGGCGGAGAAGCTTTCCGCCCCGGTCGCCACCAGCATCAGCGGCAAGGGCTCGATCGATGAGCAGCACGCGCTCGCCGCAGGCGTCGTCGGCTCGAACGGCGGCACGCCCGAGACGCGCGCCATCGTCGATGCCGCCGACCTCGTCGTCTTCGTCGGCTGCCGCGCCGGCTCGGTCACGACCGAGCGCTGGCGCCACCCGGCGCCCGGAAAGGCGAAAGTCATCCACATCGACGTCGATCCCGCGGTCCCGGGGACAAACTACCGCGTCGACGTGCCGCTCATCGGGGACGCGCGCCTTTGCCTTGCGGCTTTGAATGAAACGCTGAATGGATTTAAAAATAAGAATCCTTTTTTGATAGAACGGCAAAAGAGCGAGAAATTTGAAAAATTTCGAGCGCTCGCCGAATCCAGTGAAACACCGATAAAACCGGAGCGCGTGGTCGCGGAATTGAGCAAGGCCCTGGACGGCGACGCCATCGTGGTGGCCGATCCCGGCACCCCTTGCCCTTATCTCTCCGCCTACTACGTCGTGCGGGGCACCGGGCGGCGCTACTTCTCGAACCGCGCGCACGGCGCGCTCGGCTACGCGCTCGCGGCATCCGTCGGCGCGCATTACGGCCGCCCGTCGGCGAAGGCGGTGGCGGTGATGGGCGACGGCAGCTTCGGCATGTGCGCGGGCGAGCTGGAGACCGCCGTGCGCCTCAAGCTGCCGATTACCTTCCTGGTGATCTCGAACGCTACCTACGGCTGGATCAAGGCGGGGCAGAAGGCGGGCTACGCCGAGCGTTATTTCTCGGTGGATTTCGGCGTCACCGACCACGCCAAGGTCGCCGCGGCTTTCGGAGTCAGGAGCTGGAGAGTGACTCTTCCGTCCGAGCTGGGTGCGGTGCTGAAAAATGCGCTATCTTCAGCGGAGCCGACGCTGGTAGACATCGTCTGCCAGCCGCTGCAAGAAGCGAAGGCGCCGGTCTCGGAGTGGGTCGCATGATCGAAAGAGGGCATCACGACATGGGCGGGTTGCCGGCCGGCAAGGTGAAGCGCGCCGAGCACGACTACGCCGAATGGGAACGGCGCGTGGACGCCCTCGCCGTGCTGATGGGCGGCAAGGGTGTCACCGTCGACGAGAGGCGCAGGCACATCGAGGCGCTGCCGCCCGAGGCCTACGACAAGCTGAGCTACTACGAGCGCTGGATCGTCGCGCTGACCCAGGCGCTCCTGCAGCGCGGCATCATTACAACCGGGGAGCTGGCGCGCAAGATGACGCAGGTCGAGCGGCGTGGCTGAGCCCCGCTTCAGGCCGGGCGACACGGTGCGGGTCATGAAGGCCTATCCGCTTGGCCATGTGCGCACGCCTTATTACATTCGCGGCCACACTGGTGTTATCGAGCGCGTATGCGGCAGCTTTCCGAATCCGGAAGAGCTGGCGCAGATGCGCGACGGCCTGCCAGCGCAGCCGCTTTACCGGGTGCGTTTCATGCAGAACGAGGTATGGCCTGACTACCGCGGCAATCCGGCGGACGTAGTCGAGATCGAGATTTATCAGCATTGGCTGGAGCCGGCATGAAAGATCAGGGCAAGTATCAGGCGCTGACTTACTACCAGCTGATGGAGGTGAGCTTGCGCGAGCTGCTGGTGGAGAAGGGCCTGGTCACCGAGCAGCAGGTCGCCGCCACGGTGGAGGACATGCGTCGGCGCACCCCTGAGCGTGGCGCGCGAGTCGTGGCCCACGCCTGGACTCATCACGAATATAAGGCAAGACTGCTGGAAGACGGCACCAGGGCCTGCGAGGAGCTGGGCCTCGACGTGCCCGCGCTCAAGCTGGTCGTGGTCGAGAACACGCCTCAGGTGCACAACGTCATCGTCTGCACGCTGTGCTCCTGCTACCCGCGCATGCTGCTCGGCATTCCTCCGGACTGGTACAAGTCGCGCAACTACCGCTCGCGCATGGTGCGCGAGCCGCGCGCAGTACTAGCGGAGTTCGGGCTGAAGATCCCGCGGCAGACCCGCATCCGGGTGCACGACTCGACCGCCGACATGCGCTACCTGGTGCTGCCGATGCGCCCCGCTGGTACTCGGGGCTGGAGCGAGGAGCGGCTCGCCGCGCTGGTGACGCGCGACTCGATGATCGGCGTTGCGCTCGCGAAGCAACCACGCAGCAAGTAAGTGGCCAAATTCCGGCCACTGGGCGTCGTTCCGCTGGGAGACTGCGCGGCCTACGTCGAGTTCTCGCGCACGCTCGATCTCGAGGTGAACTCGATGGTGCAGCGCCTTGCCGTCGCGCTGCGCTCGCGCGGCCTGCCGTGGCTGCGCGACGTGGTGCCGGCGCTGGGCGGGGTCGCGCTGCATTTCGATCCGGCTTTCGAGGGAAATGTGCTCGAGCTCGCCGCCGAGCTGGCGGCGCAATGCCTGAAGAAAGGCCTGCCCGCGGCGAAGGAATTCGAGAGCGAGATCGAGCTGCCGGTGTGCTACGAAGCCGAGTTCGCGCCCGACATGGACGAAGTGTCGAAAAAGACCGGCCTGGCAGCCGGTGAAGTGGTGAAAACGCACGCCGCCGCGGAATACCGCGTGCTGATGATCGGCTTCGCCCCGGGCCATGCCTACCTCGGCGGGCTCGACGCGCGCCTCGCCGTGCCGCGGCGCGCAACGCCGCGCGCCCAGGTACCGGCCGGCTCGGTGGCGATCGCCAACGAGCAGACGGTGGTCTATCCCTATGCGATCTCCGGCGGCTGGAACGTGATCGGGCGCACGCCGCTCGCCGTGTTCGACGCCGGGCGGCCGCGTCCGAGCCTGTTCGCGCCGGGCGACCGCGTGCGCTTCCGCGCCATCAGCGGGAAGGAATTCGCGCGGATGGCGGAACAGCAGTGAGCATCCATGTCGCGCGGCCGGGGCTGCTCAGCACGGTGCAGGATCTCGGCCGTCACGGCGAGCAGCACCTCGGAGTCTGCCCGGGAGGGGCGATGGACCCGGTGGCGCTGGCGCTCGCCAATGCGCTTGTCGGCAACCCGGTCCACGCGGCGGCGCTCGAGATCACCATCCTCGGGCCGGAGCTGCGCTTCGAGCACGTAACGCTGGTCGCCCTCTGCGGCGCCGAATTCCACGGCGGCCTGCCGCGCAACCGCCCGGTGCTGCTGGCGCCGGGAACGCGCCTGTCGATCGGCCGGGCGATCCGCGGCGCGCGCGCCTATCTGGCCGTGGCGGGCGGCATCGACGTCGCGCCGGTGCTCGGCAGCCGCAGCACCTTCCTGCCCGGCCGCTTCGGCGGGCTGGAAGGACGCGCGCTGCGGCGCGGCGACGTGCTGCCGCTGCGCGAGGACGCGGCGGCGCTGTCGCAGGAGCGCTTCGGGGCGCTGAAAAATACCGACGGCCGCAGCGTGCGCTGGTCGGCGCCGCTGCAGACCGTGCCGGACCGCGAGCCGGTCCTGATGCATGCCATCGAAGGGCAGCATTTCGCGGGCTTCGACGCCGCCTCGCAGCGCGCCTTCTTCGATGCGGTGTGGTACATCGCGCCGGAGTCGAACCGCATGGGGTTTCGCCTCGCCGGCCCGGCGCTCGCGCGCCGCGACGGCGATGAGATACTATCCGGGCCGACCGCGCTCGGCACGGTCCAGGTGCCGGCGAGCGGCGCGCCGATCGCGCTGATGGCGGACCATCAGACGACCGGGGGCTATCCGAGGATCGCCGAGATCGCCTACGCCGACGTGCCGAGACTCGCGCAGCTCGCTCCCGGAGCGACGCTGCACTTCGCGAAGTGCAGCCTCGACACGGCGGTCGAGCTGCGCAGGGACGTCAAAGCGCGCGTCGATGCCGTGCTGCAGAGCATCGCGTGGGAGTTCGGACATTGAAGACGATCGATCTGAACTGCGACATGGGCGAGAGCTACGGCGCCTGGAAAATGGGTAATGATGCAGAAGTGATGCGGTACATCACTTCTGCGAACATCGCCTGCGGCTTTCACGGCGGCGATCCGGCCACCATTCGCAAGACCGTAGCGCTCGCGCTCGAGCGCGGCGTCGCGATCGGCGCTCATCCGTCGCTTCCCGACCGGCAGGGCTTCGGCCGGCGCGTCATGCAGATCAAGCCGCAGGAGATGTACGACCTGGTCGTCTACCAGGCGGGAGCAGTCGAGGCTTTCGCGCGCGCGGCGGGCGCCAGGCTGCATCATGTGAAATGCCACGGCGCGCTCTACAACATGGCGGCGACCGACGAGGCGCTCTCTGAAGCGATGGTGCGGGCGGTCAAGGATCTTGGGGTGATGCTGTATGCCCTGTCGAACAGTAAAAATCATGCAGTTGCGAAAAAGGCTGGCATCCCGGTCGCCGGAGAGGTCTTCGCCGACCGCGGCTATGCCGACGACGGCACGCTCGCGCCGCGCGACCTGCCGGGAGGCCTGATCGAGGACCCCGCCCAGGCGGTGAAGCAGGCGCTGGCGATGATCGAGCAGGGCTATGTCACCAGCCTCTCCGGCCGGCGCGTTCCGGTTGCCGCCGACACGCTGTGCCTGCACGGCGACCAGCCCGGCGCCGTGGCGTTTGCCAGGGCGCTCAGACAGGCCTTTTCGGAAAAAGGAATCTCGATTGCCGCTCCCTAAGCTCTTCACCCCCATCCAGCTCGGCGGCGTCACTCTGCCCAACCGCATCGTCGTCTCGCCGATGTGCCAGTACTCCGCCGACGACGGCTGCATGAACGACTGGCATCTCATCCATCTCGGCCATCTCGCTTATTCCGGCGCCGGGCTGCTGATGGTTGAAGCGACGCATGTCACGCGCGAAGGACGCATCACCCACGGCTGCACCGGCCTCTACAGCGATCACAATGAAGCGGCCATGGCGCGGGTGATCGAGGTCTGCAAAAGGCTTAGAAATGCTCCTGTCGGCGTCCAGATCGGACATGCCGGGCGCAAGGGCTCCTCGCAGGTGCCGTGGGAAGGGCGCGAGGCGCTTACCGCGGCGCAGTCGCCGTGGCAGACGGTCGCGCCCTCGCCGATCCCCATGGCGGAGGGCTGGCATGTTCCGCGTGAACTTGAAATCAGCGAAATCAAGATTCTGGTGGAGAATTTCGTCGGCTCCACGCTGCGCGCCAGGCGCATCGGCTTCGACGTGCTCGAGCTGCATTCGGCGCACGGTTACCTGCTGCATCAGTTTCTTTCGCCGCTTTCCAACAAGCGGAAAGACGAGTACGGGCAGAACCGGATGAAATTCCCGCTCGAGGTCGCGGCCGCGGTGCGCGAAGCCTGGCCGAAGGAGCGCGCGCTCGGCGCGCGCATCAGCGCGAACGACTGGGCCGAGGGCGGGCTCGGGCCCGACGACGCGGTGACCTACGCCCGCGAGCTGAAGCGCATCGGCTTCGACTACGTCTGCGTGTCGAGCGCCGCTCTTCTCTCGCATGCGCGCGTCAAGGTCGAGCCGGGCTACCAGGTGCCCTACGCCGCACATGTAAAAAAATCGGTCAACATCAATGTCCGGGCGGTAGGCATGATCGCCGACCCCGAGCAGGCCGAGGAGATCATCGCTTCCGGCAAGGCCGACATGGTCGCCATGGCGCGCGCGTTCCTCGACAACCCGCGCTGGGTCTGGCACGCCGCCGAGCGCTTCGGCGTGAAGCTCGACTACCCGCCGCCCTATGCCCGCAGCCACCCCGAGCTGTGGCCGGGCGCGAAGCTTGCGAGACCGCGGGAAACGGCATGAAACATTAGAGGAGGTGCGACATGACCCTGTGCCCGATCGCCATCGCAGTGACCTGCAAGAAATGTCCGGCCTTTGGCGTCTGCCCCCTGAAAGGCATCATCGGCGATTACAAGAAGCCGGAAGAAACCCAGAGGAAGCCTGACGAAGCGCAGCGCGGCGCAGGTCGAGGGAAGGAGCAATGACGATGCCCATCGCCGCCCTGATCTTCATCCCGATCTGGCTTGGCGCCGCCGCGATCAACATGTGGCTCGGCGTGTCCCGTGCCGGCTTTTCGGTTGCCGAGGAGCTGCCGGTCTTTCTCGCGGTTTTCGCGATTCCCGCTGTGGTGGCCTGGTTTATCTGGTGGAAGTTCTCTTAGCAGAAATGCTGAGATCGAAGAAGCCCAAGCCACTGGCGGTGTGCAATGTCTGCCACGCGCTGACCGATCGCCATGATTTCATCAACAACCGCTGCCACCAGGTGGTCAACGGCAAGCGCTGCTATGGGACCTTCAGGAGCGCCCTTACGGATCTGTGGGACGAGTGCGGGTCCTGCCACGGCGTGGGGATGGTCGGGACCCAGGTGTGCGGCGAGTGCGCGGGGTTCGGCTGGAAGCTCTACGGCTAGCGCGCAGCGAGCGCACCGTAGCTTCGAAGGCGGAGACCGTAGCCAGCATCTCGCCGGCGGGGATCGGGTAGGGCGCCAGTCGCTCCACGGCATCGGCGAACGCCTCCAGCTCCGCCTTCACGGAGTCTTCGGGCGCAAACGCGAGGCGTTCCGCCGGTCGCCCGCTCATCCGCAGCACCAGCTCAGTCTCCCCGAGCACTTCGGCCGAGCCCGAGCTGCCGAAAACATGCACGCGCCAGTAAAACGGCGTCGCGCGCACCGTGGCGAGCGTCCCGCTCATTCCGCTGGCGAAGCGGTACGTCGCGACCATCGCGTCGAGCGGCGGCAGGTCTTCTTTGTATCTGTTCAGCTGCGCATGCACGCGCTGCACGGGGCCGCACAATCCGATGAATGCATCGAGCACATGGAGGCCGGCGCCCGTGAGCCCGCCGCCGGGCGATTCTTCCTCGAGCGTGCGCCAGCCGCCGGTGACCTGGTTCGAGTTCTCGTTGCTGTTGTGGCCCTCGATGTGCAGCAGCCGGCCGAGCCGCCCTTCGGCGAGGAGTCGCTTGAGCTCTCGCATGGCCGGCCAGAAGCGCCGGTTATGCCCGACCGCCAGCACCACGCCTGCGCGCTCGCAGGCCCCGATCATCGCGCGCGCGTCGGCTGCGCGCAGCGCGAGCGGCTTCTCGCAGAAGACATGCTTGCCGGCTCGCGCCGCGGCGATGGCCTGGGCGCGGTGCACTGAATGCGGCGTGGCGAGGACGACCGCCTGCACCGAAGCATCGTCGAGCGCGTCCTGCAGGACGCTGCCGCAGGCGATGTCCACCTCGCGCACGAAGCGGATGCGCTCGCTCTTGCCGTGCACGGACCCGACCAGCGCGCGTCCCCAGCGGCCGAGGCCGACGATGGCGGCGTCGATCACAAACCAGGGCCGATCAGCCCTACTCGGGCTGGATGCCGGCCTGCCTGATGTCCCGCGACCACTTCGCGATCTCGCTCTTGATGTACGCGCCGAATTGATCCGGGCCCAGCGGCGCCGGGTCGACGCCGAAGGCGGCGAAGCGCGCCTTGAAATCGGTTTTGTCCATGTTCGCCGTGACCGCGTCGTAGATCCTGCCGATTGCCGCGCGCGGCGTCCCCGCCGGGGCGACCAGGCCGTACCACAGCACGACTTCATAACCGGGGATTTCTTCGCCGATCGCCGGAATGTCGGGCGCGAGAGGCGTGCGCTGCGCCGAGGTCACGCCCAGGGCCTTCAGCTTGCCGCCCTTGATCTGCGCGAGGCCGACGGCGAAGTCGGCGAAGGTGAACGAGATCTGGCCGCCGAGCACGTCGGTCACGGCGAGCGGCACGCCTTTATAGGGCACATCGACCGCCGCGAAGCCGCCGCCCGCCTTCAACTTGGCGATCGAGACCTGCGAGCCGGCCGAGCCGTAGCCGGCCGTCAGCTCGCCGCTTTTCGAGCGCGCGAGGGAAATGAACTCCTTCAGGCTGTGCGCCGGAAACTCCGGGCGCACGAGCAGGATCATGGAGGTCTTGCTGATCAGCATGATCGGCGCGAAATCCCTGACCGGGTCGTATTGCAGCTTCCTGAAGAGGCTCTCCGCGGCGGCCAGGGTGGAATTGGTCGTCATCAGGATCGTGTGGCCATCGGGCGCGGCGCGCGCCGCCTCCGCCGTGCCGATGACCCCGATCGCGCCGGGGCGGTTCTCGATCACGAACGGCTGGCCGAGCGAGTCCTGCAATTGCGGGCCGATCACGCGCGCGATCTGGTCGGGCAGGCTGCCGGGCGGGAAGGGGACCACGAACCTGACCGGATGGCTCGGGTAGCTTTGCGCGAAGGCTGCGCAAGCCATTCCCAGCAAAGCGAGCAATGCCAGGATTTTTTTCATGATTCAATATCATGCACCATCCGGAGGGAAACCATGGATACGCGAGAGCTTCACCAGCGGGGCCTCAAGCTGCGCAAGCGGATCTTCGGCGACGAGGCGGTCGAGGCGCGCATGCGCGCCCTGGGCGATTTCGGCGCACCGCTGCAGCACATCATCAACGCCTACGCCTACGGCGACATCTGGAGCCGCCCCGGGCTCGACAACAAGATCCGCAGCCTGGTGGTGCTCGGCATGACCGCCGCGCTCAATCGCCCGGCGGAGTTCGGCGTGCACGTGCGCGGCGCGCGAGCCAACGGCTGCAGCGCCGAGGAGATCCGCGAGGTCCTGCTGCTGATCGCGATGTACTGCGGCATCCCGGCCGCGAACGACGCGCACCGGCTGACGGTAGAAGCGATGGGGCCAGGCAAGGCGGCAGGCGGCGAGTGAAGATCGCCGTTCGCCCGCTGGTCGAAAGCGATCTCGCCGCGGCCGACCGGGTGTTCCGTCTCGCTTTCGGCACCGAGTTCGGCCTGCCCGAGCCGATGGCGTTCCGCGGCGACTCGGACCTCGTGAAGACGAGGTGGCGGGCGGACCCCTCGGCCGCGCTCGGCGCCTTTCGCGGCGAGGAGCTGATCGGCTCGAGCTTCGCGGCGCGCTGGGGCAGCTTCGGCGTCTTCGGCCCGATCACCGTGCGGCCCGATTGCTGGGAAAGCGGCATCGGCAAGCGCCTGCTCGAGCCGACGATGGCGCTGTTCGAAGCGTGGCGCATCGGCCAGGCGGGGCTCTTCACCTTTGCGCAGAGCCCGAAGCACGTGGCGCTGTACCAGAAGTTCGGCTTCTGGCCGCAGACGCTGACGGCAGTGATGTCGAAGCCGGTGGAGGCTCGGCCGGAACGCGGGCAGTGGTCGTGCTGTACTGGCAGCCCTGCTTCGCTCAGAGCGTGCGCCGAGCTGACGGAGCAGATCTTCCCGGGCCTGGATCTTCAGCGGGAGATCGTCGCCATCGGCGACCAGGCGCTCGGCGAGACGGTTCTCCTTCCCGATGGAGGCTTTGCCGCTTGTCATATCGG
>VBBY01000120.1 GCA_005881595.1 Betaproteobacteria bacterium | reverse complement strand
GAGCTGAACGGCGTGGCGGTGGAGTTCAACAAGAAGAGCTTCCTGTGGGGCCGGCATGCGGCGCTCGACCCTGAGCGGGTGCAGCGCATCGCGACCCCGGCGGCCGTGATCCCGATCGAGCAGCACCTCTCGCGCAACCTCGACGAGCTCATCGAGCGGCGGGTAAAGCTCCTGACCGAATACCAGGACGCCGCCTACGCCGAACGCTATCGCGGCTTGGTGGAAAGAGTTCGAAAAGCGGAGATAAGCTCGACAAAACTCGCGGAAACGGTGGCGCGCTACTACGCCAAGCTCCTCGCCTACAAGGACGAGTACGAGGTCGCGCGCCTGCACGCGGACGGCCAGTTCGAGCGGAAGATCGAGGCCATGTTCGAGGGCGACTACCGCGTGGTCTATCACCTCTCGCCGCCGCTCCTCGCGCGCAGGGATCCGCGAACCGGCGAGCCGGGCAAGATGCGCTTCGGGCCATGGGTCTCCGGTTTATTCAAGATCCTGAAGAACCTCAAAGGGCTGAGAGGAACCCCGCTCGATCTGTTCGGCTACACCGAAGAGCGCCGCACCGAGCGCGCGCTGATCCGCGAGTACGAGCAGACGGTGGAGCAGCTGCTCGCGGAGCTATCGCCGCAGAACCACGCGCTCGCCGTGCAGATCGCTTCGCTGCCGGAGGAGATCCGCGGCTACGGCCACATCAAGATGAAGAGCGTCGCCGCGGCGCGCAAGAAGCGCGGCGAGCTGCTCGCCGGATTCGGCATTGCATCGGCTCACAGAGCTGCTGCGTAAGGCGGGCGGAAAATGGGGTCTGTCCCTGTTTTTGGCCGCGGCGGCGGCGCTCGCGCAGGGTAACGAGCCCGCAGCCGTCGACCCCGGCGCTGCCGGCAGCGCCTACGGCACCGCGAAGCTTCTCTTGAACCACCTCGCCGCGGGCGACATCGAGGCGGCGGCGCGCCTGTCGAACGCGCCGCGGCAGCGCTACGAGCTGCTGCGCGATTACCGCGCGCAGGTGGGCGAAGAGGAGTTCAAGCGCGTGTTCGGCCGGTACTTCCACCCGGAAAACCGGCTGGTCGCCGAATACAGGCTTGGCGTTCACCGCCTGCTGATCTGGGACCTCGGCGAAGAAGCGCATCATCTCGCCGGCCAGTTCTACGTCGAGATCGAAGACGGAAAGTTCCTGATGGACGACGCGCCGAGCGAGCAACGTTCCCGGCTGCGTCGCGTCCTGCAGGACTACCGCCGCGGCAAGGCCCCCGGATGAAAGCACGCGAGCACCAGGACGCCGTCGAGCGGGCGGTCGGCGACAGCATCGCAGCCGCGCCGCTGCAGCTTCTTCCCTACCCGCACGTCTACGTGCGGGAGGTGTTTCCACGCGATTTCTACGGCGAGCTTCAGCGCCACCTGCCGCCGTCGGACCTGCTGATGCCAATCCAGCAGGCGCGCGGCGTGCGCGGCTACCCGCAGCGCTTCGTGCTCGAGCTCACGCCCGAGCGGCTGGCCGCAGTCCCCGAGCCGTACCGCCGATTCTGGTCCGCCCTGGCCGGCTGGATGCTGGGCGGGGCTTTCGCGCAGAGAGTGCTCGGCAAGTTCAGGGCCTTCATCGACGCGCGGTTCAAGGGCGAGCAGCCCGAGTTCGGCGATGAGGCGCTGCTCGTCAACGACCACACCGAGTATTCGCTGGGGCCCCACACCGACACCCCAAGCAAGGTCGTTTCCGTGCTGTTTTACCTCCCGGGCGACGGCCGGCTCGAGAAGCACGGCACCTCGCTCTATGTGCCGAGGAAGCCGGGCTTCACCTGCGAAGGCGGGCCGCATTACCTGTTCGATGGCTTCGAGCGCGTGGCGACGATGCCGTTCCTGCCGAACACGATGTTCGCCTTCGTCAAGACCGACAACTCCTTCCACGGCGTCGAGCCGATCGCGGACGCCGGCATCAGCCGTTATCTCCTGCTCTACGACCTGCGCGTCAAGTCCCGCGGTTTCCGCCTGCAGCCCTCGCCGCATGCGCACTGAGCTGATCAATGAGGTGGCGGCCCAGGTTTGCGGCTTCGAGAAGGACTATGAGCCTCTGCGCGCCCGGCGGCGGTTGATCTACGAAGGTCTTAGCCAGGGAGTCCAGTACGTCCTCAACAACGGCGTCGATGGCGACATCGCCGAATTCGGCACCGCGATCGGGTTTTCGGCTTACACGATCGCCCGGGGAATGGCCATTTACCGGCAGGCCTATGCGGAGCGCATCGCCCAATTCGGCATGCGGCCGAAGACACTGCATCTCTTCGACAGCTTTCAGGGGCTGCCTCGCCCCGATGACGCGGTGGACCTGCATTCCCCCTACGTGCAGGCCGGGGTGTGGCAGGAGGGCACCTACAAGGCGCTCACCGAGGAGGAGCTGACGGCTTTGTGCGCTTCCGTCTACGACGCGGACAAGGTCCTGACGTACGGCGGCTGGTTCGCCGACACGCTGCCGCGGATCCGGCCCGAGACCAGGTTCGCGATGCTTCACCTGGATTGCGACCTCTACAAATCGACCATCGAAGTGCTGGATCACGTCTTCTCCGGGAAGCGGATCGCCGACGGCTGCGTGGTGTTTTTCGACGACTGGAACACCAATCGCTGCTCGCCGCTCCTCGGCCAGCGCAGGGCCTGGCGGGAAACCGTCGAAAAGCACGGCGTGAAGTTTTCCGATTGCGGCGACTACGCCATCCTCGGCCACAAGTTCGTGGTCCACGCTGCGTGATGCAGGGCCCGCGCTTCAGTCCTTCAGCACGAACGGATTGAAGTCGGTGCCGCGGTCGTAGTAGTCCTCCTGCTCCGCGCGCTTCAGGAAGCCGACGATCTTGTAGGTGAGCGGGGTGAAAACCACCTCGACCGCGACCTTGCCGACGAACTGCGCGAGCATCACCGCCGGCAGCTTGTCGTTCGGCAGGATCCCGGTGCCGTAGAACGCGAGCGGGTAGAAGAGCGTCGAGTCGACCGCCTCGCCGACGATGGTCGAGCCGATGGTGCGCGTCCAGAGCCACCGTCCGGCGGTCGCGATCTTCATCTTCGCCAGCACAAAGGAATTGGCGAACTCGCCGCAGAAATAGGCGATCATCGATGCCGCGGCGATGCGCCAGGTGGTGCCGAAGGCGATCTCGTACGCCTCCTGGTGCCGCCAGAACGGGGCCGGCGGCAGCGCCACCACGATCGCCGCCATCAGCGCGGCGAAGGCCAGGCCCGCGAATCCCGCCCAGATCACGCGCCGCGCGCGCGCGTAGCCGTATACCTCGGTGAGGACGTCGCCGAAGACGTACGAGATCGGGAAGAACAGCACCCCGGCGCCGAAGCTCACCGCGCCGACGAGCGGCAGCTCGAGCTGCGCGATCTTCGCCGGCCCGATCAGGTTGGAGCAGATGAGGATGGTGACGAACGCCGCCATCACGAACTCGTAATAGCGGTAGCTGCGCTGCGCTGTCACTTGGTCGAAAGACGGGGCGAGTGGTCGCGCATTGCGGGCTCGAGCTGCACGCCCAGCGCGTCGATCATGCGGCCGACTGCAGCGTAGAACGCCGCCACCAGGCAAAGCTCGACGTAGTCCGCGTGGTCGAAATGCTTCGACGCCCCGGCATACACCCGCTCGCCGACGCGCCCCGCGGTCACGGCCTCGGCCAGCGCGAGCGCCGCCTTCTCACGCGCGTCGAACTCCTTCGACGAGCGCCACCGAGCGAGCGCGGCGATCTGCGCCTCGCGCACGCCCGCCTTGCGCGCCATCGGCAGGTGCTGCGCCCATTCGTACTCCGAGCGCGTGAGCTGGGCGCCGCGCAGGATGACGAGCTCGCGCAGCGCGCGCGGCGTGCGGGCCTCGTGGCGCAGCACGCGCGAGAACTCGGCCCACGCGGCGACCAGCCTGGGCTGATTGCCCAGCGCGCGGTACAGGTTGGGCGGCGTGCCCCATAGCTCCTCGAGCTTCTTGTTGAGCGCGGGCTCAAACTCCGCCAGGGGGACGCGTGGCATGGGCGAATGATAATGGGGACAGACCCCATTTTTCTCATTGGCGCGCGCAGGAGAAGCGCGCGCGCCTGAATCACCCGTGAGGCCAGCCGGAAGCGAGCACGTCGAGGAAGCGCGCTTTTCCCGCCAGGCGATAGACGGCAAAGTCGCGCCGGTCGGCGGTCAGGATCTCCCGCACGCCGGTGCGCATGGCGAGCAGGACGACCGACGCGTCGGCGAAGTCCATGGGCTGGTCGGCGTACTTGCGCGCCAGCTTCTCGATGCCGCGGAAGTCGAGCGGCTCGCGGTCCACCTCGAGCAGGCCGGCGCGCGCCGCGTCGGCGAGCCAGTCGAGGCAGCGCAGCTGTTGAGCGATTGAGAGCAAGGCGAGCGCCTCGGTGAGCACCGCCTCCGTGGTGAGGAAGCGCCCGCGGTAGTCCTTCAGGAACTCGCGGCAGCGCTTGTGCAAAGCGTCGGTCTCGTCGAAAAGCCCGATCAGGAACCCCGAGTCAACGACGACGCTTCTCACGCACGTAGTCCCGGAACCGCTTCTGGCGCGGCGCGCGGCGAGCCCGGGCGGTGCGCTTCGGCGCCGCCGGCAGCACCGCCTCGGCGAGACCGCCGAGCGTTGGCCCGGCATGCTCGACGATGTACTGCGCGACGCTCTGCTTGACCACGTCGCTGCGCGTCGCGCCCGTCTGGGCGCAATGGCGCTCGAGCGCCTCGGCGAGGCGCGCATCGAGCCGGACGGAAAGCAGCCTGGGGGTTGTCATACATCACATTGTAACGTATGACACTCGAAAATGGGACACTCGAAAATGGGGACAGACCCCATTTTTCTCATTTAGCGGTCAACGGCGCGAGCACGCGGGCCGTTGGCGATTTATGCCCCGCGCCGCTCGAATCGTGGTTCCCGAAATGGCCATCCATGTCATCCAGCGGGGCAACAATCACGGACGCTGCTTTTTCAGCGATACCGATTACCTTGCCTACTTGAGCTACCTGCGCTTTTTTGCACGCCGGTACCACTGCTCCATTCACGCCTATTGCTTGATGACCAATCATGTGCACCTGCTTCTGACGCCGCACGCGGCGGACGCCTGCGCCCTCCTCATGAAATATCTGAGCCAGTGCTACGTACAGCGCGTGAACAAAAGGACCGGGCGGAGCGGTACGCTCTGGGAAGGCCGCTTTCGGTCCTGTCTCGTTGCCTCGGAGCATTACGTGCTCGCGTGCTACCGGTATATCGAGCTGAATCCGGTCCGGGCAGGCATGGTTTCGCATCCCGCCGAATATCCCTGGTCAAGCTATGCCGCCAACAGCCAGGGCCGATTGGATCCTACGATCGGCCCGCACCCCGCCTATGTCAGCCTTGCCGAGAAAATCGAACACCGCCTGCTCGCGTATGGCGAGCTCCTGAACGCGCCCCTCGACGTCGGGCTCGTCGAGGAAATTCGGAAGGCGACACGGGGTGGCTATGTCGTGGGCAGCCGGCGCCGGGCGCGCGGTCGGCCAGCCAGGAAAATGGGGTCTGTCCCTGTTTTTGAGGTCTAAAATTCGGCCATGGCCGAGCTGCGCGACAACCCGATCCAGACCGACGGCTTCGAGTTCGTCGAGTACGCGGTGCCCGATCCCCGGGCGCTCGGCGAGCTGTTCGAGCGCCTGGGCTTCCAGGCGGTCGCCCGGCACCGCCACAAGGACGTGCTGCTCTACAAGCAGGGCGACGTCAACTTCATCGTCAACGCCGAGCCGCGCTCGTTCGCGCAGAACTTCGCGCGCCGGCACGGGCCGAGCGTATGCGCGATGGCGTTCCGCGTGAAGGACGCGGCGGCGGCGTACGACAGGCTCCTCGAGCGCGGTGCCTGGGGCGTGGAGAGCCGCCCAGGGCCTGGCGAGCTCAGCATCCCGGCGATCAAGGGCATCGGCGACTCGCTCATCTACCTCGTCGACCGCTATCCCGAGAACGATTACGGCAACACGATCTACGACGTGGATTTCAAGCCGCTGCCGGGCTTCGAGGCGTTCTGGCGCGGGGATGCGCCGGGACCCGCGGGCGCCGGCCTGCGCTACGTCGATCACCTCACGCACAACGTTCATCGGGGCCGCATGAAGGAATGGGCCGAGTTCTACGAGCGGCTGTTCGGTTTCCGCGAGATCCGCTACTTCGACATCGAGGGCCAGCTCACCGGCCTGAAGTCCAAGGCGATGACCAGCCCCTGCGGCAAGATCCGCATCCCGATCAACGAATCCTCTGACGACCGCTCGCAGATCCAGGAGTATCTCGAGGAGTATCACGGCGAGGGCATCCAGCACATCGCCCTGCACACCGCGGACATCTACGCCACCGTGGACCGGCTGCGCGCCGCGGGCGTGCAGCTGCTCGACACGCCGGACACCTACTACGAGATGGTCGGCAAGCGCCTGCCGGACCATGGCGAGCCGCTCGAGGAGCTGCACAAGCGCAGGATCCTGATCGACGGCAGCCCGAGCGGCGGGCTGCTGCTGCAGATCTTCACCAAGACCGCCATCGGCCCGATCTTCTTCGAGATCATCCAGAGGAAAGGCGACGAGGGCTTCGGCGAGGGCAACTTCAAGGCGCTGTTCGAGTCGATGGAGCTCGACCAGGTACGGCGCGGCGTATTGAAGCCCGCAGCATGAAAACCGATTTACGCGGCGACTACTCCAAGGCCGGGCTCGACTATTCGGTCGAGCAGGACTGGAGCGCCTACACGCCGGAGGAGCACGCGCTGTACCGGCGGCTCTTCGAGCGGCAGTCGAAGCTGGTGCCGCGCTACGCCTGCAACGAATGGATCGACGCCATCGCGGGGCTGGATTCGGCGCGCGAAATTCCACGGTTCGACAAGGTCTCGCGGCAGCTGAAGGCGAAGACCGGCTGGGAGATCGTCGCCGTGCCGGGCCTCATCCCCGACGACGCCTTCTTCACCCATCTCGCCAACCGGCGCTTTCCGGTCACCGTGTGGCTGCGCCGCCCCGAGGAGTTCGACTACATCGTCGAGCCCGACGTGTTCCACGATTTCTTCGGGCACGTGCCGCTGCTTTTCGACCGGACCTATGCCGATCACCTGTACGAGTACGGCAAGGGCGGCCTGAAGGCGATGCGCCTCGACGCGGTCAGGATGCTCGCGCGCCTGTACTGGTACACGATCGAGTTCGGCCTCATGCAGACCGCTTCGGGCATCCGGGCGTATGGCGCGGGGCTGCTCTCCTCGGGCGGCGAGCTCGCCTACTGCGTCGACGACCCGCGCCCGCGCCGGCTCGCGTTCGATCTCGAGCGCATCATGCGCACCGAGTACCAGATCGACCGCTACCAGGAGACCTACTTCACCATCGATTCGTTCGCGCACCTGATGCGCGAAACGGCGCCCGACTTCACGCCGATCTACGCCCGGATTCGTAGTACGCTTTCGTGATGAGCATTGCCCACTCCACCGGGCGCGCGCGCTCGGGGGAGGTCTCGATCTTTTACAGGAAGCTGGGAAATCGGGCGGCGAGCTCGCCTACTGCGTCGACGACCCGCGCCCGCGCCGGCTCGCGTTCGACCTCGAGCGCATCATGCGCACCGAGTACCAGATCGACCGCTACCAGGAGACCTACTTCACCATCGATTCGTTCGCGCACCTGATGCGCGAAACGGCGCCCGACTTCACGCCGATCTACGCCCGGATTCGTAGTACGCTTTCGTGATGAGCATTGCCCACTCCACCGGGCGCGCGCGCTCGGGGGAGGTCTCGATCTTTTACAGGAAGCTGGGAAATCGGGCTCTGACCCCGATCCTGATCGTCCACGGCCTGTCGTACTTCTCCTGGGACTGGCTGGAAGTCGGCCAAGTGCTGGCCGCCGAGCGCGAAGTCGTCGCCATGGACATGCGCGGCTTCGGCGACTCGGACTGGAGCCCGCAGAAGGACTACTCGGTGCCGACGATGGCGCAGGACATCGTCAACGTGCTCGATCACCTCGGCTGGAAGCGCGCGCTGCTCGCCGGCCACTCGATGGGCGGACGCAGCACCACCTACGTCGCCGCCCGGCACCCGGAGCGCGTTGCAGGCCTTGCGTTGATCGACTACTCGCCTGAAAACGCGCCGGCGGGCACAAAGCGCGTGACGCAGACCGTGGCCAACACGCCCGACCGATTCGGTTCCATCGAAGACGCGATGCGCTATTTTGGACAGAGCAACCGCGCTCGCTTCGAGAACTACCTGACTCCTGATCTCAAGTTGAAGCGCGACACCTACTTCCGGGATCAATTCAGAAGCGCGGAAAGGCCGAAGCTCGGCGTCGACATGTGGCAGCTGATCGGCGAAGTGCGCTGCCCGCTGCTCTCCATGCGCGGCACGCGCTCCGATCTCTACGCCGCCGAGACGGTGCAGAAAATGCAGGCCGCCAACCCGCGCCTGCAGCTCGTCGAGGTCGAGGCGGGCCACAACATCGCCGGCGAGAACCCGCAGGGCTTCATCGCCGCCTTGCGGCCGTTCCTTGCCGCCCTCGAGGAGAAGAGCCGTGTACACGAGAGGCATTGACCACCTGGCGCTCGTCGCCGACGACATGCCCGCGGCGATGGACTTCTACACGCGGGTGATGGGCTTCCGGCTGGTCCACGTGCGCCGCGTGCCCTACGAGCAGGACCGCGGCCAGCCGCCCTACGAGAACCTGCGCCACTACTTCTTCGACATGGGCAACGATTCGCTGCTCGCGATCTTCGAGTATCCCAAGGGGCTGCCCAGGCAGCAGCGCGACCACGTCGGCGGCATGCAGCACATCGCCTTCCACGTGCCGCCGGCGAAGTTCGACGCGCTGCTCGAGCGCGTGAAGGCCTGCCGCGTCGAGCTCATCGGCCCGGTGCCGCTCGGCGGGCGCTTCTGGTCGGCGTACCTGTTCGACCCGTTCGGCATCCGGCTAGAGTTCGCCACCGACCGCAGCGGCATCGAGCAGGGTGTGGTCGAGTCGGTGCTGCAGACGGAAGCGGAAGCGCGCGCCGAGCTCGAGACGCTGTTCTCCGACCCGCGCGAAGTCGAGAAGTGGCTACACCACATGCCCCTCAAGAAAGAAACAAAAATGGGGACAGACCCCATTTTTAGTTAGTGATCCTTGTCACCGGCGGGCTGGGGTACATCGGCTCGCACACCTGCGTCGTCCTGGCCGAGGCCGGCTACGAGCTGGCGATCGTCGACAACCTGTCGAATTCCAAGGCGAGCGTGCTCGAGCGGATCTGCGAGCTGGCGCCCCAGGGTGCGAAGATCGCCTTCAAGCGCGCCGACGTGCGCGACCGTGCCGCGCTGGTGCCTCTCTTGAAAGATGTAAAGGCGGTGATCCACTTCGCCGGACTGAAGGCGGTCGGCGAATCGGTCGAGAAGCCCCTGCTCTACTACGAGAACAACGTCGGCGGCACCATTGCGCTGCTGCAGGCGATGGACGCGCAGGGCGTGCGGAACCTCATCTTCAGCTCTTCCGCGACGGTTTACGGCGAGCCTGAACGCCTGCCGCTCACCGAGGACCATCCGCTGCGGCCCGCCAACCCGTACGGCAAGTGCAAGCTCATGATCGAGCACATCCTCGCCGACAAATCGGGCTCTGACCCCGATTTCCGCTACGCCGCGCTGCGCTACTTCAACCCGATCGGGGCGCATGCCTCGGGGCGCATCGGCGAGGACCCGCGCGGCATCCCGAACAATCTCTTCCCGTACATCGCGCAGGTCGCCGTCGGCAGGCATCCGCGGCTGCGCGTCTGGGG
>VBBY01000228.1 GCA_005881595.1 Betaproteobacteria bacterium | reverse complement strand
ACTCCTCGAGCAGGCCCTCGCGATACATCGCCTCCAGCTCCGGGCCGTTCAGCTCGAAGGCATCGACGGCGAAGTGCCCGGCGCGCGCCTCGGTCAGCGCGCGCTGCAGCACCTTCTCGCTGCTCGAGCGCCAGAGCTGCAGCTTGACGCCATACTTCTTCTCGAAAGCTTCGGCGATGGGCACCGAGTCCTTGAGGTTGAGCGAGGTATAGACCAGCACCTGGCCCTCCTTCTTCGCCCCCTGGAGAACCCGCTGGTCGCGATCCGCCCCCTTGTACATATACAGATCGCGATGCGGGCTCTGCGCCCGCAGCCTCGGCGCGCAGAGAAGCGTCAACGCGATGCAAATTGCGGCGACAAAAAGGAACGGGCGCCGAAGCGCCCGTTCTTCACAACTCATGGATACCTAGAACCTGTACGCCATGCCGAGCGCGACGTGCGTGATGTCTGCACCGCGCGCCGGCTTCGACGCGGCCCAGTTGCTGTAAATCGCAGACGGGCCATTCTTCAACTGGGCGGCGAGGACATAGAGGAACGTCTGCTTGTCGAGATCGTAGGCAACACCGCCGCCGTAGAGGTCGCCCTTCAATCCGGTGGTGCTGCAATCCCCGATCGTCAGCTTGCAGGTGCCTTCGCCGCCGCGGACCCACTCGATCGCGGTGCGCCACGGGCCGCCCCAGCTCGATTCAAAGCTGATGGCCCAGTTCGTGTGCTCATAGCTCACGAACTTGGTCCCGGCAGCCTGGCCGCTTTCTTCGTATTTCAGCCTGGCGATATCGCCGGCGACGCGGTGGTTTCCGAACTTGTACGCAGCGCTGAAGCGCATCCCGGTGTCCTTCGAATGTGCGCCGGGTGCAGGGCTTTTAACGCTAGTAACGGGATCTGTTACTAAGTTCGCGAGTGATGACGCGCCCACGTTAAACGAGCCGCCGAAGAAATCCTTGTGGCGCTCGTACTGCGCCGAGAGGTAGAGCGGTCCGGACTCCCACTTCACGCCCATCGACCACAGTTCCTTGTTGAGAGTGTTCCCGACGTCGCTCTTCGTCTCGTCGGGGCTGTACTGCAGGCCTGCCCGAAAGCCTTGGAACTCGGGCGTCTGGTACTGGATCGAGTTCTTGGCGCGCTCGTGAAACCTGGCCGTGCTGCTGTTTCCGATGCCGATCTGCGAAAGCACGTTGCTCGGCGAGATGAAGTTGCCGCTGGTCAAGTCGAAGATCTCCTCGACCTGGCCGTACTCCTTGTAGATGGTGTCCATGTTGCCCAGCTTCACCGTGCCGAAGCCGCCAGCGAGGCCGAGGAACGTGTTGCGGTTCGAAAATACGCCACCTACGGCGCCATCGAGCTCGACCGACTGCTCGATCTGCCAGATGCCCTTGAACCCGGTATTGCCGAGCTTTCTCTCTCCGCGAAAGCCGAGATACGAGTTCTGCGAGTCCACCGCGATTCGGCTGCCGGCCGTGGTACCGGTTGGCGCCGACGCCAGCGTGGACACCGAATCGCCTGTCCCCGTCGCGCCCGAGCTCTTCGCGGAGATGACCTCGGGATAGAGCTTGCCGTAGATCTGGACGGTGCCGATGGTGTCGTTACCGAAAACGATTTGGGCCTGCGCTGCAGGCGCGATGAAGAGCGCGCCAACGGCTACGGCGATTGCGTTCCTTTTCATTTTTCCTCCTCCCAGAAGACGGAACAGCTCGGGAGCAAGCTACAAGCGACTCTTTACGGCGTCAAGTAGATGCAAGGTATTTCCTGGCGCGCACGCGATGGCGCAGTGCGGCAATTTGCGGAAACGCGACGCTACCGTCCGTACTGATCGAGCTTGAAGCGGCGCGGCTTGAGCGCGCGGCAGATCTCTCGCGTTACCTCGGCTTGGGGCAGCGCAATGCCGCACGCGGCGGCCATTTCCGCGACGATCGCCATGTCGTCCTCCGCCCAGGCCATGGTCTGCGTGCCCCACTTCGCCAGCGCCTCGTTGGCGGCGCTCGACATGGCGAGCGCGTCTCGCATCAGGTCGGTATCCAACCCGTAGCGCCGGGCGAGCGCGAGGCCTTCATGGTCCGCGACCAGGCAGGCCCACATGATGAGGTTATTCACAGCCTTGGCGACTTGCGCCGATCCGACGTCCCCCGTATGGACGACGTCGGTGGAATAGGCGCGCAGCACGGGCGTAATGCGCTCGACGATCGGACGCGGGCCGCCCACGAATGACAGCAGCGTGCCGCGGTCCGCCGCGTCGCCACCCCGGCAGACCGTCGAGTCGATGACCTCCAGCCCGGCGGCGCGGCTTTGCCTGGACAAATCCTGAATCGTCTGCGGGTGGATCGTGCTCAACACGGCGCAGACCGATCCGCGCCGCG
>VBBY01000227.1 GCA_005881595.1 Betaproteobacteria bacterium | reverse complement strand
ACTGGCAGGACGTCGCGGCTCCACACCGCCGCCCTTGAGGGTGAAGGAAGCCGTTGCGCCAACCCAGGGGCGTACACATCCAGAGGTGGATCGTAGATGTAGTCGAGCAGAAGCCCGCGCTGTGCGAAGTGGGCCAGCACCTTCTCACGCTCCTGCACGAACAACGGCACTCGATAGAGAGCGCAGTCGGAGGGGACCGGGAGGCCTGGAGGCGTGAGACCCAAGTCCAGGAGCTTGCGGGCACCAGCGAGCCGGAGACGGCGATTCTCCTCAAAAGCCTCCAGGCACCGGAGTGTCGCTCGCAAGGAAGAACGAAGTGGCCAGGTCCGGTACAGATGTTTGTCGACCCGGATCCATTGGTCAAAGCGGTCCAGCCCTCCCCCCTCCTTCCGAGCCTGCAGCACTGCCGTGGTTTCGTAAGGCAACCGGTGGCCAGAACGCTGCATCGGGTACGGGAACAGTCGATCGCGAAGTCTCGCGAGCCACTTTCTTGGCCGACTCGAAGCGCCCACGGTGCTCAGGAGAGAACGCGCCCGATGCGCGAGAGCCCGGGGAAGGGAGCGATACCGGATCTCCTCCGCAGCTCGGCGCGCCAGTGCCTGGCGCTGGCCTGCCTCCGAAAAGGTCAGGACGCCCCCGACTCCCCCGACGTGCTTACTCAGGCTGTAGGCGGCCACCATCCCAAACTGCCCAATCCGCCTCCCGTCGAAGCGGCTGTCGAAGGCATGGGCTGCATCCTCCAGGAGCAAGAGACTGTGCCGACGACAGCGTTCCTCCAGGAGGTCCATGCGGTCTGGGATCCCGTATAGGTTGGTCGTCAAAACCGCGCGCAGCCCGCTCCAGGTGGACTCTTCAATCGCGACCGGATCGATGTTCCCCGTGCTGGGATCGACCGGGCCAAGGACTGGCACGAGCTCCGCCGCCAGGACCGTGAAGAAGACCACATCGTCCGTCAGCGGCGACATCAGCACGCGATCCCCTGGCCGAAGCCACTGCCGGAAGGCGAGGTAGAGAGCCAGCCGGCCCGACGGCAGATACAAAGCATGCCGTCCGTAACGCCGGAGGAAGAATTCCTCGATGACTCGCGCCTCGTCGCCCATGTCACCGCCCAACCATTTCTTCCGGGGCCTGCCTCCCGGGGCTGGGGGGGCGTCGGCTCCTCCAGCGATGCCTGGCCTTGAGCACCCACTCCGGAACATGGGTCCGGCCCCAGTCCTTGGCCATGTCCCATCCAGCGGTCAGGGCGAAGGCAAGGCAACCCGCATAGCCGGCAGCTCCAAGGCGTATCCGCTGAACGTAATGGGTGCTCGTCCCCCATCGGGTCTTGGAGTCCTGCAAGCCCCCGAGGAAGTCATAGGTCTTCAACCCCTCCCTGATGCTCTCGCGGATCACCATTCCCCTCAGGATCACCCCCAGCCCACCGACACCAGGGGGGCAGAAGGAGTACTCGAATGCCTCCTGGAGGGAGTGAAGCACCCCACCGAAGGCGAAGCCGAACTGGCTGGCTCGTATGACGCCGTCCACTTCCAGGTGGTAAAAACGCAACCAGCCGCGGCACAGGAAGGCGGCCGCCACGTCCCGGTAGAAGGCCCGCTTGCGGGGATCGTGGAACGAGCCAGGCAGCCCTCTGGTCTGCCATCGCTCCTGATGCATGGCGAAGAAGCGGTCCAGATGCGCGCCCAAGTCCTCCTCTCGACTCGTTCGGAGCAGCCGTACAGCGTAGTTCTTGAGGAGCTTGTTGGTTCGGTATCTGAGTGTGGAACGGAACTTCGGCTTAAGGGTGCGGAGGTACGTCTCGTAGTCGTCCGGAAGCAGGACCCGGGCGCAAGGGTGTCGTTCGCAGTGGATGCGCTCCCGTGCGCGCGCACCAAGAATCTCCGGGATCAGCCGGGCAAGCGCTCCCCCCTCCGGCAAACCGTGGAAGTCCAGAACGGCCCAGTCGCCCGCCAGAACCTCCGCCAAGGCCGACAGGAATTCCGCCTCCCGGCCGGGCCGTACGAGGAGCCCCAGGTACTCCGAACCGACCCCTTCGTCTCCCATCACTCCTATGACCCGTGCGTTCACAAGGCCAGCGAGTCGGACACGCCGAACGTAGAGCGGGGCCAGGCCCCAAAGCTCTCCCTTCGCGTCCCGGGCCGCCCACAATCGTGCTTCGTGCCCGCGGCCGTACGCGCCCCACCAAGCCCTGATCCATTCCGGGCTGAGGAAGATGCTAGGCTCGGACGCCTGCTCTAGGAGGCCGCTCCACGCTTGCAGCCCGGCCATCGGCTCGGATGGAGCAAGGGTTTCTAGCTTCACCGAGGGATACCCATACCATTGCGCGCCCTCGCTGCGTCGCGGGCGACCGTAGTCAGCGTATGAGTGCCGACGCGCCGGTCAGGACGCCGGCGGTGGCTGCGTTGACGGCGTCGATGTCAGCGCTGATGTCCGTGCCGTCGCTTGCCGAGTTTTTGTACGGGCTCGAGGGGGCCAGGCGACAGTCGCCGGTAGCCAAGTCGTTGAAATCCACGTCTGCGAGGGTTGTGGGAAAGAAGTTCCTCGTGGGATAGCGGGTGCTGTAGTCCGGCTGCCCCGCCAGGACGTTGTAGTCGAAGACCGCATTCGGGAAGTACTGGGTGAGCGTAGGAAGATCGGCATCGGCACCGACGACGATCAGGTTGCCGCTGGTGGGCGGCGCATATGTAGTGTCGAGGAAGACCTCCGGCAGAACGCTCGGCTGCGTGCCGTCAGACGGCGCCGGAGTGTCCGGCGTCGAGGCGGCGGTCGAGACGCCGGCGGTGGTGGCGTTGACGGCATCGATGTCAGCGCCGATGTCCGTGCCGTCGCGTCGAGGGGAAGAAGTTGCCGGGCGGGTAATCGCTCGCACTCCCGCCAACGATCGCGTTGCCCTCTACAACGTACAGCGGAAAGTAGGCCTGCAGAGTAGGCACGCCTTCGCCAGTACCAGAACCCTTGATGCCGTGCTCGTTGCGCGGCCCGATGTTGTTCCGGAACGCGAAACCTACCTCCGGAGGGAGCCCGTCCGCAAGGATCAGGAAAATTCCTGCCCCGTCGGCGGTGTTGTGATCGACGATGAGGGCGAAGATGTCATTGTAAAGGCTGAAAGGGCACCCGTAACCGCCCCACCGGGAGCCGTCGATGTCCTGCAGGAGGTTGTCACGAATGAGGATGCGAGCGGTCTGACCAGCGGAAAAACCATCGCCGCGACCGGAAATTCGGATTCCGGAGGCGCTGTGTCGAACGATGTTGCGAACGAACGTGACGTTTTCGGTCACCGACCACGGCGCCCCACCATCCTGGTTCACGGACTTGAGAACGATGGCCGCGCCGTCCTGCGCCGCAGCCCAGTTGTTCTCAAAGACGTTGCCCTGGATTAGGAGCCGGCGCGCGTTTTTCAGTTCGAGAAGGTTCTTGATCGTCCAGGCGCTGCCACGCCAGGCGGGAGGCTTGGTGACGTGATTGCCGACAATCTCGGCATCGGAGGGAACGAGATCGA
>VBBY01000226.1 GCA_005881595.1 Betaproteobacteria bacterium | reverse complement strand
GGCTTCGGCGTGGTGTTCTCGGACCGCGCGCTCGAGTTCCTGCGCGACGACGATGCCGAGACCTACGAGCGCATCACGCCGCAGATGGAGATGTGGACCGACCTGGTGGTCGCGCACCGCGGCACCCCGGTGCGCATCGACGGCATCGGCTTCGCCGCGATCGGCCGGCTGAAATTCTTGCAGCTTCTCCAGAAGCAGCTTGCAAGTGTCAGCATCACCCCGGAATACAACCGAACCCTTGCAAAAAAAGAAGAACTGGTAGGCTATGACCTGATCGTTGCCGCGGACGGGGTCAATTCGTTCGTGCGGCGCGCGCACGGCGACGCGTTCGGCACCACGGTAAGGAATCTCACCAACAAGTTCGGCTGGTTCGGCACCACCCGGCGCTTCGAGACCCTGACGCAGACCTTCGTCGAGAACGAGGATGGCAGCTTCAACGCGCACCACTACCGGCACGCGCCGGCGATGAGCACCTTCGTTGTCGAATGCGATGCCCGGACGTGGGAACGGGCCGGATTCGCCTCCATGAACGAGCCCGATACCTTGACCTACTGCGAAGAGGTATTCGCAGGCACGCTGGGAGGGCACCGTCTCGTGTCGAACAAGTCGGTGTGGCGCAACTTCCCGAACCTGCGCAACGCCCGATGGTCGTCAGGCAACGTGGTATTGATAGGCGACGCGTTGCGCACGGCGCATTTCTCGATCGGCTCGGGCACGCGCCTCGCTATGGAGGACGCTATCGCGCTCGCGAAGGCCCTGAGAACTGAAGCTAATATTGACAAAGCGTTGAAAAGCTTCGAGGCGGCGCGCCGCCCGATCGTGGAGAAGCTGGTCGCGGCCGCCGATGCGAGCGCGCAGTGGTACGAGCGCTTCGCCGAGCACATGCGGCTCGCGCCGCGGGATTTTGCCTGGAGCTACATCCAGAGAAGCGGACGCATCGACCGCGAGCGGTTGCGCCAGGTAGCGCCGAAGTTCGTAGGAGAGAATTAAATGCTGTTTCCAACGACGCTGGTGGGAAGTTATCCCCAGCCCGAATGGCTGATCGACCGGGAAAAGCTTGCCGGGCGCTTTCCGCCGCGCGTGCGTGCTAAAGAGCTGTGGCGCGTTCCGGAGCCCTATCTCGCCGAGGCGCAGGACGACGCCACGCTGCTCGCCATCCGGGCGCAGGAGCGGGCCGGCCTCGACATCATCACCGACGGCGAGATCCGGCGCGAAAGCTATTCCAACCGCTTCGCCACCGCGCTCGAAGGCATCGATATCGACCATCCAGGCAGCGCGCTCGACCGCTCGGGCCATCCCAACCCGGTGCCGCGCATCGTCGGCAGGATTCGCCGCAAGCACCCGGTTGAGGTCGACGATCTAAAGTTCCTTAAAAGGCACACCAACAGACAGGTAAAAATTACGGTTCCCGGCCCCTTCACCATGTCGCAGCAGGCGCAGAACGACTTCTACCAGTCGGTCGAGGAAGCGGCGATGGATTACGCGGCCGCCGTAAACGAGGAGATTCGGGACCTGTTTGCGGCAGGCGCCGATATCGTGCAGATCGACGAGCCCTACATGCAGGCGCGCCCGGAGAAGGCGCGCGAATACGGGCTGAAGGCGCTGAACCGCGCGCTGGAGGGCGTCGATGGAACCACCGCCGTGCACATCTGCTTCGGCTACGCGGCGATCATCCACTCGCGGCCCTCCGGCTATTCCTTCCTTCCCGAGCTTGCCGGCTGCTCCTGCTCGCAGGTCTCGATCGAGACCGCGCAGTCCAGGCTCGATTGCGCCGTGCTTGCGAAGTTGCGGGGCAAGAAAATCATGGTCGGTTGCCTTGATCTCTCGGACATGGCCGTGGAAACTCCGCAACAGGTCGCCGACCGGATCAGAAAGGCTCTCAGGTTCGTAAAAAAAGAAGATGTCATCGTGGCGCCGGACTGCGGCATGAAGTACCTGCCGCGCGAGGTCGCTTTCGGGAAGATGAAGGCCATGGTAGAGGGGGCAAAAATCCTACGGACGGAGGTGGTATGAAGCGATATGTCGTGGTTGTGGCAGCGAGCATCGCGTTCGCCGGTTGCGCAGACATGCAGCGACCCAGCGGCCGCCCCCTCGAGAGCATGGAGACGGGCGTCCTCGTCGGCGCCGGCGTTGGCGCCGTCCTGGGCGCAGTGGCCTACCATCGGAACCGCAGCAAAGGCGCGCTCATCGGCGCCGTCGGCGGCGGGCTAGCCGGCGCGGCGGTCGGCTCCTACATGGACAGCCAGAAGCGTGACCTGGAAAAAAACCTCGGCCAGGAGATCCAGTCCGGCGAGGCGCGCGTCGAGAAGCTGCCCAACGACGTGGTGCGGATCACCATGACCAGCCACACCGCGTTCGACACCGACTCGGTGAACATCAAGCCTGGTTTCCACAGCACGCTGGACAAGCTCGCCGACGTGGTGGTGCGCTACGGCAAGACCTCGCTGACGATCGTCGGGCACACCGACAACGTGGGCTCGGACCAGTACAACCAGAAGCTCTCGGAGCGGCGCGCCGTGTCAGTGGCGCAGTACTTCGAGTCCAGGCGCGTCAGCCCGCTGCGGCTCGCGACCCTCGGCAAGGGCGAAGGCGAGCCGGTGGCGAGCAACAACACCGAAAGCGGCCGCTCGGCCAACCGCCGCGTCGAGATCTACGTCGAGCCGGTCGTCGGGGGATGAGCGGGGCATGCAACCGCCGTTTCGCGTCGAGCATATCGGCAGCTTCCTGCGGCCTCAGCGCTTGCTCGAGGCGGCCCGCGCGCACAAGGCGAAACGCCTGGATGAAAAGGAATTTCAGAACATCCAGGATGAAAGCATTCGCGAGATCGTGGCCTTCCAGGAATCGCTCGGCCTGCCGTCGGTCACCGACGGCGAGTTCCGCCGCCGCAGCTGGTCGGCGGGGTTCATCGATGCGGTCGACGGTTTCGGATTGCGCGACGGAACTCTGACCTTCCGGACTGAAAGCAGCATCATTGGCGTGGCCGCGTCCCCTTATGCCAGGGCTCCCCTCAGGCGCAAGC
>VBBY01000225.1 GCA_005881595.1 Betaproteobacteria bacterium | reverse complement strand
TCTTCCACGGCGCGCAGATGGCGCCGGCGCCTGCGCACTACGACCTCGCGCGCAGCGGCCAGGCCGACGTGTCGTGGTTCCTGCACGGGGGCACGCCGGGGCGCTTCCCGCTCACCGAGCTGATCTCGCTGCCCTACATGGCCGGCAGCGCCGAGATCGGCACCAAGACGCTGAACGACGCCGGGTTGCGCTCGAAGTACCTCGACGCGGAGCATCGCGGCGTGCACGTGCTGCTGCTCCTCACCCATCAGCCGGGCAACGTGCACACCACCAGGAAGCCGATCCGCACCGCCGATGACTTCAAGGGCCTGCGCATCCGCTTCTCCGCGCCGACCATCCGCGATTTCGTCGCCGCGCTCGGCGGAACCCCGGTCGGCGTGCCGCCGCCCGACCAGCTCGAGATGCTGCAGAAGGGCACGCTCGACGGCGTGTTCATCGACTACGGCGGCGCCGGCATCGCCTTCAAGATGGGCGGCACGCTGAAGTACTCGACCGAGATGTACTCGTACGTGTCCTCGATGACTCGACCCGGGGCGTGGAGAAGGAAGTCGGCGAAGGCTGGGACGCGCTCGACGCCATCGGCAAGAAGCTGCTGGTCGAAGGCGGCGACGAGGTGATCAAGCTCCCGCCGCAGGAAGACGCCCGCTTCCGCAGGATCGGCGACCAGGTGATCGAGGCGAAGCTGAAGGAGCTCGAGGACAAGAAGCTCCCGGCGCGCGCGGTGTACAGGCAGATGAAGGCCCTGTCCGAGAAGCACGCCAGGACTTCGAGGAACTTCTGGCAATAATTGAGAAGATTTTCGGCTACCTGGCCGCGGCGTTCCTCGCGGCGATGATGCTGCTCACGGTGGCCGACGTCGCGCTGCGCGCCGTCTTCAACCGGCCGATCCACGGCACCTTCGAGCTGATCGAGCTGTGCCTCGCGTGCACCATCTTCGTAGCGCTGCCGGCGGTGTTCCTGCGCGACGAGCACCTGGTGGTCGACGTCGTCGATCACCTGGCGCGGCCGGCGGTGGTCAAGCTGCTCGATCTGTTCGGCGCCATCGCCTCGCTTGCGGTGCTGTCGCTGATGTTCTGGCAGATGGTGCCGCTCGCCCGCGACATGCAGGAGTTCGGCGACGTCACCGCCGACCTGTCGATCCCCAAGCTCTTCTACTGGATCCCCGTGCTCCTCGGGGTGGGCGCCTCGGCGCTCGCCACGCTGGCCTTCATCGCGCGCTGGCGGCGATGACCAACCTGGAGATCGGCCTGGCGGGCGTGATCGTGCTGCTCGCGGCGATGTTCGCGCGCATCCCGATCGCAGTGTCGCTTGCGCTCGTCGGCGCCGGCGGCTATGCCGCGATCGACGGCTGGCACACAGCGCTCGCGGTGGTCGCCTCGGTGCCGTTCGAGCTGGCGAGCGCCTACTCGCTCTCCGTGGTGCCGCTTTTCATCCTGATGGGCGCGGTCGCCTCGCGCGCGCAGATGTCGCGCGAGCTGTTCGACGCCGCCAACGCGGTGTTTTCGGGCTTTCGCGGCGCGCTCGCGAGCGCCACCGTCGGCGCCTGCGCGGCCTTCGGCGCCATCTGCGGCTCCTCGATCGCCACCGCGGCGACGTTCTCCAAGGTGGCGATCCCCGAGATGCGCCGCCACGGCTACAACGACATCGTCGCCGCCGGCTCGGTCGCCGCCGCCGGCACGCTCGGCATCCTCATCCCGCCCTCGGTGATCCTCGCCGTCTACTCGCTGGTCGCGGAGCAGTCGCTCGCGAAGCTCTTCGCCGCCGCGCTTTTCCCCGGCATCCTGCTTGCCGCGCTCTACGTGGTCGCGGTGGTGATCCAGGCGCGCCTGCGGCCGCAATGGATGCCCGGGGTGCCGCCGATGCCCCTGCGCGAGCGCCTGCGCGCCGCGCGCGGCATGTGGAAGCTCGTCCTGCTCTTCTTTTTCGCCGTAGTGGGCATTTACCTCGGCTGGTTCTCGCCGACCGAGGGCGCGGCGATCAGCGCCTTCGCGGCGATCGTCATCGGCTTCGCCACGCGCACTCTCAGCCTGCGCGGGCTGAGCGACGCCTTTCTCGAGACGGTGTATTCGAGCGCGATGCTGTTTTTCATCATCGTCGGCGCCTTCATCTTCGCGCGCTTCATCGTGCTCACCCGCCTGCCGAACGAGCTTGCGGTCTGGGTGCAGGCGGCGCAGCTCTCGCCGCTCGCGATCGTGCTCGCGGTGATCGTGCTGTACGTCGTCCTCGGCACCGCCCTGGAGGAAGTGAGCACCATCCTCATCACGGTGCCGGTGATCCTGCCGATCATGGCCGGCATCGGCTACGACGGCATCTGGTTCGGCATCTTCGTCACCGTGATGGCGACCATCGGCTTGATCAGCCCTCCGGTCGGGCTCACCGTGTTCGTGATCCAGGCGCAGAACCCGGACATCCCGGCGGCCAAGATCTACCGCGGCACCCTGCCCTTCCTGGTCGCCGACTTCGTGCTGGTAGCGCTGCTGATCGCCTTCCCCGCGCTCGCGCTCTGGCTGCCGCGCGTGCTGAAAATCTAAATGGGGACAGACCCCATTTATTCGGGGACGCATTTATTCGGGGACGGAGCCCTAACTCCAGCGACGCGCAGCTTACGGAGTTAGGGCTCCGTCCCCGAATTCCGCCGTTACTATGGGAAATCAGGCTCCGTCCCTGATTTTCAGGTCTTGATCCGCGCGCTGCGCGCCATCTGCTCCACGCGAGGCTGGTGACGGGGGAAGAAGGCGAGGCGCGGCGCCTGGTAGAGCAGCGCGAAGAGCTCGCCGTTGCTCACGGTGCCGAAGCCCAGGCCCGAGAGCTGCACGTTGTCGATCTTGCGGGTGAGCGCGTATTCGAAGCGAAAGCCCTTCGCGCCGCCGAAGTCCGCCGGCGCCAGCTTCACCAGCTTGAACGTCGAGCCGTCGCGCGTCAGCATGCCCTCGAACATGGCCACGATCTCGTCGGGCTGCATGCCCGAGCGGAAGGCGAAGTCCTTGCGGTTGGCGCCCATCGCGGTAGCGTGGATCACCTGCTCGTTCTTGATGCCGGAGTAGATCAGCAGCTGGTCCACCGGCCGCCCCTCCATGGTCCAGACCTCGGCTGGTCCCATGTCCGGCGCGCTGACCTTGTTCCAAGGACCGTCGAGCGACACGAGCATGCGCTCGCCCAGGCCGCGTTCGCCGCTTTCCACCTTGGTGACCGGGGCGGCGCAGCCCGCGAGGACGACGACCAACGTTGCGGCAACGAGGGTTCCCCTGTGCGTTCTCATGTGGTTAGCTCCTCAATATAGCTCTTGATCATGGCGGAATCGGGCGCCTCCGGCGCGAGCTCGAGATAGCGCTGGAAGCTGGTCCTCGCCTCAGGCGACTGGTGACGGGCGCGGTAGATCATGCCGAGGCCGCGATGGGTGTCCGGCGGCTCGCCGCCGTCGGCGATGGCGGCGAGATAGTCAGCGACCGCGCTGTCCAGGTCGCTCTCCCTGGCGCGCAGGCGGTACACCTCGCCGCGCGCCCAGCGGTAGTCGGCGAGCGCCGGCGAGCGCGCGATCATGCGGCCGAGCAAGGCGAGGCTTTCCTCGTGCTGCCCGCGCTTCACTTCCTCGTGCAGCCAGTCGCGCAGGAACGGCTTCATGCCCTCGCGCCATTGCGCTTCGTTCGCCGCGGGGCTGCGCAAGGCATCCCCGTCGGGCCGCGCCCTGATCTCGAGCTGCAGGTTTTCCCACACTTTAGCCGCTTCGGCGGCGTCGTAGCCGGCCTTGCGCATCAGCAGCACGCCGATGCTGTCGGCCTGGCTCTCGTGCTCCCTCGAGTACGCGAACATGCCGGCGTACAGGCCGAGCTGGCCCACCGCGCCCACCGCGCCGAACATGCCGATGAACATGCCGAAGGCGCTGCGCGACTTCGCATCGCGCAGCCGCTCGACGGAATGGCGCGCGAGGTAGTGGCCGATCTCGTGGCCCAGCACCGCGGCGAGCTGCGCCTCGTTGTCCACGCGCAGCATCAGGCCGCTCCACACCTGCATCATGCCGTTGGGCGCCATCGACGCGTTGAAGAGCGGCGTGCGCACGAGATGCACGCGCACGTCGGGGCAATGCTCGCCGGCGAGACGGCAGGCGATGTCCTGCACGTAGGCCTGCAGCTTCGGGTCGCGCAGCGAGAAGGGGCTCTTGCGCAGCCGCACTTCCTCGCGGTCCATCATCGACCACAGGCCGCCCTCGTCGCTGCCCGCGTCGGGCCGCGCGAACCGCGCCGGGATCTCCCAGGCGGCCTGCGCCGCGGCGAGCCCCGGCACCAGGCAGGCACAGCCGCAAGCGAGAAAATCCCGGCGCCTCATTTCGCGACCGGAAACTCGGAGAGCAGCGCGTCCAGCGTCTCGGCCGCCTTGTCCGCTTCCCGGAGGTCGCCGCTCCCGCGCAGCAAGCGATTGAACCAGACCACCCGCCCGGTATTGAGATCGACGAGCGAGGCGTAGCCGACCTGCATGCCGCCCAGGGGAACCGCGCGGCCCAGAGTGAGGATCGCGATGCCGACCATCGCCGCCTGGCGCTCGGCGCTTGCGTAGCTGTCTCGCACCCAGCTGAAGAGCGCGTAATCGGCGCCGGTAAGCTTCTTGATCGGCTGCACCGTCTCGCCGAGCGACCAGTCGAGCTTGCCTTCCTTGGTCGGCAGCGACAAGTCGAGCCCTCGTTGGTCCTTGAAGTGGTGCATGGCGATCGCGCGCGCTACCGCGGCGTGCAGCGTGTTCACCTCGGCCAGCTCGTCGGCATCCTTCTCCGCGAGCTCGAGCGCGCGCAAGCCGAGCTTCTGCTTCTTGTCGCGCAAGGCAGTCTTGAAATGCTGCGTCGCCGCCTCGGTCCAGTCGGCCTTCGGCTCCAGCACCCCGCCGCCGCTGATCGAGAACAGCTCGATGTCCGTCGGCATGATCACGACGCTCGCCCCTTTGGGCAGGCTGGTGAAGCCCGGGGCGAGGTTCTTCGATTGGCCCCACGCGGCGGCGGCGAACGAAACCGCGATAACGGCAAAGACAGACAATGCCAGGCGCATGGCGGCCCCCCTTTCGCGCCACCCTACTCCTAAATCAGGGTCAGAGCCCGATTTTCGGGAAATTGGGGACAGACCCCATTTTTCTCATCTGCGATTGCAAATAAATGGGGTCTGTCCCCATTTTCACCGTCCCCGTTTTCAGAGCCCGATTTTGTTCTGCGCCGCCCAGTGCACCGCCTGCACGCGGTTGGTGACCCGGATCTTGCGGAACAGGTTGTAGATGTGGGTCTTCACCGTGTGCGGGCTCACCTTCAGCTCGAAGGCGATGTGCTCGGTGCTGCTGCCGGTCGTGAGCAGCCGCAGCGTCTCCATTTCCTTCGGCGTGAGCAGCGTCGCCGCGGGCGAAGCCGGCTTTTGCACCGTGCGCGTGCGCTCGAGGTGCGCGCACAGCACCCGGCGCGGCAGCCAGTACTCGCCGCGGAAGATCGCCTCGATGCCCTTCACCAGCGTGTCCTCGGAGCTGTCGGTGAAGAACACGCCTTTCATCCCCGGGCAGGCGACGATCAGCTCGAGCGGCAGGTGCTCGTCGGCATTGATCAGCGCGAAGCTCTCGAAAAGGACGCTCACGCAGAGCGCCGGCATGCGCATCGCGAACTCGGCTGCGTCGATCAGCGCGAGCGACGTAGCCGGCAGAGAGCCGTTGAGCTGGTCAGCCAGCCTGGTGCTGCAGGCGTAGCCGGTCCTCTGCTCGATGAGACTCGCGAGCAGCTTGTTCTGCAGGCTGCCCGCGCCGACGATGATCACGCTGCGCTCGAGCGCGACCTGCGATCCCTCATCCCCCACTGCACAACCCCCTAAGAAAGGCGAAGCATGCCTGCGTACGGCCCTCCGTGCGCGCGGCTGACGAAGCTTTACAGATCTCATGCTTTCGTCCGATTGAGGACCCGGCGTCTCCGTGCCAGCATCGCCGGCATATTTGATTGAAGGGGAGCTGGGAGGAGGGAGGGGCCGCGGGCGCTGAGCCCGCGGCCGTCTTCCAGGAAAGATTAGCTCGAGAGGAAGCGCCGGCATGGGGAAGATCGGACGCAGCTACCCGCGTTTCGACGAGACGCTGGTGGATGACGGTGATGAGAGGCCGTCGGTCACGGCGTTCGAGGTCATCGTCGGCCTCCTCGCCGTATTTCTCGCGCTCGGCCTGGTCGGCCTGCTGCTGGCCTTCCCGCCCGGCTAGTCTTGCCAAGCTGTCGCCTAGAGGATACAGTTCGCGTCGTATCCGGATGAACTGATAAACGGGCGGCTGGCTTTCCAGCCTCCCGAGTGGAAGGTTTCCAGACAAAAGACAACGGGCACGCAAGCCTACAGCCCGGCGCCACGCTCAGCATCAACCGGTCAGTGTACGTATTGAGGGATTTCCTCCGGGGGGGAGGACAATGGCGAGGGGGTCGTTGGTCGTCAGGGCGCATCGGTTGGTCGATGCGACCGCGGCGCAATCGTTGGCCGGCAGGGCGCATCGGATTGAGGATGCAACCCCGGCGCGCGCGCTCCCTCTTCGCCTGTTCGAAGGGCATGTCCATCGCCTTGCGCTGCTGGCGATCGCCGAGCTGGGCGTCGTCATGCTCTGCGTCTACGGCGCGGTCCTGACGCGTTTTTCCGGCTTTCCCGGCACGTTCAGCGCCTTCCAGGCGACGGTGGACCCGATATGGCCAAGGGCATTGCTGATCGCCGGCGTGTTCCTGCTCTGCCTCGTGGCGATGGGCTTGTATCAGCTGCGGCAGCGCGCGCGATTCGCGGGTATCGCGGCCCGCCTGCTGATTGCCGTGCTGGTGGCCGAAGGCGCCTTGGGCCTGATTTTCTATCTGGCACCGTCGCTCTTCGTGGGACGCGGCGTTTTCGGTCTCGCCGGGATATTCGCTTTTTCCGGCCTGGTGCTCACCCGGCTCGCGTTTCTGCGCGTCGTCGACGGGGATATGTTCAAGCGCCGCGTGCTCGTGTGGGGCGCCGGCGCCCGCGCGGCAACCATCGCCAAGCGGCTGCGCAGAAGCACCGACCAGCGCGGCTTCAAGATCGTCGGCCATGTGAGAGCGCCGGGTGATGGCGTCGGCGTTCCGGACCATCAAGTCCTGCAGTTCGACGGCGACCTCCTGCACCTGGCGATGCGCCACCAGGTCGAGGAAATCGTGGTGGCGATGGATGACCGGCGGGGCGGCTTTCCCACCCAGGAACTGCTGGAATGCCGCCTGCGCGGCATCGCCGTATACGACGTTCTCGCTTTCCTCGAGCGAGAGACCGGGCGGGTAAGCGTCGAGCTGATGCAGTCGAGCTGGTTCATCTTCTCGAATGGTTTTCGTTGCAACATCCCGAGACTGGCGAGCAAGCGCCTGTTCGACGTGGTCGTCAGCATCGCTGTCCTGCTCGCGGCCTCGCCGATCGCCTTACTGACGGCGATCGCAATCTTCCTTGGAGACCGCGGCCCGGTTCTGTATCGCCAGATCCGCACGGGGCAGAACGGGCGGCGGTTCCCGATGCTGAA
>VBBY01000119.1 GCA_005881595.1 Betaproteobacteria bacterium | reverse complement strand
AGCACCGCCTCGAGATCGATGAGCGCGTCGTTGCCGACGCGCGGCAGCGCCCGGGCCTCGGGCGGAAAGTCGCTGAACGCCACCGCGCCGACCACCTTCGGTCCCGCCCCCGCCACGTAGAGCAGCTCGGTCAGATGCGGCGCAAGGCTGACGACGCGCGATGCGGGGGCGGCGAGGCTCACCTGGTTGCCGTAGTCATCTACCACTTTGATCTGACCAACGGCATTTCCATGGAGGAGCAAAAGCGCGACCACCCAAAACTTCATCGGGCTATGATATCGGCTCGCTCCCGGGTGTTCGGGAAACAGGTGCAAAGCCTGTACTGCCCCCGCAACGGTAAGCGAGTGAGGGTGTTCCACCTCTGAAGCAGAGAGCCACTGCGTGCAAACGCGGGAAGGCGGAGCACCATGCCTCGCGAGTCCGGAGACCGGCCTGGAAGCCTCTTCAACCACTTGCAGGCGTCGGGGAAGACGCCAGGGAGGTTTCGATGCGTCACGCCACAGCCGGCATCCTCGCCGGACTCTGTGTTTCCGTTTGTTTTGCGCAGGACGATGCCGTCGTCATCACTGCCACGCGCTTTCAGGATTCGAAACGCGAGCTGCCGGTCGGAGTGACCGTAATCACCGCGGACGACCTGAGGAAAAGCGCCAGCTCGAGCCTGCCCGAGATCCTCGCGCAGTTCGGCCTGGTCCACATCCGCGACAACAGCGGCACGCCGAACCAGCAGGTCGACCTCCGCGGCTTCGGCATCACCGGCGACCAGAACACCCTGATCCTGGTCGACGGCCTGCGCATTTCCGAAAACGAGCTGACCTCGGCGCAGTTGAACGCCATTGCGCTCGAGTCCATCGAGCGGATCGAAATCGTGCGCGGCAGCGGCGCCGTGCTCTACGGCGGCGGCGCCACCGGCGGCACGATCAACATCATCACCCGCCGCGCACAGCCGGGCACGGTCCGCGGCTACGGCCTCGCCCGCTTCGGGGGTTACGGCACCGCGGAGGGGCGCGCCGGCTACGGCAGAACGGGCGACGTCGGAGGTTTTTCGCTCGATGCTTCGAACGAGGACACCAACGGGTACCGCCGCAATAACCATTTCAGGCAGACCAACGTCGCCGGCACGCTGGAAGCCCATGGCGATCACGCGCGCGGTTACCTGCGCTTCGCCGCGGCAGACCAGTCTCTCGGATTGCCCGGAGCGCTGACCGAGGCGCAGATCCTCGCTGACCCAAGGCAGGCCCGCACGCCGGGAGACAAGAGCGATCGCCAGGACGGCACGCTCACCCTAGGTGGTGCCTGGAACGTGGATCGGCATGATTTGGCGGCTGACCTTTCCTACCGCAATAAGAACGCCTCCGCGCTTTTCCTCCCCTCCTTCTTCCACACCAACGTCAACGTCTGGTCGTTCGCACCACGCGCCAAGCTGCGTTTCGACGCTTTCGGGCGCACCCACGACGTGACGCTCGGCGCGGACTGGGAGCGCTGGGACTACGACAACCGCAATACGGCAAGCGGTGAGCAGACCAACCAAGCGCTTTACGCGCAGGCGAACCTATGGGCGGCGGAGCGCACGCGCCTGGTGCTCGGCGGACGCGTTCAACGCAGCGAAGAGCGGCTCACGGAACTGCTGTTGCCGCCCGATGAGCGGCGCGCGAGCCACACGCTGGAAGCGTACGACGCGGCGCTGCGGCAAGGGTTCGGCGCCGGCTGGTCCGGCTACGCCAAGTACGGCACCAGCTTCAGGCTCGCCAACTTCGACGAGAATGCCTGCTTCGGGCCGCCGTGCGCGGCGACGCTGCTTGACCCGCAGAAGGCCCGCACCGCCGAGCTCGGCGCCGAGTACGAGCGCGGTGGCTGGCGCGGCCGTGTCGCGTTGTACGAAACGAGGCTCGAAAACGAGATCTACTTCAGCCCGGCCGTTTTCGCCAACATAAACCTCCCGCCGACGCAGCGCCGTGGTGCCGAGCTCGAAGGTTCCTGGCGCTCGACACCCGCGCTCGAATGGCGCGGCTCGCTGGCGCTGCTCGAGGCGAAGTTCCGCGCGACCGGCAAGGACGTGCCGCTCGTTCCCGACGCCATCGCGACGGCGGGGATGTCCTGGTCGTTCGCGGCGCGCAGCCGGCTCAACCTGAACGCCCGCTACGTCGGCAGGCAGCGCTACGACAACGACCAGGACAACGTCTTCGCGCGCCGCATGCCTGCGTACGGGCTGCTCGATGCGAAGCTCGAGCATCGCATCGACAGGGTGAACGTGGCGCTGGAGGCTCGCAACCTCTTCGACAAGAAGTACTACAGCTACGGCTTGTGGGACGGCGCGAACAGTTTTGTCGCCTATCCGCAGCCGGGCCGGGCGGTGTACCTGTCGCTGGCCTATCGCCTGGATTGAGGTAACCTGCGCGGGATGCTGAGGGATGCCGTCCCGCTAGGGGAGTGCGGGCGCGCGCTGGTGGTGAAGCTGAGGCACCACGGCGACGTGCTGCTTGCCGCGCCCGTGCTCACGACGCTCAAGTCGCATGCGCCGAAGCTCGAGATCGACGCGCTGCTCTACGACGATACCGCGCCGATGTTCGACGGGCACCCTGCGCTCTCCGAGCTTCACGTAGTAGGCAGGAACTGGAAAGCGCTCGGCGCAATGGAACGCTTCTCCAGGGAAATGGAATTGTTCGGCAGGCTGCGCGCGAGGCGCTACGACCTGCTCGTCCATCTTTCCGAGCAGCCGCGCGGCGCGTGGCTCGCGCGCACGCTCGGCGCGCGCTATAGCGTGGCGCCGGCGATGCCCGGCCGCGGCCGGTTCTGGGCGAAGAGCTTCACGCACCTGTATCCCATGGTGGGAGGCGGCCGCCGGCACCAGGTCGAGCTCAACCTCGACGCGCTGCGCCGTGTCGGCGTCCAGCCTTCGCTTGCCGACCGCAAGGTGGTTTTCGTTCCGGGGAAACAGGCCGAAGCCAAAGCCTCGCGGCTGGCTCCCGAGGGCTTCATCCATATGCATCCGGCCTCGCGCTGGACCTTCAAATGCTGGCCGGCGGAGAAGAACGCCGAGCTGATCGACCGCTTCGCCTCGGAAGGCCACCAGGTCGTGCTCACCTCCGCCGGCGACCCCGCCGAGCTGGATATGGTCCAGAAGATTGTTGCCCTGTCGAAGGCGAGGACGATCAGCCTCGCCGGCACGCTCTCCATCAAGGAGCTCGGCGCGCTCACCGCGCGCGCGCGCCTGTTCGTCGGCGTCGATTCGATGCCGATGCATCTCGCGGCGGCGATGGGCACGCCGACCGTCGCGCTGTTCGGGCCGAGCGGCGAGAACGAGTGGGGCCCATGGAACGTCGAGCGGCGCATCGTGACCACCGTGCATACCTGCCGGCCCTGCGGCCTGGACGGCTGCGGCGGCGGCAAGGTGAGCGAGTGCCTGAGCTTTCTTCCGGTCGATGCGGTGCATGCCGCGGCTCGCGAGCTTCTCGCGTAGTGCTTAGACTCGCCCTAGTACGCCAGCGTTACAGCCCTTATGGGGGTGCCGAGCGGTTTATCGCCCGCGCCCTGCCGGCGCTCGAGCGCGCGGGGGCGGAAGTCACATTGATCTCGCGCAGCGGCGAGGGCTGGGGCGCGCGGCGCTTGCTGCGCGTCGATCCCTTCCATGTCGGAAACCTGTGGCGCGACTGGTCGTTCGCGCGCGCCGCGCGCACGGCGTGGCGACGACAGAGCTTCGACATCGTGCAGTCGCACGAGCGCATCCCGGGCTGCGACGTCTACCGCGCGGGCGACGGCGTGCATCGCCGCTGGCTCGAGCTGCGACAATGCACGGCCTCGGTATTGGAAAGGATTGGAATCGCCTTGAATCCGTATCACCGCTACGTCTGCAGCGCCGAAAAACAAATGTTCGAGCACCCGCGCCTGCGCGCCGTGATCTGCAACTCGAAGATGGTGCGCGAGGAGGTACAGCGCGCCTTCCGCATCGGCCGGGAAAAGCTCCACGTCATCTATAACGGGGTGGATCTGGAGTACTTTCATCCACGTCAAGGCGAGGCATTGCGAGGCGCCGCCAGAGCGCAATTGGGCTGCCGGCCGCGCGACACGCTGTTCCTCTTCGTCGGCTCCGGCTTCTCGCGCAAAGGCCTGGCGGCTGCGATCGATGCGCTCGCCGCGGCCGCCAACCCCGGGTTCTGGCTGCTGGTGGTGGGCCGGGACCGGGAGGAGGCCCGCTTCGCAGGGCAGGCGCGCGTCGCCGGCCTGTCCGGGCGCGTGCGCTTCCTCGGCGGGCGCGACGACGTGCGGCCCCTCTACGCGGCCGCGGATTGCTTTATCCTTCCGAGCCGTTACGATCCCTTCCCCAACACCGCGCTCGAGGCGCTGGCGATGGGCCTGCCGGCGATCGTCAGCTCGCGCTGCGGCGCGGCCGAGATCGTCGAGCCGGGCGCGAACGGCTGGGTCTGCGAGCCCGACGATGCGCCGGGCATCGCCCGCCTGATGCAGGCCGCCGACGGGGCGATCCGCGACGCGCGCATGGCGCGCGCGGCGCGCTCGACCGCGGAGCGCTTCGGGATCGAGGCCATGGCGGGCAAGCTGTCTGAGCTTTACGCGTCGATCGATGAAAGACGATAGCGCCATCCTTTACAAGCGCCTGCTTTCCTACGTGCGCCCGCACGCGAAAGTGTTCGCGCTCGCGGTGATCGGCATGATCGCGGCGGCGGCGACCGAGCCGCTGATTCCCGCGCTCATCAAGCCGCTGCTCGACGGGGGATTCGCCGCCGTCCAGGCCGCGCATCCGCCGATCTTCTACGCCGCGGTGCTGGTCGGCCTGTTCCTGCTGCGCGGCGTCCTGACGTTCACCTCGTCGTACTTCCTCGCCTGGGTGGCGAACCGCGTCGTGCTCGACCTGCGCGCGGCGATGTTTTCGCGGCTGGTGCGCCTGCCGACCCGGTTTTTCGACGACAACAGCTCCGGCGTGCTGCTTTCGAAGATCGCCTACGACGTGATGGGCGTGACGATGGCGGCGACGAGCGTCATTACCGTCGCCGTCAAGGATTCGATCGCCGTGGCCGGCCTGCTCGGATGGCTCTTCTACCTCAACTGGAAGCTCACCCTCATTGCGCTCGCGGTCGGACCGCTCATCGCGTGGTCGGTGCGGCTGGTCTCGCGCCGCCTGCGGCGCATGGCGCGCGAGGCGCAGCGCTCGATGGGCGACCTCGCGCACGTGCTCGAGGAGACGATCGAGTGCCACCGCGTGGTCAAGGTCTTCGGCGGGCAGGAGTACGAATCCAGGCGCTTCGAGCGCGCCAACCAGGCGGTGCGCGGGTTCAACATGCGCCAGACGATCGCCGCGTCGCTCACCAACCCGATCACCCACGTGCTGGCATCGGTCGCGCTCGCCGTCATCGTCTACCTGGCGATGGAGCAATCCCTCGCCGCCCGCACCACGGTGGGCGAGTTCGCCTCCTTCCTCACCGCCATGCTGATGCTGCTCGCGCCGCTGAAGCACCTCACCGAGATCCAGGCGCCGCTGCAGCGCGGCCTGGCCGCCGCCGAGAGCGTGTTCGGCATGATCGACACGCCGGTCGAGGAAGACCGCGGCACGGTGGTACTGCCGCGGGCGCGCGGCGAGCTGGCGTACGAACGGGTCGGCTTCACCTACCCGACGCGCGACGAGCCCGCGCTCGCCGACATCAACCTGCAGATTCGGCCGGGCGAGACGGTGGCGCTGGTGGGCGGCTCCGGCGGCGGCAAGACGACGCTCGTCAACCTCCTGCCGCGCTTTTACGCGCCCACCACCGGGCGCATCCTGCTCGACGGCCACGACCTCCAGGAGCTGACGCTCGCCAGCCTGCGCGCGAACATCGCCCTCGTCAGCCAGGACATCGTGCTCTTCAACGACTCGATCTACGCCAACATCGCCTATGGCCGCTTGCGCGGCGCGAGCGAAAAGGAAGTGATCGCCGCCGCCGAGGCCGCGCACGCGATGTCGTTCATCCGCGAGACGCCGGAAGGCCTCGGCACGCTGATCGGCGAGAGCGGCGTGCGGCTCTCCGGCGGCCAGCGCCAGCGCCTGGCCATCGCCCGCGCGCTGCTGAAGAACGCCCCGGTGCTGATCCTCGACGAGGCGACGTCCTCGCTCGACACCGAGTCGGAGCGCCACGTGCAGGCGGCGCTCGACGCCCTGATGCGCGGGCGCACTACCATCGTCATCGCGCACCGGCTCTCCACCGTCGAGCGCGCCGACCGGATCGTGGTGCTCGAGCGCGGCCGCATCGTCGAGATCGGCCGCCACGCCGAGCTGCTCGCGAAGCGCGGCATCTACGCCCGGCTGTACGAATTGCAGTTCGCCGAGGCCGCCGGCCCGGCGCGCGACAGCAACATCTACAGCACCGGCTAATCAGGGACAGACCACGTTTTCCCGCCGGCGGGTGTGCGCGGGACCACGTAGAACTAGCGGCAAGTTTGCCGGAGCATATAATTCCTACTCGGAGGTGCCGATGAAATATCGAATTGCCCTGCACAAATCGGAGGAGGGCTATAGCGTGTCGGTGCCGGGTCTCCCGGGCTGCTGGTCCCAGGGCGCCACGGAGCAGGAGGCGCTTGAAAATATTCGCGAAGCCATCCGCGAATACTTGTCCGTCGTCAATGAGCAACTACGCGGCGAAGACATTCGCGAAATCGAAGTGACCGCTTAGCTTGCCGAAGATTCCGGGCGTCAATCACCTCGACGCCGGGCTCTCGGTAGAACAGTTTCGCAACCTTCTATGACGGCCAGCACCAAGCTCCGGTCGCGCGGCAAGTCCCGCGCTGCGAGACGAAGCGGTTCTTCGATACCAGCCAAGGAAGCCGTCTCTCGCGCTAAACGGCTGCTGAAGGCGAACAAAGAGCTTTTCAGGCGGCTTGCGTAAGTGACGCGGCTCGCGATCGTCCACACCGAGTCCTCCCTCGGCTGGGGCGGGCAGGAGATCCGCATCCTCTCCGAGTCGCAGGGCTTGATCCGCCGCGGCCACGACGTGAAGCTCATCTGCGCGCCCGAGGCGCGCATCTATTCGGAGGCGAAGAACTGGGGCGTGCCGGCGATCGCGCTGCCGATCGCGAAGAAGCGCCCGCTCGGCGTGAAAGTGCTCGTCGAATGGCTCAAGCGCAATCGCTGCGACGTGCTGAGCGCGCACAGCTCGACCGACTCCTGGCTCGCCGCTCTTGCGCTCCTTGCCCTCGGCCGCCCGGTGCGCATGGTGCGCACGCGCCACATCTCCGCGCCGGTGCCGCGCAACATGCTCTCGCGCTGGCTCTACACGCGCGCGACCGCGCGCATCGTCACCGCGGGGGAGTCGTTGAGAAGGGAATTGATCGAGAGGAATCAGTTCGCGGCTGAGCGCATCGACTCGGTGCCGACCGGCATCGACGCCAGCCGCTTCACGCCGGGCGACCCCGCGATCGCGCGCGCCGCGCTCAAGCTGCCGCAGGACAAGACGCTGGTCGGCATCGTCGCCACGCTGCGCAGCTGGAAGGGACACCGCTATCTCATCGAGGCGGTTGCGCAATTGCCGCAAAGCATCGGCCTCGTCATCGTCGGCGACGGGCCGCAGCGCGAGGCGCTCGAAGCGCTGGTCGACGAACGCAACATGCGCACGCGCGTCCGGTTCGCCGGGGACCAGCGCGACGTCGTGCCCTGGCTGCAGGCGCTCGACATCTTTGCGTTGCCTTCCTACGCCAACGAGGGCGTGCCGCAGGCGCTGGTGCAGGCGATGCTCGCCGGCCTGCCTTGCGTGACCACGAACGCCGGGAGCATCGCAGAGCTCGCTGCGCATGAATCGACCGCACTGGTGGTTCCTGCGCGGGACCCGGGTGCATTACGCGACGCGATCGACAAGCTCGCTGCAAATCCGGACCTCAGGAAAAATCTTGGCGCTGCGGCACGCCGGCATTGCAGCCAGCATTTATCCTACGAAACGATGCTCGATCGCATGGAAGCGATCTACCGGCAGGTGAGCGGGAAGCGCGCATGACCGAAAGCCGCGCTGCCGGCCGCTTGCGCGTGCTGCCGCGGGTGCTGGCAAGCCGCCTTTCCCCGCGGCGCAAGCCTGCGCAGCCGAAGCGCGTCCTCATCGCACATCATCTGCTCCTCGGCGACGTGGTGATGCTTGCTCCGCTGCTTGCCAAGCTGCGCGAGCGCTACCCGCAGGCAGACGTGGCCATGACCGTGCGTCGCGCACTGGTGCCGCTCTTCGCGACTAGGCCATACGGCGTGCGAGCCATTGCGTACGACCCGCGCGACTCTTCGACCGTGGACCGATTGTTCGACGAGAAACCGTTCGATCTTGGGCTGATCCCGGGCGACAATCGCTACAGCTGGCTCGCGGCTGCGGCTGGCGCCCGCTGGATCGTCGCCTTTGCCGGCGATCGTCCGGCGTACAAGAGCTGGCCGGTGGACGAAGAAATCCCCTATCCCGATCGCCCCGCGGCCTGGAGCGACATGGCGGCGAGCCTCGTTGCCGGCCCGGCGCCGTCCCCCTTCCGCGGCGGCGACTGGCCGGCGCCGCCCTTCGCGCCGTTCGAGCGGCCTTCGGCGCGCTATGTCGTGTTTCATGTCGGAGCCGGCTCGCCACTGAGGCTCTGGCGCCCCGAACGCTGGCGGACGTTGGCAGATCATTTCCAGGAGCGCGGCTACCTGGTCGCGTGGAGCGCGGGTCCTGGCGAGGAACGGCTTGTCGAGGAGATCGACCCGCAGCGAAGGCACCTGTCTTACGCGGGAAAACTCGATCTCGCCCAGGTTTGGCAGCTCCTTTCCAACTCCGCGCTATTGGTGAGCCTGGACACCGGGATTGCCCACCTGGCGAAGCTCGCCGCGGTGCCGAGCGTCGTGCTGTTCGGGCCCGGGTCGTCGGTTCTCTTCGGCCGCGGCGAATTCTGGCGCGACGCTCCGTATCGCGAAATTACGATTCCCGACTTCCCCTGCCGCGACCAGCGCACGCTTTTCAAGCGGCGCATCGAATGGGTGCGGCGCTGCCAGCGCTCGACCGACGAATGCGCCGAGCCGCGCTGCATGCAGGCCATCGGCACCGAGCCGGTGCTCGCGGCCGCTGCTGGACTGCTCGGATGATATGAGTTTTTCGCTGCGATGAATCAGGCGCTCGCATGGCTCGTGGCCGGCCTGTTCGTCATTCTCCCCTTCGCCCACGTTTCGGCGCTGCGCTCGCTTCTCTCGCTGGCGGCGGCGATCCTGGTCACGGTGATATTGGTGCGCGAACGGCGCCTGCCGCCGCTGCCCGCATGGCCTATGGCGGCCTGGATCGCGCTTGGCGCCGCTTCGGCGCTCTGGTCTGCCGACCCGGGAGTGACGCTGCATGACGTGCTCTACGACATGCTGTTGCCTGCAGCCGTTTTCCTGGCCGCCTGGCGGATGGCGGCCGACGTCGGCGCGTTCGATCGCGCGCGCTGGGCTGCGTGCGGCGGGGTCTTGTGCCTCGCAGCCATCGTGGTGCAGGTCCTCGCGGCAGGACGACCCGCCGCGACGTTCATGCCCGACGCCAACGGCTTAAGCAGGATCTACTACTGGCCCGGGGTCGGCGTGGCGAGCACGTTCGCCGCGCTCATCGTGCCGTTCGCGCTTTTGTCGATCCTGTCGTCACGCCGTGCCGAGCGCTATGCAGGCGCGGTGGTTCTCGCCGCAGCGATAACCGTGGGGATGGTGAGCCAGAACCGAATCGTCTGGCCGAGCATCCTGCTTTCCTGCGCTGCGTTCATTCGTCGCCGCCGTCGCCGCCTGGGGCGCCTTTGACTATGCGAGCCGCGAGCGCCAGCTCGAGTTGGGCAGCGATCTGCGGTTGCAGGCATGGCGCGAATGGTCCGGGATCGCCCTGGAGAAGCCGCGGCTCGGCCACGGACTCGGCAGGTCGCTGCTCCGCGGCGAGGGCGAGCGCGGCGTGTCGCGGGACCTGAGGCAGCGCGAGCCGCATTACTTATCGCATGGACACAACCTGTTTCTCGATGTTGCCGTCCAGTTGGGGGTCCTCGGTCTCGCCATTTACTTGGCGCTCCTTGGGGCCCTGCTGCGCGAGTATTGGCGACTGGGCGGCGCCGGCGCGCGGGGTCGCCTGCGCCTGCTGGGCGCAACCGGGTTTTCCTTGTTCGTGGCGATGATCGCCAAGAACAGCACGGACGACTTAATGGGCCAGGCCGTGGTGATCGCCTTCTGGGGTTACGCGGGCGCTTTGCTCGGGCGGCTCGAGTTCAACAACCGATCGTAAGCCGCGTAAGCTTCCTCCAGACTGATATCGGCTGCATTCAGGCTTGGCGGCTGCAGCAAGACGTGCGGCACGCCCCACGGCCGCCAACGCGTCGCGCCGGAATTGCCGAAGAAGCACAGGATCGGCTTGCCTAGCGCGGCCGCGATGTGCATGGCGCCGCCGTCGCTGCAGATCACCCGCTCGCAGACCGACAATCCGGCGATCAGCGCTTCCAGCCGCTCGCTCGGATGGGCGACGACCGGCACGCCGGGCAGCTGCTCGAGCACGGCGCGCGCCTTGTCGTCATCCCCAGGGTGCCGCGGGTTGCGCGCATCGCCCGGCGACCAGAAGAGCATGAATGCCGCGTTTCGCTTGGTGTGCAGCCGGCGCATGAGCTCCACCACGCGCTCGACCGGCCAGCGATTCGTCGGCTTGCGCGCGCTGATGTGAACCGCGATCGGCGCGCGGATGCCGCGATCGTGGATCGCAGCTTCGGCGCGGGCGCGCTCCTGCGGATCCGGCACTACGCGTGGAGGCGGTGGTGTGCCCGCGATGCCGAAAGGCGCGAGCACGCTGTACACGTCTTCCACTTCATGGCGCGGCGGCTCCCAGTCGTGCGGCACCGGCATGTCGACGCCGCGGATGCTGCGGCCCACCGGCACATGGCTCACGATGTGACGCGGGCGCAGCAGCCGCGCAAAGGAGAGGGCGCGCGGCACGAAACCGCAGCTGCCGATCACCGCGTAATCGATGCGCAGGCTCCGCAGGTGCCAGATCAGGCTCAGCCGCTGTGCGTATACGCTCCCGAGGCTCGTCCCCGGCTCGCGATGCTTGCCCTTGGTGTACGCGAACGCTTCGTCGATGAACGGGTTGTTGCGCAGGACCGGCAGGTTGTAGCTGTTGGTGAGCGCGTAGATGCGCGCCGCCGGGAACCGCCGCCGCAGCGCTTCGAACAGCGGGGTGGTGCAGACCAGGTCGCCGATGTTGTCGCGCCGGATGACGAGGAAGCTGGCGCGGTTGTCCGACGGTATCAAGCTATCCGCGCGCCCGCGTATAGGCCGCCCGCAGAACGGCGGCCGCCAGCGCGGCGAAGAGATAGAACATCACCCAGTCGGGCACGCCGAGCTGCCAGGCGCCGATGCCGATCGCTCCCGTGACCGCCGAAGCGGCCATCAGGACCGCCACGGTGCTCGAGACGGAATAGCCGCGCGCGATGAGGTAGTGGTGCAGGTGCTCGCGGTCGCCGTCGAACATGTCGGTGCGCCGAAGCAGCCGCAGGAACATCACCCGGGCCATGTCGAGCAGCGGCACAGCGAGGATCCACACGCACGCGATCGGCGGCATGGTCCTGCGCTCGCCCTGCGTCACATCGATCGTGAACCAGCAGAGCGCCAGGCCCAGCGTCATCGCGCCCGCGTCGCCCATGAACACGCGCGCGTGCGCGCGCCCCGGCACGCGCAGGTTCCACATCAGAAACCCGGCGATGGCGGACGCCAGCATGAGAAGGAGCATGGTCTGCGTGCTCAGGCGCTGCAGGTACGCCGCGAGGGCGAGCCAGAGCGTCGCGACGAGCGCGATCCCGCCCGCTGAGCCGTCCAGGCCGTCCACCATGTTGATCGCGTTGATAACGCCGAGCGCGCATACGACCGAGAACGGGATCGCCCAGTGGTAGAGGTTCACCGGCCCGAAGCCGAGCAAGTTGCCGAGATAGGAGGCGTGCACGCCCGCCCAGGAAGTCATGAACAGCGCGGCGATGAGCTGGATGAGGAATTTGCCGCGCGGCGTGATGTCGTGCATGTCGTCGGCGACGCCGCCGACCACCAGGAGGCCGAGCGCGGCGACAAGCGCAAGAGTGGGTCCGACGACCAGACCCGAGCCCAGCACCGCCGCGGCCAAGCCGAAGAACATGGCGATGCCGCCGATCACCAGCCCGAACGCGAGCAGCATGAAGAAAATCAGGCGGTTCGTTGCGAGGAAGAGCTCCTCGTGCATCAGAACGCCGATACCATGCGCGACCAGAGCTCCGTCAGGGGGATCGGCTCCGCGCCTGGCGCCGCCCTCTGGTCCGTGTCGATGAAGTAGCCGATGCCGTTGTGGCGGCCGTTCTTGATGGCGACGAACACCACCTCCCGCGACAAGGGGTCCGACGGCTTGATCTCGTGCGGATACGACAACGTCGCGAACAGCGACTCGCCGCGGTTGTCGACCTCGAAGAGCGGCTCACCGTCCGCTGCGCGGCGCGATAGAAGCCGAAATTCGGTGCGCTTTGCCGACGCCGCGTCCTTGCAATTGATCAGGAAATCCCTCGACATGCGCGGCTCCACGCGCTCGAACTCGCAGCCGATCGCGGCGAGAAATGCGGCGTGATCGCGCAGCCGCCAGTAGAACACCGGCTCTTCCACCGGATCCTGATGAAGCCCGGTGGCAATCATCACGCGCATGCTAGGCTCGAGCTCGAGGCACTCGGCTACAAGGCGGTCATAGAGCCGGTAGACCTCGAGCACCGGATCCATCCCCGCCGGCAGGTACCAGGGCGGGTTGCGGTGCGGACCGCGGTACGCCGCCGAATTGAAAAGATAGTGGTGCTGGATGTGCGCTGCGCCGTTGAGGAACAGCGTCGCGAAGTCCGGCCGCGTGCGGCGCCAGAGATAGAGAAAGCAGTCGGCGAGGAAGCGGTCGAGAAACACCGCGCGCGCCCAGCGCCGGCGCAGGCCCGTGAGCGCGAGGCGCAGGCAGTCAAGGCTTCTTGAATAAAGAATCAGTCCCAACCCGAGTTGCAGCGCGGAGCGCGCGGTAAGCCGTCCCTCGGCGTTGTCGCCGACCGCCTGGCAGATCGCGTCATACGCATCGCGCATCGGCCGCGGCGCCGACACTGAGGTCTTCGTCCACGGGTCGGGGACGAAGAAGGCGGCGTCGGCCACCGCGTTGCCGGCGTTCATCGGCGAGAACGCGCCTACCCGCAGGCCGCGGCGCGCCAGCTCCTCCCAGATCTGCCGCTCGCCCGCCTGAGGGCCATCGCCGAGGCGGAACACCTTGTGCTCGCCGAAGGCCTTGCCGGTGTGCACGGTGAACCACTGGATCCATGGCTCGATATGCTCGTACACCGTCTCCGAGCGCGTGCGGGCATAGCCGTGCGCGCGGAGCAGGCGCGCGATAGTCGGTAACGCCCCGATGCGCGCGTAATGCTCGACGAACTCGAAGTTGAGCTCGTTCAGCTCGAGGAACAGCAGCTTGCTCACGGCGCAGAATTATGCAGCACAATGAGATAATTGAGCGATGCTGCTCGTGACCGGCGGGGCAGGCTTCATCGGCTCCAACTTCGTGCTGTCGACGATCGCGGAGAGCGGTGAGCCCATCGTCAACCTCGACAAGTTGACCTACGCGGGAAACCTGCGCAACCTCGATTCCCTGCGCGAGGACCGGCGCCACGCGTTCGTGCAGGGCGACATCTGCGACCGCGAGGTGGTCCGCAAGCTCTTGTCGAAGCACAAGCCGCGCGCCGTCGTTCACTTCGCCGCGGAGAGCCATGTCGACCGCTCGATCGCCGGCCCGGCCGCCTTCGTGCAGACCAACGTCGTGGGCACCTTCTGCCTTCTCGAGGAATCCCGCAGCTTCTATGAATCTCTCGCGGGCACGGAGCGCGAGCGCTTCCGCTTCCTGCATGTCTCGACGGACGAAGTGTACGGCTCGCTTGGTCCGAATGACCCGGCCTTTACCGAGACGAACCGGCACGCACCCAATAGCCCCTACGCCGCATCCAAGGCCGCCGCCGACCACCTGGTGCGCTCGTACCATCACACCTGGGAAGCCGCTGCCGGTCTACGGCGACGGCAAGAACGTGCGCGACTGGCTTTTCGTGCTCGATCATTGCGACGCGGTGCGGCGAGTGCTCGAGGGCGGCAGGATCGGGGAAACGTACAACATCGGCGGGAACAGCGAGAAGTTCAACAACGAGGTCGTCAAGGTCATCTGCGATCTTCTCGAGGAAGCGCTGCCGCGCAAGAAGGGCAAGTACGCCGACCTCATCACCTTCGTCAAAGACCGGCTCGGCCACGATAGGCGCTATGCGATCGACGCTACCAAAATCAAGCGCGAGCTCGGCTGGGAGCCGCGGGAAACATTCGCCTCCGGCATTCGCAAAACCGTGCGCTGGTACCTCGATAACAAGGCATGGAGCGACGCGGTGGCAAGGCGCGCGGCATGAAGGGCATCGTCCTCGCCGGCGGAGCAGGAACGCGGCTTCACCCGGTGACGCAGGTCCTCTCGAAGCAGCTTCTGCCGATTTACGACAAACCGATGGTGTACTACCCGCTGTCGACCCTGATGCTGGCCGGCATCCGCGACATCCTGATCGTCTCGACGCCGAAGGACACGCCGCGCTTCGAGGAGCTGCTCGGCGACGGCAAGAAATGGGGCATCCGCCTGCGTTACGCGGTCCAGGCGAAGCCCGAAGGCATCGCGCAGGCGTTCCTGGTCGGCCGGGAGTTCATCGGCAATGACCGCGTAGCGCTGGTGCTCGGCGACAACATCTTCTACGGCCACGACCTGACCGACCTGCTCAAGCGGGCCGCGGCGCGTGAAAAGGGCGCCACGGTGTTCGCCTATCCGGTGACCGACCCGCAGCGCTACGGCGTCGTCGAATTCGACGCTCGCGGCAAGGCGCTGAGCATCGAGGAGAAGCCCAAGCAGCCTAAGTCCCGAGATCACCGACGTCAACCGCGCCTACCTCGAGCGCGGCGAGCTGGAAGTGATTCCAATGGGCCGCGGCATGGCGTGGCTGGACACAGGCACGCACGAGTCCCTCCTCCAGGCGGCGCAGTTCATCGAGACCATCGAGCGCCGGCAAGGCCTCAAGATCGCCTGCCCCGAAGAAATTGCCTATCGCATGGGCTACATCGACGCGCGGCAGCTGGAAGCACTTGCGAAG
>VBBY01000016.1 GCA_005881595.1 Betaproteobacteria bacterium | reverse complement strand
GCACCGCAATGGTCACAAGTCATCGCCGAGAAGCGGGCGACGATCGCTTGCACTCCAGGATTGACGAGACCTTCTGTCGAAACTGCGATGCCCGGTGTCTTTATCGCTGGCGATTACGTCGACCCGGATTACCCGCCCACCCTGGAAGCAGCAGTGCGCAGCGGCGTTCGCGCGGCGCAGGGGATTATCGCCCTTTCACGGCGGTAACCGGCGTTCGAATCCCCGTGGGGACGCCACTCCGATATTTCCGTCCATGAGGGCCTTGGTGACCAGGGGCCCAGCCGATCCGGCGCCTTCTTGGCTCTCGCTCCCGCTGCGCCATGCTGGTTGTACAGGTTTAGTGAGGGTGCGTTCGCGCAAAGCTTCTCGTGCCCCGCTTTCGGGCCTATGCGGGCCGGATAACGCGGGTCGATGTCCGCGATGACGCGCGAGGAAGCGAAGATCAAGACCGGGGTAGATGACGATCTACCCCATCCGCTCGAAAGATATCGTCACGTCATCGACGTAATGGGTGGCCGCTACGTCGCCGTAGCCCGTCTGCTCGATCACGGTGAGGAGCGGATTCTGGCCGATGAGCGGGTATTGCGTCTGGATATTGAACAACGCGAACTGAAGGGCGCCGTTCATCCACAGCCGGAGCGAGCCGGTGGCGTCGCCGCGCGGGAGGAACTCGATCTCAAAGAAGTTCCATAGGCCGACAGGTACAGGCGTGGAATTCGTGTATTCGGCCTTGGGCGTGGTCTGCGCCCGGCCCGTCGGGTTGTAAGTCAGCCGCAGCAAGTTGCCAGTGGGCGTGAAGCCGAAGCTGAAAAACACGTCCGAAGGATCGTTTAACCCATTGGTCCGTATGCTCATTGAGCCCCAAATCTGGAACATCTCGGAGATGCCGAAGCTGATCGGCGTGGGGAAGTAGTCGTACCAGCTCCAGTAGAACTTGGTTCCGGCGCGCGCGAGCTGGTCCACCTCCGGGTAGCGCTGCATACGCGTGGCGCCGGGGGGAGCGGTCACCGCTTGCTTCATCACATAGCTGCCGCCCCTGGGCGGAATGCCAACGCTCGCGGCGGTGACCACGGTAGTGTCGGCGCTGCCGGTATTTATTTCCTCGCCATTGCTCAGCCACTCGCTCAGGTCGCCGTACTCCATGCCGGCGGACCAGAACGGCACCCGCGCGAGGGAGATCGTCACGTCATCGACGTAGTTGATCGTCGGAGTAGGCGTTAGCCCAGAACCGTAGCCGGTCTGCTCCAACCATGTAAACAGTTCATCAGGAGGAATGGTGTTGGGCCATTGCGTCTTGACCCCACCCAGTCCGTTTGCGGAAGTCGGAGACTGATCGTGGATAAGAGTTCCGTTCTGCCAAATCTTGATTGCGCCGGTAAAATCGTCCGCTGGCGTAATCATGATCTCGATAAAGTTCCACTGGCCGATCGGCAACCTATTAGCTGCAAGGCCGGCGTAGGTATGTTTGTTCGGATAGCCACTCGGGTCGCTTTGGTGTGGCCCCCCGCTCGGGGCTTGGTTGTTCGGGCTCCAGATCAGGTCGAGCGCCCCGGTGCCGTTGTTGCTGCTGCTGGCTAGAACCAGCGACCAGAACGGATTGCCGAACGAACTAGGATCGCCCTTTGAAAGGAGTCCCCACACAATGTACGTGTCGAAGATCCCGTAGGTGATCGCCTCGGGCAGGTAGTGGTAGAACGAGTAATAGTACGTAGTCCGCGTGCGTGACAGGTTGTCGACCTCGGGGTAGCGCTGCATCCGCGTGCCGCCACCCTCGGCGGGCACGGTCTGCTTCATCATGTAGTTACCACCGTGAGGCTGCACGGCACCGTCTATGCCTATTGCAACCGTGTCGCAACCCGGATCATTGACTCGCTCGTCCCACTCCCCCGGCGGCGTGTCATTAGGAAGCAGCGTGCCGCTCTCCATGTGAGCACTCCATCGGATCTGCGGGTCCGCCGCCACCGCGCTCGACGGCGTCGCGAGGTTAACGCCGAAGCCGGCGACGATCGGCATCACCGGAGAGGAGACCGCGTAGGTGAGAAGCCTGCGGCGACCGATCGAAAAGCGCGGGAACCCTCTCGGATCGTTCATTTGGATCTCTCCCTGCGGGATGGTCCGGAAGGCCTATCGTAGGCCGGCAAACTCGATGTCTCTGTGACGCACCCCCGGGTAGAGAGGACTATGTCCTCGCCTCCCGGTGCGGATAAAGCGGGCGCCCTCGCTGCACTTGACTCGAAAGCCAGCAGCGGAGTCAGATGGCCGACGCATGAAGACTTCACCGAGACCACTGTTGTTTTTACTGTCTCTTTCCGCGCAACGTTGCCTTGCCGCTGAGGAGCTCGCGCTACGCGAATGAAGAGCAGTTCCCTATATCTTCAATTCGCGCAATGCGCGCGTCCCAGATACGCGATCATCCTTTCCCGGGCGGCTCGGGGGGCGTCGATCCTCGGATGCAGGACGGGAAGCTAGGCGCCCGGCCAAGTAGCACTTAGGCGGCTCGCTGCCAGGCTTCTAGCGGGACCTCGATCCTCGCGGCGAATGCGGAAATACTCCTGACAAACCCCTGTGGGGACGCCACTGAAAATACGAGCACGACGCGATCGGGAGGCGGCAATGTCGACGGCACGATCAACTTCTAGCCCAGTGTGAAAGCGATCTCGGCGCGCCTAGTCCGAAAGAGCTGTCTCCAAGACGTGACGCCTCGACCTGCCGCGAAATCAACGAGCTAGTTTGTCGCAAGGGCAAGGCCGTCGTCGGCCGGTGACAGAAAGCCGCATGTTTCTCAACAGTAACTGTTTGATCCGGGGTACTCATGACGCTGGCATAGGTATTGCTGATCTCACGCGCTGAAATTTCTAGGCCCGGGCGGTCCTGATGGCCGTCCCGGCCCTTTCTTTTCCTATCATTTTCCGGATGAGTGAAGAGTTGACTTGGCAGCTCAGGGACGAAGTGGACGAACGCGGATCTCGGCAGAGAACACCGCCGAAAGCATGCTTCTATTGGAAAAGAGATGGACAACTCGTGCGGTCTGCTGAATTCACGCAGTCAGAGCTTGAAGCCGAGATCGAGCGGCTGAGTGGCGATATAGTGCAGTTCGTGATCGCACTTAAGATGCTCGCTCTTTCACGGGGCTCAATATAGGCGTTTATTTGCCATAAGGCCGCTTGTGTGCCGGGCCGCGCGCATTTCGCGGCACGGACGCGAAGGAATTTCCTATCCTTTGATAAAATCCGCATCCAGGAGGATCACTATGCGTCGCGATGTCCTGCAGACCGACCGGGCCTTCAGCCTCATTGTGGGCGCAGTGCTGACGGCCTTTCTCGCGCTCACGCTCCCACAGAGCCACGCACAGAGCACGGCGGGCCCGATCCCCACGGACGCTGGCCTGAAAGTCGCCTTCATCGGCGATAGCGGCGACGGCGAGAATTTCAGACGCGTCCTCGGCCTCATCAAGTCGGAAGGCGCCGTGATGGTCATGCACCAGGGCGACTTTGACTATGCCGATAACCCGGGGGCGTTCTTTGCGACGATCGACAGCATTCTGGGGCCCGATTTTCCGTACTTCGCATCGGTCGGGAATCATGACGCAGACAGGTGGACGGCGGGCTGCACGGATTCCCGTACGCAACGGTTGTTGGGGTCCCTGTTGCATCGAGGGGCCGGATGCTATATCTCCTTCTTGAAGAACCGCATGGCCCGTATTGGAGCAGTACCGGACGACCCCAACCTCAACGATGAAATGTACGCCGTGACCTACAGAGGACTGAAGATGGTCTTCGTCGGCCAGGAGGGGCCCAGCTACGGCGACGGCATCTACGCCCCGTACCTTCAGGACCAGTTGGCGACCGACGATCACATCTGGAGAATCTGCAGTTGGCATAAGAACCAGAACGCCATGCAGGTTGGTGGAAAGGACGACGAGATGGGGTGGAGGGTCTACGAAACCTGCAAGGACCTTGGCGCGATCATCGCCACCGCCCATGAGCACAGCTATCACCGGACCAAGACGCTGACAAGCATCCAAAATCAAATCGTCGATGCTTCATGTTCCGGCCCTGACAATCTCTGTGTCGGCAGGGGAAGCCCGGGGAGATCCTTTGTCTTCGTCTCGGGCCTGGGCGGAGAGAGCATCAGGGACCAGCAGCGTTGCCTTCCTGCAACCTTTCCGTACGGGTGCAAGGGTGAATGGGCCAAGATCTACACCAGCAATCAGGGGGCGACATTCGGCGCCCTCTTTATCACCTTCAACATCGACGGCGACCCACGCAAGGCGCAGGGCTACTTCAAGAATATCAACGGGGAAATCATCGACACATTTGAGATCAGGGCCGACGCGCTCTCGAGTCTGGCGGCTGCGCGCCGCCCGGCCGCTGCCCTCCTGCTCAGCCAAGCCAAGCTCCAGCGCGACCGGCATTCGCGTCAGGACCGGGTCGCACTCCGCGGGAGCTTCGTCGCTCCGCCGTATAGCATGAACCCTCCCCGCGACGGGGTGACCCTCAGCCTCACCGACGCCGATGGTCACATCGTGGAGATCAAAGTCCCGGCGGGAGACGGGTGGACGACGACGCGCCCGGGGCGGGAGTGGTTCTTCAAGCGCAAGAAGGACGGCACCCAGGGGGACCCGATCGTCTACGCGAAGCTCGGCATCGCGTTCAACGCCAAGACACGGCAGTTTGACATGAACATGAAGGCCAACGAAATGGAGCTGAGCCCTCCTGACGTCGGGCCGATCACCGCCTTGCTCACGATCGGCAATCGGGAGTTCCGCAACACTCAGGACTGGCGAGCGACGGGGAAGGGGAAGAAGCTGGTCACCCCGTGAAAAGTGGGGTCAGATTAGACTGACCGCCACTCTGGCACGAGCGGGCTATGAGAGTCGAAACATTTGCATTCTTCTCCGGTATCGCGTATCTCGCCGCCGGGCTGCTCGGCCTGGTCCCGGCAGCGCTGATGCCGGCGCCCGCGGATGCGCCACCGATCCACGTCACTCTCTTCCACGGCTACCTGCTTGGCCTGTTCGCCGTGAATGTCCTGCACGATGCGGTGCATCTTGCGATCGGCGTCTGGGGTGTCGTGGCCTGGCGCGGCATGACGAGCCCGAAGGTCTACGCCCGCTCGCTCGCCATCTTGTACGGCGCGCTGGCCGTGATGGGCGGCATCCCCGGCCTGGACACCCTGTTCGGGCTGCTGCCGATCCATGGCCACGACATCTGGCTGCATGCCGGTACGGCCGCGCTCGCCGCATACTTCGGCTGGCGCTCCGCGGCTTCGGCCGAGCGCCGCGCCGGCGCCATCCCCGAACGCAGGGAGCAGGCCCTGCCTGTCGCGCCCGAGCATCGGTCGCGCCCCGATCGCCGGCTGCCGCGGAGCGAGGTGTAGACGCCCGCTTTATCGCACAGGGAGGCGGGACGTAGTCCTCTCTACCTCGGGGCGCGTCACAGAGACATCGAGTTTACCGGCCTACGATAGGCCTTTCGGACCATCCCGCAGGGAGATCGCCAATGAACGATCCGAGAGGGTTGCCGATGGACGCGATGGGCGAGGGCGGGGGGCCGGGCTTTTCGATCGGCCGCCGCAGGCTTCTCACCTACGCGCTCTCTTCTCCCGTGGTGACGATCGCCGCCGGCTTCGGCGTGAACCTCGCGACGCCGTCGAGTGCGGTGGCGGCGCCGACGCCGCTGATGCCGGCGGACTCGGTCGACTACTACGACGTCGGCGATTCGATTGTTCAGTTCGCCGCGCCGACCATGCCGCTGGTCAAGCTCTCGGTCGGAACCGACGGCAAGGTCACGCTGGAGATGCCGCGCCTCGAGAACGGCCAGGGAATCGCCACCGCGCTCGGCATGATGATCGCCGAGGAGATGGACGTTCCGCTGAGCGACGTGATCGTTCACTCCGCCGACGCCCAGCCCGAGCTGCGCTACAACCAGATCACCGGCGGCTCGTCGTCGGTGCGCTGCTTCGACCCCGTGCTGCCGGTTATGGCTGCAGAGGCGCGCGCGCGCCTCGTCGCGTACGCGGCGCAGCAGTGGGCGCTCGACCCATCCACCCTGCGCGTCGAGGCGGGCGTGGTGATCGCGCCCGACGGGCGCAGCGCCACCTACGGCTCGCTGACGGTCGGGGCGGCGACGATGCCCCTGCCCAGCGCGCAGCCGAAGGACCCGTCGCAGTACACGGTGATCGGCAGGTTCACCGGGCGGCTCGACGCGCGCGACATCGTGACCGGCAGGAAGAAGTTCACCATGGACCTCGCCGTGCCGAACGCGAAGCCGACCATGCTGCGCATGCCTTCGCAGATCCGCGGCCAGGTCATCAGCGTCAACAACGTCGCCGCGGTGAAGGCGATGCCGGGCGTGATCGACGTCGTCGTGGTTCCGCCGGGCGGCGCCATCGTGCCGCGGCAGGTCGGCGTCGCCGTCATGGCCGACACCTTCGGCCAGGCCTGGGACGCGTGCCGCGCGCTCGACATCACCTGGGGCGACGGCACCAACAAGGGGCAGAGCAACGAGTCGATCTTCGCCGCGCTCAGAGCCGCGAACCCGCCGCTCGCCGCGCCGCCTTCGGGCGCGCTGACGATCGACGGCGAGTTCGAGTTCCCGCCGGCGACGGCCTGCCCGCTGGAAGTGGAATGCGCCATCGTCGACGCGCGCGCGGACAGCGCCGAGATCTGGGCCGGCATGCAGACCCCGATCGTGGCGCTGCAGGCCACAGCGGCCGACCTCGGGTTGCCCGAGGACTCGGTCAAGGCTCACGTCATCCCGAGCGGCGGCGCCTTCGGCCGCAGGCTCTTCTGGGACCCGGTGCAGGTGGCGGCCTACGTCTCGAAGGCGACCGGCCGCGTCTGCAAGCTGATGTACCACCGCAGCGACGACATTCGCCACACGCGGCTGCGTCCGCCGCAGGTGCACAACGTGCGCGCCACTGTTATAGGCGGCACCGTCGCCACCTACGAGCAGCACATCGCCGCCATCCGCCTCGACGCGCGGCACGGGTACGGCGAGAAGGGCACGGCCGAGACCGGCGCCTTCCCCGAGGGCATGCCGCAGACCTTCGCGAACATGAACTACGAGCAGTTCTTCTTCAAGACCATGGTCGCGTCGCCCTACAACTACGGCTTCAGCACCAAGCTGCTTACGCCGGTGACGTTCGACTGGAACACCGTCTCGTACCGCTCGGTGCACATCCAGCCGGCGCGCCTGGTCGAGGAGATCATCACCGACGAGATCGCAAGAGCGATGGGCATCGACCCCGTGGCGTTCCGCCTCGAGTACCTGCGTCTGCCGCGCGCGCGCGCCGTGCTGCAACGGGTGGCCGGCGCCGCCCAGTGGGGCAAGGCGATGCCGGCGGGCTTCGCGCAAGGCGTGGGAGTGCACCAGGAATCACGCTCCTTCACCGCCTGCATCGTCGAGCTCGACGCTCGCGACCCGCTGCACGCCAAGGTGGTGCGGGCGACGATCGCCATCGACGTCGGCAAGCCGATCAATCCGTCCGGCATCGAGCAGCAGTGCCATGGCGGTCTGGCCGAAGCGATCTCGCTGGTGCTCAACGCCGGTCTCACCATAAAAGACGGGCTGCCGCAGGAGGGCAGCTACAGCCAGTACCACTGGGCGCGGATGATCGACTTCCCGAAGGCGGTCGAGGTCATCATCATGCCGAACATCGGCGATCCGGTGGGCGGCATGGGCGAGCCTGGAATGTCGGCGCCCTCGGGCGCGATCGCCAACGCCTACGCGCGCGCGACCGGCATCAAGCCGCGCAAATTCCCGCTCAATGCCCGGGACCCGTTCGTGGCTACGCCTGCGGGCCAGCTGCCGGCGCCGCCTCTCTGAGGAGCTACCCGATGCCTACTTACAGCTTTAAGGTCAACGGCAAGGCGGTCAAGGTCACTGCGCCCGCCGGCATGGCGCTGCTCTGGGTGCTGCGCGACAAGCTCGGCATCACCGGGCCCAAGTACGGCTGCGGCATGAACGTCTGCAAGGCCTGCACCTGCCTGGTCAACGGAAGCGCGGTCACGGCCTGCTCGACCCCGGTTTCGTCGGTGCAGGGCCAGGAGGTCACGACCATCGAGGGGCTCGCCAACGGCGACACGCTTCATCCGGTGCAGCAGGCGTGGCTGGACCTCGACGTCGCGCAGTGCGGCTTCTGCCAGGCCGGCCAGATCATGGCCGCGGTCGACCTGTTGAGCCGCACGCGCAATCCGACCGATGCCGACATCGACGCCATCGAGAACGTCTGCCGTTGCGCCACCTACGGCCGGATCCGGGCCGCGATCAGGGCGGCGGCCCAGAAGATGTCGTAGTGACCTTCAAACTCAGCTCTACGGCCTTCCCCGACGGCGGAGAAATCCCCGCCAAGTACACCTGCGAAGGGCAGGATATCTCGCCGCCGCTCGCATGGGCTGGCGTTCCGCCGAACGCCAAGAGCCTGGCGCTGATCGTCGATGATCCGGACGCGCCGGACCCGGCGGCGCCGAAGATGACCTGGGTGCACTGGGTGCTCTACAACATTGCGCCGGGCGCCGGCTCGCTGCCTGAAGGGGCGAAGCAGTTGCCCCCGGGAGCGCTTCAGGGACTGAACGACTGGAAGCGCACCGGCTACGGCGGTCCTTGTCCACCGATCGGCCGGCACCGCTACTTCTTCAAGCTCTATGCGCTTGACGCCGTGCTGCCAAGTCTCGGTCAGCTATCGAAGACCAAGCTCGAGGCGTCGATGAAGCCGCACGTCATCGCCCGCGCCGAGCTCATCGGCACCTATCAGAAATTTCGATGATCTCAACGCCGAGCGGGGCGCAAATTGGCGGCCAGTGTTGCCGCCGCGTCCTGGGTCGCCTCAAGCTGCAACTGCAGGAGCCGCATGTGAAAGGCGTCCAGCTCCCGCAAGATCTGCAGCCTGAGAAAATGCGCGCCCGACATTTCGGCTCGCGCGAATTTCAGATGTCCGGATTCCGAGAATAGCTGGGCGCCGTAGCTTTCGATTGTCGAGAGCAGCGACCTGCAGTTGCCATCGTCAACCGACGCGGCGGCCTTCCGCGACAGGTCCCACAGCTTCCCTAGTACTCGTTCGTCCAGCGATCCGCCACGATGACGAATGATCAGATCGCGCATTGCAGCGTAGTGCCTGCGGGCGGTCTCTAAGTCATGTAGACCACTGCTCAATTTCCCGTCCCTTGGTGAGAGACCCCCAGAATTCCCCGCTTTTAATCTACGAGCCGCGTTTTTGGAGTGTTATGACCATGAGCCATCCGGCACGTCGGGAAAATCCCTACGTAAAACATTTGATGCGCGAACAAATCTGGCATGACTGCGGTCTCCGCCCGCACCGCACGAATGATGTCGGGAATGCCCTTACAGAGGATGCGTTCTGCGAAAGCGATCGGATTCTTCGCGATTAAATTATTGTGCGCCGACCCTGCGCGGCGTTAATCTCTGCATCGCTGCTTTCCCCCCCTTCATTGGAAGCGGCATCCGCCCCGGGCGCGCCCCTAGCGACCGGGGCTTTTTCTTTTCAGATCGGCTCGAGACCGCGCGCGGAGAGCAGCAGCCGGTGCCCCTCGGCATGCGTCAGGGACTGGCCCACCGCCTGGTATTTGAGCAGGACGGAAAGCTCTTCCGGCCTGTGGTTGTCGAGCACGTTTCGACGCACCTTGAGAAGGTGATCCGGCTCGCTCGGCTTGGTGAGCCGAAAACTCTGAGCCTCCCTATCTTCATCCCAGCGCTCGTCGACCACCCAATCGGGGAAACACTGCTTCAGATGTTTACGCACAGCATCAAGGCAAGCGCTATTGATCTTCGGCATATTCGACCCCCCAGAAACAGCTTTCGCTGAGGATAGCCGCACCCGCCGGGTTTGGCACGCAGAGCTGCACGGAACTGTGCGAAAGTTCACGATAAATCTACACGAGCGCGAATCGCGGTAGGATGCCGTGCATCACTCCTGAGGAGGAGCCCCCCTATGAGCCGCACGCAATTCACGCGCCGCCGTTTCCTTGCGACGACCGCCGCCGCCTCCGCGGTGGCGATCGGCGCGCCCTACGTGCGCACGTCGCGCGCCGCCGGCAGGCTGTCGGTCGGATTCTGGGACCATTGGGTCCCCGGCGCGAACGACACGCTCACCGCGATCTGCCAGGAGTGGGCGAAGAAGGAAAACGTCGAGCTCAAGATCGACTACATCACCTCGCAGGGCAACAAGATCATGATGACCGCGACCGCCGAGTCGCAGGCGCAGTCCGGCCACGACGTCCTGCAGTTCCTCGCGTGGTATCCGCTTTCGCTCGCGAAGAGCCTCGAGCCGCTCGACGACGTGATGGGCGGCCTCTTGAAGCAGAACGGCAAGGTGTCGCCGGCGATCGAGTACCTCGGCAGGAGCGAGGGCCACTGGCTGGGCGTGCCGGCGGTGACCGGCACGCAGGTGAAGCCGCCCTGCGCGCGCATCGACCTGCTCAAGTCGCAATGCGGCATCGACGTGCAGGCGATGTATCCGGCCGGCAGGCCGCCGACCAGGGAAGCCGAGCACTGGACCTGGGACAACTTCGTCGTCGCCGCGGAGAAGGCGTTCAAGGCCGGCAATCCTTTCGGTCTCGGCCTCGGGCAGACCACCGACTCGGTGGACTGGGTGGGCGCGCTCTTTGCCTCGTACGGCGCGCAGCTCGTCGACGCAAAGGGCAACATCACCGTGAAGTCGGACGCGGTAAGGCGCGTGCTCGAGTACTCGCAGCGCCTGGTGAAGGCGCTGCCGCCCGACGTGTTCGCCTGGGACGACGCCTCCAACAACCGCTACCTGATCTCGGGGCAGGGCTCGCTCATCTTCAACCCGCCCAGCGCCTGGGCGGTCGCCAAGCGCGACAACCTGAAAGTCGCCGAGCAGCTGTGGACCTTCGAGATGCCGAAGGGGCCGCAGGGCCGCTATGCGCCGTTCCTGCCGTTCCTGTGGGGCGTATGGAAATTCTCCAGGAACAAGCCGGCGGCGAAGAGCCTGCTCGCGCACCTGCTGCAGCGCCAGAACGTCGAGAGGATCGTCAATGCGAGCGGCGGCTACGACATTCCCTCGTTCGAGAGCATGCGCGACTTCAAGGTCTGGGAGCTGGTCGAGCCGCCGAAGGGCACGGTGTATCACTACCCGCCGCGCACCGAGGTGACCTGGATGGCGGGCGCGCCGGCCCCGGCCAGCATCGCGCAGCAGATGTACGTGCAGGCGATCAACACGAAGATGATCGCGCGCTGCACGCAGGGCGGCGATTCGATCGACAAGACGATCGGCTGGGCCGCCTCGGAGCTCGAGGGCTACATGCGCTCCTAGGCGCGCCATGGCCAACGGCGTCGTCCAAGCCGCCGGGCTGAGCGTCCCGCGCCGGCGCAGGTCCGGGCGGCGCCTCGCGCGGCACAAGTCGACCATCGCCTTCCTGATGGCGCTGCCGCTCATCGCGCTGATCGCCGCGCTGGTGATCTATCCGGCGCTCTATTCGCTGCACCTCGCGACCCTCAACAAGTCGATGGAGCGCTTCGTCGGCCTGGGCAACTTCGCCTTCCTCTTCAAGCGCGAGCTGTTCTGGATGGTGATCAAGCAGACCGTGATCTTCGCGCTGAGCGCGGTGATCTTCAAGGCGCTGATCGGCTTTGTGGTCGCGCACTTCGTGCACAACATCCCGGCGAAAGGGCAGCGCAAGTGGCGCGGCATGCTGCTGGTGCCGTGGGTGATCCCGCCGGCGATGAGCACGCTCGCCTGGTTCTGGCTGTTCGACCCGTCCTACAGCGCGTTCAACTGGGTGCTGACCCGGGTCGGCCTGGACGCGGTGCCCTGGCTCGGCGAGCCGCTGTGGGCGCGCTTCTCGGTGATCCTGGTGAACGTCTGGTACGGCGCGCCCTTCTTCCTGATCATGTACCTGGCGGCGCTCAAGTCCGTGCCCGAGCAGCTCTACGAGGCGGCGGCCATCGACGGCGCCAACTGGTGGCAGAAGATCTGGTACATCACGCTGCCGATGATGCGCAACATCATCGCCATCACGGTGCTGTTCTCGCTGATCGTCACCTTCGCCAACTTCGACATCGTGCGCATCCTGACCAACGGCGGCCCGATCGACCAGACGCACGTCTTCGCCACCTGGGCGTTCCAGCTCGGCATCGAGGGCGGCGACCTGCCGCTCGGCGCCTGCGTGTCGCTGTTCATGTTCCCGATCCTCGGCGTCGCCGCCTACTTCATCCTGCGCGACATCAACCGGCGCGGGACCGAGGCATGAGCGCGAGCCTGAGAAAGGAGCGCCGCGCGGCGCTCGCCTGGTCCTACGTGTTCCTGGTGCTGTTCGCGGTGATCTTCCTCACGCCGCCGCTCTACATGTTCATCACCTCGCTCAAGACGAGCGCGGAGATCTCCTCGGCGAAGCTGCCCTGGTGGGTGTTCCACCCCACTCTCGACAACTACTCCGCGCTGCTCACTTCGCCGGCCTACCTGACGTTCTTCCGCAACTCGGCGGTGGTCTGCGTGGCCGTCGTCGCGATCACCATGGCGATCAGCATCCCCGCCGCGTTCTCGCTCTCGCGCATGCGCTTCTGGGGCTCGGGGGCCCTCGCCACCGGCGTGTTCCTCACCTACCTGATCCCGGAAACGCTGCTGTTCATTCCCCTTTTCAAGATCTTCGCCTTCGTGCAGGACTGGACCGGCATCGAGCTGATGAACCACTGGTGGATCCTGATCGTCATCTTCCCGACGCTGACGGTGCCGTTCTGCACCTGGATCATGATCGGCTATTTCGCCAGCATCCCGAAGGAGCTCGACGAGGCGGCGCTGATCGACGGCGCGGGCTACCTCCAGGTGCTCACCAGGATCTTCCTGCCGGTCGCGCTGCCCGGGGTCATCGCCGCGACCATCTTCGCGTTCACCGTGTCGTGGGCCGACTTCCTCTACCCGATGGCCTTCGCCACCTCGATCGACCAGATGGTGCTGCCGGCGGGAATCGTCAGCACGCTCATCAAGGGCGACGTGTTCAACTGGGGCCAGATCATGACCGCGGCGCTGCTCGGCGCCGCGCCGCCGCTCGTCATCTACGCCTTCCTCATGGACTACTACATCGCCGGCCTCACCGCCGGCGCGACCAAGGGCTGAGCGCGCCATGGCCCAGGTGACGCTGCGCAACCTGGTGAAGGACTACGACCAGACGCCGGCGGTGCGCGGCATCGATCTCGACATCGCCGACAAGGAGTTCGTGGTGCTGGTCGGGCCCTCGGGCTGCGGCAAGACGACGACGCTGCGCATGATCGCCGGCCTGGAGGACATCACCGGCGGCGAGATCCTGATCGGCGGCGACGTGGTGAACGACGTGCCGCCCAAGGACCGCGACATCGCCATGGTGTTCCAGAACTACGCGCTGTATCCGCACATGACGGTGCACGAGAACATGTCCTTCGGCCTGCGGCTGAAGAAGCTGCCGAAGGACGAGATTCGGCGCCGCGTGGCGGCGGTCGCCGGCATCCTCGGCATCGGCGAGCTGCTCGACAGGAAGCCGAAGCAGCTCTCGGGCGGCCAGCGCCAGCGCGTCGCCATGGGGCGCGCCATCGTGCGCAATCCCAAGGTGTTCCTGTTCGACGAGCCGCTCTCCAACCTCGACGCGAAGCTGCGCGTGCACATGCGCACCGAGATCAAGAAGGTGCACCAGAAGGTGCGCACCACCACCGTCTACGTCACGCACGACCAGGTGGAGGCGATGACCCTCGCCGACCGCGTCGTGGTGATGAACGCCGGCCGCATCGAGCAGGCGGGCGCGCCGAACGATCTGTACCATTCTCCGGCCACGCTGTTCGTCGCCGGGTTCATCGGTTCGCCGGCGATGAACATCACCGGCTGCGCCCTCGAGGAGACCGCGGGCGCGCTGCGCGTGCGCCTCGACGGCCAGGTTTCATTCCCGGTGCCGGCGGAGCGCACCGCGCGCTACCGCGCGTACGCCGGCCAGCGCGGGCTCCTCTTCGGGCTGCGCCCGGAGCACCTGACTGAAATGCGGCCGCACAGCGTCGCCAACCAGTGTCCCGTCGAGGTCACGCCGGAAGTGACCGAGCCGATGGGCATGGAGACGCTGGTGTTCTTCAGCGTCAACGGCACCGAGATGTGCGCGCGCACCAATCCCGCGGCGAACACGCAGCCCGGCGTGCGCACGCAGCTGCTGGCCGATCTCAACCACATGCACCTGATCGACGAGGCGAGCGGCCGGGTGCTTTAACGCGCGCCGGGGCGATGCCGGCCGCCCGGCACGTGCTTCGCCACCAGATCGAGCAGCCGGTCCGAGCGGATCGGCTTCGCGACGTAACCGACTGCGCCGAGCTCTTTCCCCCGGATCTCTCCCTCCTCCTCGGAGGTCAGAAAGATGACCGGAATGTACGGCAGCGAATGGTCGGCCCTGACCGCCGCGATGAACTCGAAGCCGTCCATGTGCGGCATGTTGACGTCCGAGATGATGAGGTCAGGCGGCGAGCGCAGGACCAGGTGCCCCGCTTCCACCGCGTCCTCGGCGACATGCACAGCGTAGCCCGCGTTCCTCAGGTGCAGCTGAAGCAGCTCGCGAATGGTCTGGTCGTCATCGACGACTAGAATGGTGGCCGGCATGATCCTATTTTCCCGCTAATCTGGCAGCGATGTACGTCTTCGAGATGTGATCGACTGCCTACTGGGATTCGGCCGCCAGGCCGACAAGCACGGCATCAGGCAGCTTGACGCGACTTTGCGGCGGGCGGCCTTGTAAAGATGTTTCAACCTGCTTTACTGCCGGGCCGGCGGGGGCCAATATGCAGGGGGTAAAGGGGCTTTCCGGGGGAGGGGCATGTCTACAGCGGATCGGATCTATCAACGTACCGAGGCAGGCGAGAAAGCGTGGGAGTCGCGCGATCCCGGCGTGCCGGCCGAACAGCGCCGCATTCTCGGCCTGATCAACGGCGAGACGCACTCTGAGCTGCTGCAGAACCGCCTGCGTCATTATTCGGCGGCCCAGATCTCGGGCTGGCTCGCCCAGCTGGAAACGCAGGGGCTGCTGCATTCGGTACCGGGGGCTGTCGAGCACGACCTTGATTTCACCGGCAACTTCACCGCCGCGGAGCTGAGGGGCGAGGACCAGAAGGGCGAGGAGAAGAACCCCCCTCGGTAAACCGCCAGGCTGCCGTTTCGTTTATGCTCTTATCGTCTTGCAGGGGAGCATAAGATGAAACAGATAACTCGCCTCGCCCTCGTGGCAATCGCGCTCGGCCTCGCAGGCTGCGCCTACCGCCCCATCGTCGATCCCAAGCGCAGCGACATGGCGCGTTACGAAACCGACCTCGCAGAATGCCGGCAGATCGCCGAGCAGGCTCCGGGCCCCGGAACGGGGGCCGCGGTCGGCGCCGCCGTGGGCTACGGCGTCGGCCAGGTGTTCGCGCGCACCACGGGCGCGAGGAACCCGAATTACGGAGCTCGCGGCGCCGCCGTCCTCGGCGCGGCCGGCGGAGCAGGCCGCGGGGCGCGCGACGAGCGCCAGGTCATTCGGAACTGCATGATCGGCAGGGGGCACGCGGTTCTGAATTGATCTCGCGGTTTATCTAATAGTCCGAAGGGTAAAGCATTGTTATGGTGCGGCCTTAGGAGGTTCATCCACTGATGGCCGGCCCGCAAGCGAACATCCCGGTGCTCCGGCTGTTGCTCACCGAGGACAATCCGGCCGACGCCGAGCTGGAGCTGCGCGAGCTGAAACGTGCCGGGCTGCGCATCGCGCACCGCATCGCGGACACGGAGCAGGGGTTCGTCAGCGCGCTGCGCGAGTTCTCCCCCGACGTCATCCTGTCGGACTTCTCGATGCCCGGCTTCGACGGCATGGCGGCGCTCGCCCTGGCGCGCGACCTGGCGCCCGATACGCCGTTCGTGTTCGTGTCGGGGACCCTGGGCGAGGAGTACGCGATCCGGGCGCTGAGGAACGGCGCCACCGATTACGTGCTGAAGACCAACCTCATGCGCCTTCCGGCCGCGGTGGAGCGCGCGTTCACCGAGTCGAAGGAGCGCCGCGAGCGGCGGCGCCTGACGCGCATCCGCGAGTTCTCGAGCCGGATCAACTGGGCGCTGGTGCGCCTGCGCGAGCGCGACGAGCTGTTCGCGGCGATCAGCCGCATCGCGGTGGAAGTGGGCGGGCTGCGCGGCGCGCGCATCGGCATGCTCGATCCGGGCACGAAGGACGTGATCTGGCGGGCCTGGTTCGGGTCCTGGCCGGAGGGCAGCGGGCCGGACGCGCTGCAGGCCTCCGCGCGCGAGGATGAATCCGGGTCAGGTCTAGCCGGGAAGGCGCTGCGCGCGCTTGCGCCCGCCATCTCGAACGACATCGCGAACGACAGCGGCGTGCGCTCGCGCGAGAAATTCCTTTCATTCGGGGTCAAGGCGATGGCGGCTTTCCCGCTGGTCGTCGACGGCGCGGCTGCCGGCGTGCTCGGGCTGCTGGCCTCCGAGGTCGGCTATTTCGACCAGGACGAGGTGAACCTGCTGGCCGAGCTCGCGGCGAACGTGTCCTTCGCGCTCGAGCTCATGCACAAGCAGGACCGGATCACCTACCTGGCGCTTTACGATCCGCTCACCGGCCTGCCCAACCGCACGCTGTTTCACGAGCGCCTGACGCAGTCGCTGCAGTCGGCGGGCCGCAACCATACCTCGCTCGCGCTCGTGCTGATCGACCTAGAGCGCTTCAAGGCGATCAACCACACGCTCGGGCAGCAGGCCGGCGACGGCGTCCTGCAGGCGGTGGCGCAGCGGCTGGAGAGCGCCGCGGGCGACATCAACCGCCTGGCGCGCCTGGGAAGCAACCTGTTCGCCGTGATGCTCCGGCAGATCGGCGGCGCCGCGGAGGTGGCGCGCTGGCTCGAGCAGGTGTCGGTGCAGGTTTTCGGCACGCCGTTCACCGTCGACGAGCGCGAGGCGCGCCTCGCGTCGAAGGCCGGCATCGCGATATTTCCCGAGGACGGCGCCGACGCCGACGCGCTGCTGCGCAACGCCGAGGCGTCGCTCAAGCGGGCGAAGCAAACCGCCGAGGCTTACCTGTTCTATGCGCCGCACATCAACGCGCGCGTGTCCGAGGAGGTCGAGCTCGAGCACCGCCTGCGCAAGGCGGTCGAGCGGGGCGAGCTGTTCCTGCACTTCCAGCCCAAGCTCGACCTCGTGACGCGCCGCATCGTCGGGCTGGAGGCGCTGATGCGCTGGAAGGCGCCAGACGGCGTCCCGGTCCTGCCCGTGACGTTCATCCCGGTGCTGGAGCAGACCGGGCTGATCCTCGAGGCCGGCCGCCAGGCGATCGCCGCAGCGACCGGGACGTACCGGAGCTGGCAGGCGCAGGGTCTCGAGCCGCCGCGCATCGCCGTGAACGTGTCGCAGCTGCAGCTGCGCCGCAAGAGCTTCGTGGAAGACGTGCGCGCGGCGCTGCGCGCGGACGGCGCCGACGGCGGCGGAGTCGACCTGGAGATCACGGAAAGCCTGCTGATGCACGACGTGGACGAGAGCGTCCGCAAGCTCGCCGCGCTGCGCGATATCGGCCTGCGCATCTCGCTCGATGACTTCGGCACCGGCTTCTCGTCTCTCGCCTACCTCAGCCGGCTGCCGCTCGACGCGCTCAAGATCGACCGCGGGTTCGTGCAGGGGATGACGGAGAACCCGCACGACACCAGCATCGTCGGCACCATCATCTCGCTCGCCCAGGCGCTGCGCCTCAAGGTGGTGGCCGAGGGTGTCGAGACCGAGCAGCAGGCGCAGCTGCTGCGGCTGCTGCGCTGCGACCAGGCGCAGGGGTTTCTCTTCAGCCGGCCGGTTCCCGCGGAAGACATCGAGGCCTTGCTCGAGAAGTGAGACCGACTGCTCCGCTCCTGATCGCCGTCCTGGCCATCGTCGGCGCCGTGATCGGCTACACGATGTGGGGCCAGCACCAGAAGCTCCAGCAGGAGCGCGCGGTGACGGCGCTCGTCGCGGATACGACCACCCAACTGCGTCAGGCGCTCACCGCGACCCCGACGCGGGAGATGTTCTCCCGCATCGACGGCAACCTGCGCTCGCTGAAGGCGCCGCGCCAGCCCGAGCTCGCCGACGCCGCCGAGCACTACATCCTCGGCGCGCGCGAGATCGTGCGGCGCAGGCTCGACGCCGCGCGCTTCGCGCAGCAGGCCGCCGCGGGCCGCCGGGCGCTCACCGCCCACATGAACGCTGCGGGCGGCAGCCGGCGCGGCGAGGCCTGGTTCCGCGCCGCGCTCGACCTGAAGAAGAAGGTCGAGCGCGAGCATTTCGAGCTCGACGTCACGCTGAAGGCGCTCTACGAGCTGCTCGGCTCCCTGCCCGACGCGGAGAAGCGCCTCGCGCCGCGGATCCAGCCGGCGCTGCTGCTCGATGAGCGGCTGGGCGCGCAGGCGCGCGAGCAGGCGCGCGCGGACGCCGAGCGCGCGGCGGCGGAGCTGGAAAAAGTCCGCCGCCTGGCCGAAGCGCGCTAGATGCCGCTCTGGAAGAAGCTCTGGCTGCTGTTCGCCGTCATCTGGCTGGTGGTCTCGGCGCTGAACGCCGGAACGATCCTGGCTTTCTCCGAGCAGCAGGAAAAAGCCTTCCGGCCGATCGTCATCGGCCTGGGCGTTCCAGCGCTCGCCTACCTGCTAGCCTGGCTGTGGGACCGCAGGCGCCGGCGCGGCGGCGGCGAGGGAGACGATCAGCTTCTCTAGCTTGCGCGCGTCGGCGTCGAAGCGCCGGATGCCTTCGGCGAGCTTGTCGGTCGCCATCGCATCCTCGTTGTGCATCCAGCGGAAGGTTTTTTCATCGAGAGTGATTTTTTCTTCCGCGGGCATGTTCGGGGAGAGCTTTCTTGTCGTCTCACCTTCAGTCTTCGATAACTTCTCCAGAAGATCCGGCGCGATGGTGAGCAGGTCGCAGCCGGCGAGGGCGAGGATCTGGCCGGTTTTCCTGAAGCTCGCGCCCATCACCTGCGTGGCGTAGCCGTGCTTCTTGTAGTAGGCGTAGATGCGCGCGACGGAGGCCACGCCCGGGTCGTCCTCGGGCGCGATGTCCTCCACCTTGCGCTGCGCGCGGTGCCAGTCGTAGATGCGGCCGACGAAGGGCGAGATCAGCGTCACGCCGGCGTCGGCGCAGGCCGCCGCCTGCGCGAAGGAGAAGAGCAGCGTCATGTTGCAGTGGATGCCTTCGCGCTCGAGCCGCTGCGCGGCGCGGATCCCCTCCCAGGTGCTGGCGAGCTTGATCAGCACCCGCTCGCGCCCTACGCCGACCTTCTCGTAGAGCCCCGCCAGCCGTCTCGCCTTCTCGATCGACTTCTCTGCGTCGAAGGACAGCCGCGCGTCGACCTCGGTCGAGACGCGGCCGGCGACATGCTTCAGGATCTCGCGGCCGAACTGCACGAACAGGCAGTCCATCGAAAGCGCGGCATCGCCGCCCGCCTGGGCCATCGCGCGCTCGAGCAGGGGCCGGTAGCGCAGGTCCGCGGCCGAGGCGAGCAGGAGCGACGGATTGGTGGTGGCGTCCTGCGGCTTCCAGCGCGCCACTGCGTCGATGTCGCCGGTGTCGGCGACTACGACCGAGTGCTTGCGGAGGGATTCGAGCTGAGTCGTCATCGGCGTCAGCATTATCTGACAAAAAGGGGGTAAACTGCCGCCACAACAACGATTTACTGAATGGTTCAAGGAGACGCGTTGCAGCCGACAGACGTCAAGAACCCCGACTACTTCCATAAAGTTGTCGATTGCCAGTGGGCGTGCCCCGCCCACACCGCCGTTCCCGAATACATCCGGTTGATCGCAGCAGGGCGTTACTCCGACGCCTACATGGTCAACTGGGAATCGAACGTGTTTCCCGGCATCCTCGGGCGCACGTGCGACCGGCCCTGCGAGCCCGCGTGCCGCCGCAGCCGCGTCGAGGAAGAGAACAATCCCAAGCCCGAGCCGGTCGCGATCTGCCGCCTGAAGCGAGTGGCCGCGGACTACAAGGACGACATCCGCGGAAGGCTTCCCAAGAAAGGAAAATCGAACGGCAAGAAGATCGCCTGCGTCGGCGCCGGTCCGGCTTCGCTCACCGTGGCGCGCGACCTCGCGCCGCTCGGCTATGAGGTCACCATCTTCGACCAGGATCCGCGCGCCGGCGGCATGATCTGGTCGCAGATCCCGCGCTTCCGCCTGCCGCTCGAAGTGATTGACGAGGAAGTTGGCTATATCCTCGATCTGGGGGTTTCGTTCTTACAAAGAAAAATAACTTCCATGAAGGAATTGATGGGCGAGGGTTATGAAGCTCTCTTCATCGGCTCGGGCGCGCCGCGCGGCCGCGAGCTCGACCTCCCCGGGCGCAAGGACGGCGCGAAGAACATCCACATCGGCATCGACTGGCTCTCCTCGGTGTCGTTCGGGCATACCTCAAAAATCGGCAAGCGCGTCATCGTGCTCGGCGGCGGCAATACCGCGATGGACTGCTGCCGCACCTCGAAGCGCCTGGGCGGCGAGGACGTCAAGGTGATCGTGCGCTCCGGCTTCGAGGAGATGAAAGCTTCTCCCTGGGAGAAGGAGGACGCGCAGCACGAGGGCATTCCCATCCTGAATTACCTGGTGCCGAAGAAATTCGTCATCGAGGCCGGAAAGCTCACCGGCATGGTGTTCGAGAAAGTCAAAGCAGTCCATGAGAACGGCCGCCGCAACCTGGTTCCAACGGGTGAGCCCGACCAGCACTTCGAATGCGACGACGTGCTCGTCGCGGTCGGCCAGGAGAACGCCTTCCCCTGGATCGAGCGCGACGCGGGAATTGCTTTTGATAAATCAAACATGCCCGTGGTGGACAAGGTGACCATGCAGTCTTCGGCGCCGAACGTGTTCTTCGGCGGCGACGCCGCCTTCGGCCCGAAGAACATCATCTGGGCCGTGGCGCATGGCCACGACGCGGCCGTGTCCATCGACAAGCTGCTCAATGGCGAGGACCTCGCGGAACGGCCCGCCCCGGGCGTCAGCCTGATGTCGCAGAAGATGGGCATCCACGAGTGGAGCTACGACAACGAGATCCACGCCGACATGCGCTACAAGGTGCCCTGGCGCGACATCAAGATCACGCTGAAGAACGTCAAGGCCGAGGTCGAGCTCGGCTTCGACGTCGCCACGGCGTGGAAGGAGGCGCAGCGCTGCCTCAACTGCGACGTGCAGACGGTGTTCACCGACAGGCTGTGCATCGAGTGCGATGCCTGCGTCGACATCTGCCCGATGGACTGCATCACGTTCACTGGCAATGCAGACGAGAAAGAATTGAGAAACCATCTGAATGCGCCCGCAAGAAACCTGACCCAGGACCTCTACGTCTCGGGGCCGCTCAAGACCGGCCGCGTGATGGTGAAGGACGAGGATGTCTGCCTGCACTGCGGCCTGTGCGCCGAGCGCTGCCCGACCGGCGCCTGGGACATGCAGAAGTTCCTGCTCGAGATGACCAACGCCGGCCCCGGCTGCCGCAGCCACCGGCAGAAGAAGGCCGCCTAGGCGATGAAAAGAATCGAAGCGGTCAACGATTTCGTCATCAAGTTCGCCAACGTCAACGGCTCGGGCTCGGCCTCCGCCAACGAGCTGTTCGCGAAGAGCTTCCTGCGCATGGGCATCCCGGTCTCGCCGCGCAACATCTTCCCGTCGAACATCCAGGGCCTGCCGACCTGGTACGAAGTGCGCGTGACCGAGAAGGGCCACCTCGGGCGACGGGGGGGCGTCGACCTGATGGTGGCGATGAACCCGCAGACCTGGGCCGAGGACGTGAAGGAGATCGACCCGGGCGGCTATCTCTTCTACGACAACACCAAGCCGCTGCCGCCGTCGAGGTTCCGCGACGACATCCAGGTCGTCGGCATGCCGCTCACCGAGATCTGCAACGCCACGTACACCGACTCGCGGGAGCGGCAGCTCTTCAAGAACATCCTGTACGTCGGCGCGCTCGCCGGCATGATGGGAGTAGAGCCCGAAGTGATCGCCGAGCTGATCGGCGAGCAGTACAAGGGCAAGGAGAAGCTCCTCAAGCCCAACCTCAACGCCTTCAAGATGGGGCTCGACTACGCGCGCAATCACCTGAAGGACGCGATCGGCCTGAAGACCAAGCGCGCCTACGCGGTCGGCGACAAGATCTTCATCGAAGGCAATGCCGCGGCCGCTTTGGGGTGCCTGTACGGCGGCGCCACCGTCTGCGCCTGGTACCCGATCACGCCGTCCTCCTCGCTCGCCGAGGCCTTCCAGCGCTCCTGCTCGAAGCTGCGCGTCGACAAGGACACCGGCAAGAACAAGTTCGCCATCATCCAGGCCGAGGACGAGCTCGCCTCCATTGGCATCGTGGTCGGCGCGGGCTGGAACGGCGCCCGGGCCTTTACCGCCACGGCCGGCCCGGGCATCTCGCTCATGAGCGAGTTCATCGGCCTCGCCTACTTCGCCGAGATCCCGGCGGTGATCATCGACGTGCAGCGCGGCGGGCCCTCGACCGGCATGCCGACGCGCACGCAGCAGTCCGACGTCATGAAGTGCGCGTATGCCTCGCACGGCGACACCAAGCACGTGCTGCTCTTCCCCGAGGACCCGTACGAGTGCTTCGAGATGGGCGCGCAGGCCTTCGACCTCGCCGAGCGGCTGCAGACGCCGGTGTTCATGATGACCGACCTCGACATCGGCATGAACCAGCGCCTCTGCAATCCGCTGGTATGGGACGATGCGCGCCGCTACGACCGCGGCAAGCTGATGACCGAGAAGATGCTCGAGGCGGGCATGGAGTTCGGCCGCTACCTCGACGTCGACGGCGACGGCATCCCGTACCGCACGCTGCCGGGCACGCATCCGACCAAGGGCGCCTACTTCACCCGCGGCACGAGCAAGAACGCGCACGCGATGTACTCCGAGGCCGGCCCCGACTACGTCTACAACATGCAGCGGCTGCTCAAGAAGTTCGAGACCGCCAAGACCCTGGTCCCCAAGCCGGTCCTGACGCCCTCGAAGGAGCCGGCCCGCTTCGGCTGCATCTACTACGGCTCGACCAGCCCGGCGATGCATGAAGCTCTCGAAGCGCTTTCTCAAAGCGGGATTTTCGTGAACGCGCTGCGCGTGCGCGCCTTCCCGTTCCAGGACGAGATCTTCGACTTCGTGCAGTCGCACAGCAAGGTCTTCGTCGTCGAGCAGAACCGCGACGCGCAGCTGAAGACGCTGCTGGTCAACGACGCCGGCATCAACCCGGCGAGCCTGATCTCGGTGCTGCACTACGACGGCGAGCCGATCACCGCGCGCTTCATCACGAAGGAAATTTCGCAGATCGTGACTGCGCTCAACGTGCGGCCGATCAAGAAGGACAAAGCTGCATGACCTACGTCCTCAAGCCGCGCCTCCACCATCCGACCCTCCCCAAGAACAAGATCGGCTACACGCGCCGCGACTACGAGGGAAAAGTCAGCACGCTGTGCGCCGGCTGCGGCCACGACTCGATCTCGGCGGCGCTGATCCAGGCTTTCTGGGAGCTCGACATCCAGCCGCACAGGGTCGCCAAGCTCTCCGGCATCGGCTGCAGCTCGAAGACCCCCGACTACTTCCTCGGCAACTCGCACGGCTTCAACACCGTGCACGGCCGCATGCCGTCGGCTCTCACCGGGGCGAACCTCGCCAACCGCGAGCTTATCTACCTCGGGGTCTCGGGCGACGGCGACTCCGCCTCGATCGGCCTCGGCCAGTTCGCGCACGTCATGCGCCGCGGCGTCAACATGACCTACATCCTGGAGAACAACGGCGTCTACGGCCTCACCAAGGGCCAGTTCTCCGCCACCGCCGACCAGGGCAGCAAATCCAAGCGCGGCGCCGTCAACGCCGACGCCCCGGTCGACACCGTCTCGGTCGCGCTCCTCATGGGCGCCACCTTCGTCGCGCGCAGCTTCAGCGGCGACAAGCAGCAGCTCACCCCGCTCGTCAAGGCCGCCATCGCCCACCAGGGCGCCGCCTTCATCGACGTCATCAGCCCCTGCGTCGCCTTCAACAACCACCCTGGCTCCACCAAGAGCTACGACTACGTCCGCGACCACAACGAGGCCGTCAACCGCCTCGACTTCTGGCCGACCCGCGAGGCGATCACCGTCGACTACACCGAAGGCGGCGTGATCGAGGTCCCGCAGCACGACGGCAGCATCATCAAGCTGCGCAAGCTCAGCGCCAGCTACGATCCCACCGACCGCATCGGCGCGCAGGACCAGATCGCCCAGGCCGCCGTGAAGGGCGAGGTCCTCACCGGCCTTCTATATCTCGCTCCCGACGCCGAAGACCTCCACGCTCATCTCAACACCTGCGCGGTGCCGTTCAACCAGCTCGGCGAGAAGGATCTCTGCCCGGGCGCAGGGACGCTCGAGAAGATCAACGCATCTTTGCGCTGACGCCTGGGTCCTTGGTGTTGCGGCGTTGTGCCGTACGTCGTTCCTCTCCAGCGCGTCGTTCCTGCGGGCGGCGCGGCGATACGTGTTGACCACGCCGTTCCAGCGGACGGCGCCGTTCTCGCTCCCGGCGGGGGTCTTCGAACCACCGGTGCGCCGCCGCTTCGTCGGGAAAGCTGCGCACATTCAACCCGAGCTGTCCCGCGATCAGTTCGACGTACTCGTGCGAAAGCCGGAGGTCCTTGGAGTCACCCAGCAGCGCGATGCGCTGCGATGTGTCTGCAAGCTCGCGGAAGTACTCGATCAGCCCGTGCCGCTCGAGCTGGAATACCGGCTTCGACGAACGAATCGAGATCAGGATGCGCGGGCATCGCGTCTCTCTGCTTGCCCTGAGGACCGCCTGGAAAAAGGTTTTCGTTTCCTCAACGGTCTCGCGGCCGAACAATTCAGCGCGCAGAACGCCTCGGTCGAGGGCAACCCTGTACCCCATGGCGCTCCAGGGCGCTCGCAACGACGCCGGATCCTTGCCTGTCACCACCCGCTCGCAGCCCCTGGCACCGCCCTCCTCCCAGTGCCCGGGCTCTGGGAAACCAATCATTATATGAATTGTCAATGATAATGGCCATCACGTTGACTAGTCCGAGTGGACTATTCCTCGTGACGCAATTAAGCTGTGCGAAGCGGTTCGAAGAACACGGCGGGTGGTCGAAGCCATGGGGGGCCGGGGGGAGGGAGTGCCGGATGAATGAAGAGTTGACTTGGCAGGTCAGGGACGCAGCAGACGAACGCGGATCTCGGCAGCAAACACCGCCGAAAGCATGCTTCTATTGGAAAAGGGATGGACAACTCGTGCGGTCTGCTGAATTCACGCAGTCAGAGCTTGAAGCCGAGATCGAGCGGCTGAGTGGCGATATGGCACAGTTCGTGATCGCGCTCAAGATGCTCGCTCTTTCACGGGGTTCAAGATAGGCTTTCGGTAATTCCCGGTCGGATTCGATGCGGTTTTGTGCTTCGCTGATTGCTCTGATCGCCCAGGCCGCCGTCAAGGGCGAGGTCTCACCGGCCTTCTCTACCTCGCGCCCGACGCCGAAGACCTCCACGCTCACCTCAACACCGCCGCCACGCCGTTCAACAAGCTCGCCGAGAAGGACCTCTGCCTAGGCGCAGGGACGCTCGAGAAGATCAACGCCTTTTTGCGTTAGTCGTCAAGATTTCGCGTACCTGCGTGGGGTGCAACGGATGTAAGGCACCGAGTATGATTTCGTCGTGACCTACGACATCATCATTAAGAACGGGACGCTGATCGACGGCACGGGCGCGCCGGCGAGGCGAGCGGATGTCGGGATCGCGGGCGGGAAGATCGTGGAGGTTGGCGCGCTGTCCGGAAGCGCGCGCAGGACGATCGACGCCGAAGGGCTGGTGGTGGCGCCGGGGTTCATAGATCCGCACACGCATTACGACGCGCAGATCTGCTGGGACGGGGGGATGACGCCGTCGTCGTGGCACGGGGTGACGTCGGTGGTGATGGGGAATTGCGGAGTGGGGATTGCGCCGTGCCGGCCCGGCGCGCGCGAGATCGCGATGCGCGACCTCGTGAACGTCGAGGCGATCCCGTTCGAGGTGCTGAACGCGGGCATTACCTGGGACTGGGAGACGTTCCCGCAGTACATGGAGGCAGCACAGCGCCGCAAGCCGGCGCTCAATCTCGCGTTCCTCGCGCCGCTCACGCCGTTCAGGCATTACGTGATGGGCGAGGCGTCGATGGAGCGGACGGCGACGGCCGGAGAAACGGCGGAGATCAAGGCGCTGCTTGGAGAGGCGATGGATGCGGGCGCCTTTGGCTTCTCGAGCACGCTGCTCAACCAGCACCTCGGCTACCAGGGGCGGCCGCTCGCATGCCGCAACGCGAGCCGCGAGGAGCTGAAGGCGTATTGCAATGCGCTGCGCGAGCGCGGCAAGGGGTCGATCGAGTTCGCGATGACGCGCCAGATCGCCGTGCTCGAGCAGCCCGAGCTCGAGCTGCTCGACTTCATGCTGGAGGAGAGCCGGCGGCCGATCACGTTCATCGCGATGTTCGACCGCGACGACCTGCCGGACGCGCTGCGCGAGACGATGGCGAAGGTGCGGCCGATGATCGCGCGCGGGGCGCGGCCGCAGACCTCGCCGCTGCCGCTCACGCGCGAGCTCACCATGCGCAGCCCGTTCGCGTTCGGCGCGTTTCCGTCGTGGAAGCGGCTGTTCGAGGACACGTCGAAGGCCGCGCAGTCCGCTGTGTACAAGGATGTAAATTTCAGAAACCAATTCAGGCAGGACCTGAAGCGGCCGGCCTCCTTCGCCGACTGGGCGCGGATCACGGTGCATGAAGTCAGGTCCGCCGGGCTGAAAAGATATGAAGGCAGAACCGTCGCGGAGATCGCGGCGGAGCGGGGCGTGGATGGCGTCGACGCGCTGCTCGACGTGACGCTGGAAGACGACCTGCAGAACGAGTTCACGGTCCAGTCGTGGAACACGCGCGCCGACCGGATGGCGGAGCTGCTCAATGACCGCAGCGTTCTCCTCGGGCTCGGCGACGGCGGCGCGCACCTGGACATGCTGTGCGACTCGGGCTACCCGACCTACGTGCTGGGAACCTGGGTGAGGGATAGGAAAGTCCTGTCGCTCGAGGAGGCGGTGCGGCGCATGACCTCCGACCCGGCCGACTTCTTCGGCATCCGCGATCGCGGCCGGCTCAAGGCGGGGCAGGCCGCCGACATCGTGATCTTCGACCCGGCGACAGTCGGCTCCGGCGGCCGGCCCGAGCGGCTCCACGACCTGCCGGGCGGCGCGAAGCGCATGGTGGTGCGCTCGCGCGGCATCGAGATGACGCTCGTCAACGGCGAGCCGACGTGGGAGAAGGGCGCCCTGACCGGAGCCTCCGCGGGCAAAGTGCTTCGATCCTGACCCGGCGCCAAGTGCTTCGACCATGATCAAGCTGTGCGCCAGCGCTCTGTCAGTCTGGAGCAAGGAAAACGGGGTCTGTCCCTGTTCGAGGCGTGACGTATGCCGCAAGCGCAGCGCGGCGCAGCGCGTAGCATGGAGAAAATTGCATCGAGGGGCTTCTATGCTGCGCGCCGCCTGCCTGTCCGCCGCTCTGCTCGCCTGCGCTCCGGCGCTCGCACAGAACTATGCCGGCACCTACACCGCGAGGAACGCTTCCGGGGGCACCGTGATGCTCACGCTCACTCAAGATGCGCAGAGCGGGGTCAGCGGCACGCTCACGGGCTTTGGCAGCAGCAGCCTGCAAGTGCAGGCGCGCGTCGAGGCCGAAGGCCTGCGCGGCACCGCGGGCAACAGCTTCGGCCTGCTCTACCTGACGGGTCGTCTCAACGGCGAGGAGCTGAGCATCGTGCTCACCGAGTCCGACCTGGGTGGAAAGCCGAACCCGCGGCGCGCGAGCGAGCTGCGCCTCGCGAAAGCCCAGGCCAAGACCGCTCCCCTAAACGAGCGGCTCAGCGAGGCGCTTACCCGCAACGCCTGGTGCAGCTTCACCTACAACATCAGCGGCAATCGCAACATGGAGCGCCTGGTCTTCACGCGCAGCGGCTTGGTCAAGCAGACGCCCGGCAAGCAGGCGCACTGGCGCGTGCAGAACGAGACGCTGGAGTTCTCCCCCGATGGCATCAGCTGGTCGCCGCAGCCGCTGCGGCTTGCGCTCAACGCTAGCGGCTCCGCCGTCCTCCAGTCGCACGACAAAGAGTATGCGCAGTGCGACTAGCTCTCTAGGGTGACTATCGGTCGCTCCACGGCAGCTCTTTCCACAGCTGCCGGAACTGCTGCTCGCCCTCGCGCACGACGGCCTCGAACTGCGCCGGATTGAGATAGCGCAGCGGCGCGAAGAACCTGACCGCCTGCGCCTGGAACTCCGGGTCGGACGCCGCGCTCTCCACCGCTCGAACGAGGCGCTCGCGGATCTCGCCCGGCAGGCCCCTCGGCGCGGCGAGGCCGCGCAGCGCGGAGAGCTCGAAGTCGAAGCCCTGCTCGCGCCCGGTCGGAAGATCCGGCGCGAGGTTGGTGCGCGCCGGGCTGAACTGGCCGAGGTTGCGCATCGCCGCGCCGCCGCGGATCGCCTGCAGCGACTCGCCGACGTTGATCGCCGCGACCTCGATCTGCTTCGACGCGAGGGCGGTGCGCACGTCGGCCGAGCCCTTGAACGGGACGTGCGTCATCTTCACGCCGGAGGCGCGCTCGAACATCAGCATCAGCAGGTGGTCGTCGGAGCCGATGCCGGTGGTGCCGACCGTCACCTTGCCGGGGTTCGAGCGCGCGTAGGCGGCGAGCTCCTGCAGCGTTCGAACCGGCGTATCGCTGTGCACGGCGAAGTTGCACGGATCGTCGACGATGTTGCCCAGCAGCTCGAAGCGCTGCGGGCCGCCGAACTGCGCCGCGCGCTCGATCGGGATCGTCATGAGCGGCGGGGTGTTGACGAAGCCGATCGTGTAGCCGTCGGCCGGCGCGTTGGCGAGCGCGGTGAAGCCGACCTCGCCGCCCGCGCCTGCGCGGTTCACGATCACGATCTTCGCGCCGCCGCCGAGGTATTTCTCGAGGTACGGCGCGAGCGCCCGCGCCACCAGGTCGGTGCCTCCGCCCGGCGGATAGGCGACGGTCATCGTGATCGGACGCTCGGGATACGCGGCACCGGCGATCCCGGGCAGAAGGGTCAGCGCAGCGAGAAGAGAAAATAGGGACAGACCCCATTTTCCTGCGGGCTGCGCTGAGCAACGGAAAATGGGGTCTGTCCCTGTTTTCAATCGAAGCTGACGATCTCCACCCAGTTCGAGCCCCTGCCGGTCGGGACCTTGCCGACCGGCACCAGGCTGCCGTTCGATTGAACGATCGAATACGAGGTGATGGTTGCCGATTTCTCGCCGGAGACGACCATGATGCGTCCCGTGGAGTCGATGGCAAAGCCGCGCGGCTGCTTCTCGGTGGGAGTGCTGCCGAGGTAAGCGAGGCTGCCGGCGGCGGCGTCGACGCGGAAGGCGCCGATCGAGCTGCTGGTGCGCTCCGCGGCGTACAGGAATTTCCCGTTTGGCGTGAGGTGCAGGTCGGAGGCCCAGATATCGTTGTCGGTGTTTCGTCCCGGCGAAGGACGCGGCGCGCCGGGAACGAGCTTGCTCTCGGGCGGCAAGGCGCTGGCTGAGCTCACCTCCTTGAGCGTCCCGGTCTTGCCGTCGAGGGCGAGGGTCGTCACCGTCGCCGTGAGCTCGTTGAGGAGGTACACGAAGCGGTTGTCGGGCGAGATGATGAGGTGACGCGGGCCGGTACCCTGCTTGAGCTGCAGCACCGGCGGCGTATTCGCCGCGAGCCGGCCGGTCTTCGCGTCGAACAGGAACTGGAAGACCTGGTCGGTCCCCAGGTGCGGAACGAAGACGAAGCGGTTCGTGTTGTCGGTGCGGATGCAGTGGGCGTTGCGCGCGGTCGGGATCACCTGCAGCGGCTCGCCGACGCGTCCGTCGGTAGCGACCGGGTTGACGCTGACCAGGTGGCCGGCGTACGACGCGCCGAGCAGGTAGCGCCCGCTGCGGTCGAGCGAGATGTACGGGAAGCTTTCCGCGAGCGGCCCGGTGC
>VBBY01000118.1 GCA_005881595.1 Betaproteobacteria bacterium | reverse complement strand
CGCAACTCTTATCGACTCGAATATTTGCCCGGCTGAATCGAGTGCGTTTAGACCGCTCAAGTCGCTTGCCGCTCCATGTCGAAGTGCAAACGGAAGCTTCTCGTTTTCACAAACTGTTTCCAAATAGTGATGCGCAGATCGCTGGTATATGTCTGGCTCGGGGTAGTTGTTTGCCCTCAAATAATCGAGAATGGATTTAGTTCTCTGCTTTCGACCAGCGAGCCAGAAGACCGCCCAATTCCAAAGTGCGGTCTTTAACCAAATCAGAAAGTACAGAACCTGCAGGCCAAAAAACGCGACCAAAAATCCAATAACGCCACCGCCAAGAACTGCCGAAATTACAGTCGCAATTAAAGAATCGGGAATTAGCCCTAGTAGCGCAGCAATAACGAGACTCCGTTTATGCCGACTTTCAATTGCATAACGCCTCCCTCGATGCCCTTCTATGCATTCCGTACTATCAGTCCAGCGCCTTACGGAATCACTATAGCCGCAAGAAGCATGTAACCTGCGAACGCAGCCAAATCGATAAGAAGATCAAAGGTTGCGCAGTAACTGAAACGCCTCGTCCACCCGCTCCACCGCCATCACCTCGAGGCCCGGGATCTTTGCCTTTGGCTGGTTGGCGCGCGGTACGATCGCTTTCTCGAAGCTGAGCGTGGCTGCTTCCTTAAGCCGAGTCCCGCCCGCGCCGCGCTAGCGGGCCTCGCGGCAGCTAATTACAATGCGGCAATGCGTAGAGCGGGCTTTACCCTGTTCGAGCTGGTGTGCGTGATCGTGATTCTCGGCGTGCTCGGTGCGGTTGCGGCACCGCGCTTTCTGGACCTATCGGACGAAGCGGCGCGCGCAAGCGTCGAGCGGCATGCACGCTCGTTCGCGAACGCCGTTCAGTTCGTGCGCATCGAGTACGACCTGGAAGGCCTTTCCGGCCAAGTGGACAACCTGCCCGGATTCGGCAGCGGCGACGTCGATACCAACGCGAACGGTTATCCCACTGATACGGCGAACGCCAACACCATCCCCAGCAACCCAACCGGTGCGAATCGCTGCCGCAACGTGTTCAACGGCATCCTCACCGCGCCTGCGCCTGTCTGCGGGGGAACTCTCGCCTGCACCAGCGCGCACGTTTTCCAGGCCGTCGCCATCGCAGCGCAAAACTGCGAGTTCCTCTATATCAAGGATCCAAGCCCAGCGCGCTTTTTCACTTACGACGCCACCAACGGGGTGGTGACGGTGACGAATCCCTAGAGATTGCGCAGCAGCTGTACCGCCTGGTCCACCCGCTCGACGGCGAGTACGTCGAGGCCCGCGATCTTCGCCTTGGGCTGGTTGGCGCGAGGCACGATCGCTTTCTCGAAGCCGAGCTTCGCCGCCTCCTTGAGCCGGTCCTGGCCGCGCGGGGCCGGCCGCACCTCGCCGGCGAGCCCGATCTCGCCGAACACCACGACCTTTTCCGGAATCGCCCGGTCGGAGAGCGAAGACACGACCGCGAGGCTCACGGCGAGGTCGGCCGCGGGCTCGCCGATGCGCACGCCGCCGACGGCGTTGACGAACACGTCCTGCTCCCAGGTGGCGATGCCGGCGTGACGATGGAGTACGGCGAGCAGCATGGCGAGGCGGTTCTGCTCTAGCCCCACGGAAAGCCGGCGCGGGTTGGGCGCGTGGGCGGCGTCGACTAGGGCTTGGATCTCTACCAGCAGCGGCCGCGTGCCCTCCAGCGTGGCGACGACGCACGACCCCGGCACGGCGTGCGGATGCTGCGAGAGGAACAGCGCCGAAGGGTTGGTCACGCCGCGCAGGCCCTTGTCGGTCATCGCGAACACGCCGAGCTCGTTGACCGCGCCGAAGCGGTTCTTCACCGCGCGGATCAGCCGGAAGCTGGAATGCGGATCGCCCTCGAAGTAGAGCACCGTGTCGACGATGTGCTCGAGCACGCGCGGGCCGGCGATCGCCCCCTCCTTGGTGACATGGCCGATGATGAAGAGCGCCGCCCCGGCGCGCTTCGCGTGCCGAGTCAGCTGCGCCGCGCACTCGCGCACCTGCGCTACCGAGCCCGGCGCCGACTGCAGCGTCTCGCTCCACAGGGTCTGGATCGAATCGATCACCGCCACCGCCGGCTTGCCGGCGTCGAGCGCGCCGAGGATGCGCTCGAGCTGCGTCTCGGCGAGCAGCCGCACGCTGCCGGCGTCGAGCGACAGGCGGCGCGCGCGCATCGCGATCTGCTCCGCAGATTCCTCGCCGGTGACGTACAGGACTTCCTTCAGCGTCGCCAGGGTCTGCAGGAGGAGCGTGGACTTGCCGATGCCGGGGTCGCCGCCGAGGAGGACCACCTGCCCGGCCACCAGCCCGGCCCCGAGGGCGCGGTCGAGCTCGCCGACCCCGGTGGGAATGCGGGCCAGCTCCTTGGCTTCGATGTCGGCGAGCGCCACCGACGGCGCGGCAATTCTTTTGGCGCCTCTTTCAGCGTAGCTCTCGCTCAGCGTCCCGGCGGCCCCGCACGACGGGCAGGTGCCGAACCACTGCAGCGCCGTGGCGCCGCACTCGGCACAGGCGTAAACGGATTTCGGCTTCGCCACTCAGGCCGCCTCGGCCACCGGCACGCGCGGCGCGAGGGCGCAGAGCAGCTCGTAGCTCAGCGTGCCGGCCGAGGCCGCCACCTCGTCCGCCGACAGGCCCTCGCCCCACAGCGTCACCGCGCTGCCGACGCCGGCGCCCGGGATGCCGGTGATGTCGACGCAGATCATGTCCATCGATACCCGCCCAACGGTGCGCGTGCGCCTTCCGTTGACCAGCACCGGCGTTCCGCTCGGCGCGTGGCGCGGATAGCCGTCGGCATAGCCGCAGGCCACGACGCCGACCGCCATCTCGCCCACCGCCTCGTAGGAGAAGCCGTAGCCGATGCGCTCGCCGGCATGCAGCCGCTGGGTGGCGATGATCTCGGCGCTCAGGGTCATCGCCGGCCTGAGATTCAGCGACTCGGCAGTACAGGCGGCGAACGGCGAGCAGCCGTAGAGCATGATCCCGGGACGCACCCAGTCGCCGCGCGCCTCCGGAAAGCGGATCAGGGCGGCCGAGTTGGCGAGCGAGCGCGGCGCTTCGAATCCCTTGGCCAGGGCGTTGAACCAGTCGAGCTGGCCCTGGACGCCGCCCGCGCCGTCCGCGTCCGCGAAATGAGTCATCAGCGTGACGCTGCGCACCTGCGGGTGCATGCGCAGCGCGTTGTACGCCGGGCGCAGGCTCTCCGCGCCGAAGCCGAGCCGGTTCATGCCGCTGTTCACCTTCAGGTAGACGTCGATCTCGCCGGCCAGCGGCGCAAGGCGCAGCATCTCGACTTGCTCGGCGTTGTGAATCACCGGCGTGAGGTCGTGCTCGAGGAGCAGCGGCAGGTCGACCGGCTTGAAAAAACCCTCGAGCATGAGGATCGGCTTGCTCACGCCTGCAGCCCGCAGCCGGACTGCCTCCTGGAAGTCGAGCACCGCGAAGCCGTCGGCCGCGTCGAGCGCCCGCGCGGCGCGCTCCACGCCATGGCCGTACGCGTTCGCCTTGACGACCGCCCACAGCCTGGCGCCCTTGGCATACGCCTTCGCCACCAGAAGGTTATGCGCGAGCGCGCCGGCTGAAATGGTTGCGCGGATCGGGCGCGGCATCAGTCAGAGAGCGTCAGGGTCGGCCTTGTGCGAAGTCTTATTGTGCTATAACCCGGCGCTACAAAACGATAAAGCGTCCGTGAGCTCCGGCTTCTACATCATCATGGCGGCGCAGTTTTTCTCGTCGCTCGCCGACAATGCGCTGCTGGTCGCGGCCATCGCGCTGCTGATGCAGGCAGACGCGCCCTCGTGGCTCACGCCGTACCTCAAGTTCTTCTTCGTCGTGTCCTACGTGCTGCTGGCCCCCTATGTCGGCGCCTTCGCCGACCGGCTGCCCAAGGGGCACGTGATGTTCATCGCCAATACCGTCAAGATCCTCGGCTGCGTGCTGATGCTCTGGGGCGCCGATCCGCTGCTCGCCTACGCGGTGGTCGGCCTGGGCGCCGCGGCCTATTCGCCGGCGAAGTACGGCATCCTCACCGAGTACCTGCCGCACCGCAAGCTGGTGGTCGCCAACGGCTGGATCGAGGGCCTCACCGTGGCCTCGATCATTCTCGGCACCGTCTTCGGCGGCGTGCTGATCCATTCGCGCGTCTCGGGAGTCCTGCTGCACTTCGACTTCCCGATGATCGACACGCCGATCGACACTCCCGCCGAAGCGGCGATCGCGGTCATCGTCATCGTCTACGCCGTCGCCGCCCTCTTCAATCTGCACGTGCCGCGCACCGGGGTCGCGCTCAAGACGCTGCCTTCCCATCCGTTCGACACGCTGAAGGACTTCGCGCGCTGCGTGCGGCACCTGTGGCGCGACCCGCTGGGCCAGATCTCGCTTGCCACCACCACGCTTTTCTGGGGCGCCGGCGCGACGCTGCAGTTCATCGTCATCGAATGGGCGCGCGCCGCGCTCGGCTTCGACCTGTCCAAGGCCGCGATCCTGCAGGGGGTGACGGCGTTCGGCATCGCCATCGGCGCAGTCCTCGCTTCGCTTTGGGTGTCGCTCGACCGCTCGATTCGCGTGATTCCGCTCGGTATCGGCATGGGCCTGACGGTGCTCGCGATGATCTTCGTGCACCAGGTCTGGGCGGCGATCGTGCTCATGATATTGATCGGCGCGATGGCCGGGTTCTTCGTGGTGCCGATGAACGCCTTGCTGCAGCACCGCGGCCACCACCTGGTGGGCGCTGGTCGTTCCATCGCGGTGCAAAACTTCAACGAGAACACCTCGATCCTGGTGATGATCGCGCTTTACTCGCTGCTGCTGGGCGTCGGTTACTCTATATACACGGTGATCCTGGTATACGGGCTGTTCGTCTCGGCCACCATGGGGATGGTGCTGCTCTGGTACCAGCGCAACCACCGGGTGCATCGCGAGGAAGTCGACCGGCTGCTCGCCTTCGCGCGCGCCGAGGACCCCCACCCCCAGCGCTGAGCGTCCCCGGCCCCGCCTTTAGAGCCCGGCCATGGTGTTCCTGGCGAAAACCAGGTCGGCCCAGGCCTTCGCCTTGTCGGGGAGATTGCGCAGCAGGTAGGCCGGGTGGTAAGTCACGATGAGCGGCACCCCGGCGTAGCTGTGCAGCCGGCCGCGCAGGCTGGCGATGCTGGCATCGCTGTTGAGCAGCGTCTGCGCGGCGAAGCGCCCCATGGCGACGATCAGCTTGGGCTCGATCAGCTCGATCTGGCGCAGCAGGTGCGGCGCGCACTTCCGTACCTCCTCAGGCTCCGGGTTGCGATTGCCCGGCGGGCGGCATTTCAGGACGTTGGCGATATACACGTTCTCGCCGCGCTTCAGGCCGATCGCGGCGAGCATGTTGTCGAGCAGCCGCCCGGCCTGCCCGACGAAGGGCTCGCCCAGCCGGTCTTCCTCGGCGCCGGGCGCCTCGCCGATCAGCAGCCAGTCGGCGTGCTCATCGCCGACGCCCAGCACGGTCTGCTTGCGGGTCTTGTGCAGGCCGCATGCCGTGCAGGCCGGCACGGCCTGTTTCAGCTCGATCCAGAGATCGCGCGGATTTTTCCCCTTGCTTCTCAGGCGCCAGACCGGCGCCAGGCCCATCTCGGCGAGCACCGCGTCGCGCCGGCTCATTGCAGGGACAGCGTCAGCACGAGCGCATCTTCGCGTCCCGACGGCGCAGGATAGTAGCCGCGCCTGACGCCGATCCTGCGGAAGCCGAAGCGCGTGTACAGCGCCTGCGCGCCGAGGTTGCTCGGCCGCACCTCCAGAAACAGGTTGCGGGCGCCGAGCGAGCGCGCGAGGCTGGCTGCGTCGCGCAGCAGCGCGCTGCCGCGCCCGCTGCGCTGGTGCGCCGCGGCGATCGACAGATTGAGCAGGTGGGCCTCGCCCGCCGCGACCATCAGGATGAAGTAGCCGACGAGCTCGGTCCCCAGCCGCAGCGTGCGGCATTCGTATCCGGCGCGCAGCGAATCGGCGAAATTGCCGCGCGACCACGGATGGCTGTAGACGGCGCTCTCGATCGCCATCACCTCGGCGAGGTCGCGCTCGCGCATCGACGCGAGCTCGGCGACGTCCTTTAGCACTGCGCTCATCGCGGCTGCTCGTCGGTTGTGAGGGCCACCTTGTCGCGCACGTAGATCGGCGCGGCGAGCGCGGCGTCGATGCCCTCGCCCGCCTGAAGGCGCGGGCCAGCGAGCCTGGCGACCGCCACGGCGCTCGGATGAACTTCAGGCAGCACGCGCGTCAAGCCCAGGTCTCCGTAAACCGCAAATCCGTTGCCGCAGCCCACCCAATTCTCTCCAGGCGGTCTCGGCGCGACCGATGGTGCTACGCAAACTGCCGGAATCACTTCGCACCACCGCGCGCCGCGTTTCTCGAGCGCCGAATAATACACTTCGCGCATCCGGGCATCGAGGCAGGCCACGACGCGCGTCGCTCCCGATTCCTCGGCCAGCGCCTCGAGCGTCGAGATGCCGATGACCGGCAGTCCGCGCGCAAAGGCAAGGCCCTGCGCCAGACCGCAAGCGATCCGCAGGCCGGTGAACGAGCCGGGACCGGCACCGAAGGCGAGCGCGTCGAGCTGGCCGGCGCCGATCCCCGCCGCGGCGAGCAGGCGCTCCAGCATCGGCAGGGCGAGCTCCGAATGGCGCGTTGCGGCCCGGCGCTCGAGCGCCGCGATCTCGCCGTCGGCCCAGAGCGCGACCGAGCACCACTCGGTGGAGGTCTCGATCGACGCGAAACGCATCCGGCGATTCTATGCCTGATAGAATTTCCTTCATGCACGAGCACCAGATCGCAGTCATCCCCGGCGACGGCATCGGGCGCGAAGTGATCCCCGAAGGCATCCGCGTCCTGGAGGCCGTCGGCGCGAAGCACGGCATCCGCTTCAAGTGGCAGGAGTTCCCGTGGAGCTGCGACTGGTACCAGGCCCACGGCAGGATGTGCCCGCAGGATGCGCCGGAGATCCTGCGCAAATTCGACGCGGTGTATTTCGGCGCCGTCGGCAATCCGTCCCTGGTGCCCGATCACATCGCGGTCTGGGGCCTGCTCATCGACTTCAGGCGCCTGTTCGATCTTTACGTCAACCTGCGGCCGGTGCGCCTGTTCGAGGGGCTGCCCTGCCCGCTCGCCGGCCGCAAGCCGGGCGACCTCGACTACATCGTGGTGCGCGAGAACACCGAAGGCGAGTACGGCAACGTCGGCGGGCGCATCTATGAAGGCACCGAGCGCGAGGTAGTAATGCAGCAGGCGATCTTCTCGCGCAAAGGCGTCGACCGGATCATGCGGTACGCCTTCGAGCTGTCGCGCACGCGCAAGAAGCATCTCACCTCGTGCACCAAGTCGAACGGCATCACCATCACCATGCCGTACTGGGACGAGCGCTTCGCGGCCATGGGCAGGCAGTACCCGGACGTGCGCACCGACCAGTACCACGTCGACGGCCTCACCATCCAGATGGTGCTCAACCCGGAGCGCTTCGACGTCATCGTCGCTTCGAACCTCTTCGGCGACATCCTCTCCGACCTCGGTCCGGCGACCGCCGGCACCATCGGCATCGCCGCCTCCGGGAATATCAATCCCGAGCGCACCGCGCCTTCCATCTTCGAGCCGGTGCATGGCTCGGCGCCGGACATCGCCGGCAGGAGGATCGCCAATCCCATCGCCACGATCTGGTCCGGCGCGCTGATGCTCGAGCATCTCGGGCATCCGCAGGCCGCGGCCGACATAGTGCGCGCGATCGAGCGCGTCATCCTCGAAGGCCCCCGCACGCCCGACATGAAGGGTAAGGCAAGCACGTCCGAAGTCGGCGCCGCCGTCGCCGACGCAGCGCGCGGCGCCTCGAAAAAGGCGGCTTGAGCGGTCCGGGTCTCCACGCCGACAGCGCGCGCAACCGCCTGATCGGCATCGGGCTGATGTCGCTGACCTACGTGCTGTTCACGCTGCTCGACGGCAGCGCGAAGTGGCTGGTGGGCAGCATGCCGGTGATCGTGGTCGTGTGGCTGCGCTTCGTGACCCACGTCGTATTCGCTTCCGCGCTGCTGCTGCCGGTGCGCGGCCTCGCCCTCGTGCGCACCGGTCACCTGCGCTGGCATGCGCTGCGCGCGCTGATGTTCGTCGCGATGACCTGGATGAACTACTGGGCGCTGCAGTACCTGCAGCTGGCGGTGACCTCGTCGATCTTCTTTCTCGTGCCGATCGTGATCGCGCTGCTCGCTGCGCCGCTGCTCGGCGAGCGGCTCGACGCCGGGCGCTGGGGGGCGATCCTCGCCGGTTTCGCCGGCGTGCTGGTGATCGTGCGGCCCGGCAGCGCGGAGTTCCATCCGGCAATGCTGCTGTCGATCGGCAATGCCTTCCTGTACGCGCTCTTCAATCTGATGACGCGGCGGCTTGCGGCGTATGACCCGCCAGAGACGATCCAGTACCTGCCTGCAGTCGGCGCGGCAATTCTGCTGGCACCGTTCGCGCTCGCCGCCTGGGAATCCCCCGACAGCTGGCAGGAGTGGACCCTCGCCTGCCTGCTCGGGGTGGTGGGCGGGCTCGGTCACTACCTGCTCGCCCTGGGGCATCGCTATGCGCCCGCGACCGTTCTGGCGCCCTTCCTGTACCAGCAGGTGATCTACATGGCGATTTTCGGCTACCTGGTGTTCGGCGACGTGCCGTCAGGCACGGTCTGGATCGGCGCCGCGGTCGTAGTGGCGAGCGGCCTCTACCTGTTCGCCCGCGAACGCGCCCGGCGATAAGCCCGCGAGCGCACACTTTTTTTGACATTGGGTCTGGACGGGGGGATGGTGCTCCAGTAAATTGCCTGCGGGGGAGCTGGGGAGCGATGGCGACTCGCCGCAGGCGCACAGCCGGCGCAAGGAAGGCAATTACCCGTGGCAGGGACAAGCCTGCCGGCGGCGCCATGCGCGCGCGCACGGCCGAGCGCGCGCTGCGCGCAAGCGCGGCCCGCTTTCGCAGCCTGACGCAGCTTTCCGCGGACTGGTACTGGGAGCAGGACGCCGAATTCCGCCTCACCCACACGTCGAGCTATGTCGGCGACAAGAGCGGCCTGGACGCCTCGATCTACCTTGGCCGCAAGCGCTGGGAGCAGCCGGCGCTCAACCTGACCGAAGCGGACTGGGAGCGGCACCGCGCCCAGCTCGAGCGCCGCGAGCCGTTCCGTGATTTCGAGATCCAGCGCGCCGCCAGCGACGGCCACAGCGTCTGGCTGTCGCTGAGCGGCGAGCCGGTATTCGACGACCGCGGCCGCTTCAAGGGCTATCGCGGCGTCGGCCGCGACGTCACGGCGCAAAAGCGCGCCGAGCAGATGCTGCGCCTGGAGCACCAGGTCGCGCATGCGCTGGCCGGAGAGCACGAGCCGAACGAAGTCGTGCGCGAGGTGATCCGGGCCGTGTGCGAGGTCGAGGGCTGGGCCTGCGGCCGCTACTTCAGGCTGGACGAGGCAAGCGGCCTGCTGCGCTTTCAGGACGCGTGGTGCGTGGCCGACCCGGTGGTGCGGCAATTCGTCGAGCGCTCGCGGACGATCACCTTGCGCCCGGGCGAAGGCCTGTCGGGCAACGTCTGGCAGAGCGGCGAGCCGATCTGGTCGCAGGACACGGTGCACGACCCGCGCGTGCAACATAAGAGGCTGTGGGAAGGCAGCGGCCTGCGCGGCGGCTTTGCGTTCGCCGTCGTCGCCGAGGGCAGCGTCATCGGCGTTCTCACGTTCTCGAGCCAGGCGGTGCGCGAGCCCGACCAGCGCCTGGTGCAGGCCGCGCGCGTCATCGGCAGCCAGATCGGTCAGTTCCTCAAGCGAAAACAGGCGGAGGAATCGCAGCGCGAGAGCGAGCTGCGCTTCCGCAGCCTGGTGCAGATGTCCTCGGACTTCTTCTGGGAGACCGACGCGCAGGACCGCTTCACGGAGATGGTGCACGGGCCGAACTACGTCGATACCGTCGCCGGCGCGGGCGAGGCCGGCTGGGGCGAGCTGCGCGCAATGTTCCAGGCGCGAGCGCCGTTCCGCGATTTCGAGTTCGG
>VBBY01000208.1 GCA_005881595.1 Betaproteobacteria bacterium | reverse complement strand
AAGCGCAGTCTTCGGCGCTGCGCGCGAGCGGACCGATGGTGTCGAGCGAATGGGACAGCGGCATCGCGCCGTGGCGCGAAACCCTGCCCCAGGTGGTCTTCAGCCCGGTCACGCCGCACGCCGCCGCCGGAATGCGCACCGAGCCGCCGGTGTCGGAGCCGAGCGCGCCGAAGGCGAGGCGCGCCGCGACCGCGGCGCCGGAACCGCTCGAGGAGCCGCCGGCGATGTGGTCCGGATTCCAGGGATTGCGGCAGTCGCCCCAGTGCTCGTTGTGGCCGGTCGGGCCGTAGGCGAATTCCGCCATGTTGAGCGTGCCGATCTGCGGCATGCCGGCGGCATCGAGGCGCGAGAGCGCGGTGGAGGTCTCCTGCGCGATCCAGCCGCGCCGGATCTTCGAGCCGCAGTTGGAGACCCGGCCCTTGCGATAAAACATGTCCTTGTGCGCAAGGGGCACGCCTTCGTCGGCAGGTTGTTGTTCTACGGAGATGAAGGCGTTGATGCGCGGCTGCCAGCGGGCGATGCGTGCCAGGCAAGCATCCGCCAGCTCGCGTGAGCTGACGTGCCGCGCGCGCAGCGCCTGCGCAGCCGCGGCGAGGGAAAGAGCGGCCGGATCGCTCATTTTGCCTTGCAGCGCTCCAGGGCGAGCTGGTAGCCGGTCGGATCGGATTCAAATTCCAGAGGGAGGGAACCGGATAAGGTCGCGGCGTTCAGGGCGGCCGCGATCTTCTCGGCACGACCAGGCGCCAGCCGTATGCCCTGCGCCGCGAGCATGCTCTCGATCGTTTCGCTGTTCCACTGTTTGGTCATGGCGGTTGGAGCCTATGATAAGTTCATGTCGTACGCCACCGCCAAGGACGGCACCCGCCTCCATTACGAGGAGGCGGGCAGCGGCATGCCGCTGCTGTTCATCCATGAATTCGCCGGCGACTATCGCAGCTGGGAGCCGCAGATGCGCTTTTTCGCGCGCTACTTCCGTTGCATCGCCTTCAATGCGCGCGGCTTTCCGCCCTCCGACGTGCCGGAGGATCCGGCGCGCTATTCCCAGGCCCACGCGCGCGACGACGTCATCGCGGTGCTGGATCATCTGAAGCTCGACCGCGCGCACATCGTCGGGCTGTCGATGGGCGGTTTCGCAGCCCTGCACGCCGGCATCGCCTACCCCGGACGCGCGCGCTCGCTGGTGATCGCGGGCTGCGGCTACGGCGCCGAGCCCGACAAGAAAGAGAAGTTCCGGGCAGAGTGCGAGGCCGCCGCGTCTTCCTTCGAGTCGGACTGGGCCGAAGCGGCGAAGAAATACGCGCTCGGACCCACGCGGGTGCAGTTCCAGAACAAGGACCCGCGCGGCTGGGCCGAGTTCGCCCGCCAGTTCCTCGAGCATTCGCCGAAAGGCCAGGCGCTCACCATGCGCGGCGTGCAGATGCGCCGCCCCTCGCTGTGGGAGCTGGTCGACGGCATGAAGAGAATCGACGTGCCGACGCTCATCATCACCGGCGACGAGGATGAGCCGTGCCTCGAGCCGGCGCTGCTCATGAAGCGCAGCATCGCGACCTCGGGACTGGTCGTCCTGCCGCACGCGGGACATACTGTCAACCTGGAGGCTCCGGACGCCTTCAACCGCGCCCTGTTCGATTTCTTCATGCTGGTCGATGAAGGGCGCAGCGGCCGGCGTGACCCGCGCTCCTCGGCGGCCGGCATTCTCGGCTTCAGGAAATGACTTCTTAGCGTGGTTGGGAGCACATCATGAACCCTGAAATCGCCTGGCCCCGCAACGACTATTCGCGCGTGCCGTTCTGGCTGCACCACGACGCGGCGATCTACGAGCTGGAGATGGAGCGCATCTTCCGCGGCCCGGCGTGGAGCTACCTGTGCCTGGAAGCCGAGATCCCGAATGCGGGCGATTTCCGCACCACCTGGGTGGGCGACACGCCGGTGATCGTGTCGCGCGACAAGGACGGCGCGCTCCATGCTTTCGTCAACCGCTGCTCGCACCGCGGCGCGATGATCGTGCGCTCGCTGCGCGGCAATGCCGAGCGGCTGGTGTGCCTCTACCACCGCTGGTGCTACTCGAGCTCCGGCGAGCTGACCGGGCTGCCGTTCCGCAAAGGGCTGAAAGGCGAAGGCGGCATGCCGCAGGATTTCGACATGCACGCCGTCTCGCCGCGCAAGCTCAAGCTGGCGAGCTGCCACGGCATGCTGTTCGGCAGCTTCTCCGACCGGGCCGAGCCGCTAGAAGCCTACCTCGGCGAGTTCGGCACCGGGATCATCAAGCGCTTCCTCTCGCGCCCGATCCGCATCCTCGGCTACTCGCGCCAGCGCATCCACGGCAACTGGAAGCTCTACGCCGAGAACCTGCGCGACACCTACCACGCGAGCCTCCTGCACGAGTTCTTCGTCACCTACGGCGTGGACCGCGCGACGCAGAAGGGCGGCGTGAAGATGGACGGCCGCCACCGCCACAACATGAACCACGCCTACGCTTCGACCGACACCCAGGAAGATGCAACGGCGGCATATGCCGGCACCGCCGCCCGGCTCGATCGCATGCAGTTGCGGGACAGGAAATTGCTGGAATTCAAGAACGAGTACTCCGACGGCATGAACCTCGCCGCGCCGGTGTTCTTTCCCAACGCCCTGCTGATCCAGATCAACAACTCGCTCGCCACGCGCCAGATCCGGCCGCAGGGGGTGGGCGCGCACGAGGTGTTCCAGACCGTGTTCGGCTATGCCGACGACGACGCCGCGATGACCCGCCACCGCCTGATCTCGGCCAACCTGGTCGGCCCGGCGGGGCTGGTCAGCATGGAGGACGGCGAAGCGATCGAGGCGGTGCAGAAGGCGACGCGCAGCACGCGCGAGGGCTGCGCCGTGATCGAGATGGGCGGCCGCGGCGAAGTGCGCGACCTCGCCCACCGCGTCACCGAGACGCCGATCCGCGGCTTCTGGTCGTACTGGGCCGAGCTGATGGGAGTCGAGCCCGCCGGCGCCATCAGGTGAATCGCCTCTACGAGCTGATGGCGGAATACGCGATGGCGCTCGACGAGGACCGCCTCGAGGACTGGGTCGAGCTGTTCGACGAGGACTGCGACTACCGCATCGTCACGCGCGAGAACGTCGAGCAGGGGCTGCCCAACGTGCTCATGTGGTGCGACAACAAGAACATGCTGCGCGACCGCGTCGAGTCCTACCGCAACGTCAACCTCTAC
>VBBY01000207.1 GCA_005881595.1 Betaproteobacteria bacterium | reverse complement strand
ACAAGGACCAGACCGGGTACCGGGCCGGGCCGCTTCTCAACGTCGGCGTGGCGGCGCTTGCGATCGTCGCGCTCCCGGTGTATTTCGTTCGCTCGCGCGGCTGGAAGCGCGGCGGCATCATCTGCCTTTACGCGCTTGGCGCAGTGGGCGTGCTCTACTTGCTCGAGGCGCTGGGGGAGTTCATCGGCGAGGCCATCGCCGGCACCGGTGGGGGATTTACATGACCAGAGGAAGACTGGAAGCGTTCACCGACGGCGTGATCGCCGTCATCATCACGATCATGGTGCTGGAGATGAAGGTGCCGCACGGCGCCGACCCGAGCGCGCTTGCGCCGCTCGTGCCGGTGTTCCTCAGCTACCTGCTCAGCTTCATCTTCACCGGCATTTACTGGAGCAACCACCACCACATGTTCCACGCGGTCCATCACGTGAACGGCGCGACGCTGTGGGCGAACCTGCATCTGCTGTTCTGGCTGTCGCTCGTGCCCTTCGTCACGGGGTGGATGGATGAGAACCACTTTGCGCCGGTGACGGTCGCGGCGTACGGCGTGGTATTGCTCGGCGCGGCATGTGCCTACTACATCCTGACGCGCGCTCTGCTCGCCACGCACGGCACCGACTCCCTGCTGGCGAAGGCGCTGGGGAAGGACTTCAAGGGAAAGATCTCCGTGGTCATCTACGTCGCCGCGATTCCGCTCGCCTTCGTGCAGCCGTGGATCGCCTGCGCGCTGTACGTGCTGGTCGCGGCGATCTGGCTGACTCCGGACCAGCGCTTCGAGAAGCTGCTGGCCCAGGAAAAAGCATGAAATTTCACTCAGTCGTTTCTTAGGGAGAAGCCATGAAGCTCGCCGCAATGATGCGAAATGTCCCGCCGGCCGTGCTGCTGTCGCTGCCGCTTGCCGCAGGCGCTGCGGAATACATGGAGAAGACGCCGTTTCAGCTGTCGCGGGCGTTCTCGCCCGGCGTGGTGACCGAAGGCGGCAAGATCGTCTGGGTCGCCGGCCAGACGGCGACGCGCGACAGCCAGGGCGCGGACATCGCCAACAATTTCGAGGCGCAGGTGAAGCAGGTGTTCTCGCAGATCGACCAGGTGCTCAGGCGCGCCGGCGGCAGCCTGGCCAGCGTGGTGACGATGACCGTGTTCATCAAGGAACCGCGCTACGGCGACCGCTTCGTCGAGATGCGCAAGGACATGTTCCAGAACGGCAATTATCCCGGCAGCGCGCTGATCACGGTGAGCAACTTCGCGCGCCCCGGCATCGAGATCGAGATCCAGGCCGTGGGGGTGATCGGCGATCGCTGCTCGAGCGACCAGCCCTGCTCGGCCGAAGGCCAGGCGAAGAAACGGTGAAGTCGCGCTGCGCGATCGCCATCCACGGCGGCGCGGGAAAGATCCGGCGCGCCACGACGAGGCTCGAGCGCCCGGCGCTCGAGCGTGCCCTGCAGGCCGGCTACCGCATCCTGCAGGACGGCGGCTCGAGCCTCGACGCGGTGGCCGCGGCGGTCGCAACGCTGGAGGATGCGGGCGTTTTCAACGCCGGCCGCGGCGCCGCGCCGAACGGCGACGGAGAGATCGAGCTCGACGCCGGCATCATGGACGGAGCGACGCTGCGCGCCGGAGGAGTGGCCGCCGTGCGCCGCATCAGGAACCCGGTCGCCGCCGCGCGCGAGGTGATGGAGCACGGCCGGCACGTGCTGCTCGCCGGGGCCGGCGCCGAGCGCTTTGCGCGTCAGCGCGGGCTGAAAATAATTTCCACCTCTTATTTTCATAGGAACAAAGTATCAAAGTACGGCACGGTCGGAGCGGTGGCCCTCGATCGCGCCGGCAACCTCGCGGCGGCGACCTCCACCGGCGGCATCGCCGGCAAGCTCCCGGGCCGCGTCGGCGATTCGCCGATCGTCGGCGCCGGCGTCTACGCCGACAACGCCGCGTGCGCCGTCTCGGGCACCGGCGACGGCGAGCTCTTCCTGCGCTCGGTGCTCGCGTTCAACGTCGCGGCCCGCATGCGGTATCGCGGCGAATCGCTCGCCCGGGCCGGCGCCGCCGCCCTGGCGCAGGTCGCCCGCCTCGGCGGTCGCGGCGGCCTGATTGCCGTCGACTGCGGCGGCCGCATCGCGATGCCGTTCAACAGCGAAGGCATGTACCGCGCCTGCATCGATCGCAGGGGCCGATGTATGATCGTCGCAAACGATGAGCACGTCTCTGCTTGAAGAGCTGAAGCTCGACATCTGGAACCCGGCGCTCACCGCGGCGGCGCAGGCCGCCGCGACAGACGCGCTGGAAGCGGGCCGCATTCTGTATCTGCCGCGGCTCGAATTCGCCCTGCTGCCGCACGAGCAGCGCTTCCTTTCGGCAGAATGGTCCGACGGCCAGACGAAGAACATCAACTTGCGGGGCGGCGAGCGCAAGCTGCGCGGCGCACGCGGCGGAGCCGACGACCTGGCCCTGATGCAGGCGATGATGGAGCGCTTTTCCAGTCAATGCGCAACGCTGATCGGCGCGCTGCTGCCGCGGTATGTGCCGCATCTCACGCTCGCCAGCACCAGCTTCCGCCCCTGCGAGGTCGCCGGCCGCAAGAGCTCCTACCGCAAGGATGACGCGCGGCTGCACACCGATGCCTTTCCCTCCAATCCGACCGGCGGCGCACGCGTCCTGCGCGTGTTCGCCAACATCAATCCGCAGGGCAAGCCGCGCGCCTGGCGCGTGGGAGAGCCGTTCGCGGACATGGCGGCCAGGTTCCTGCCGCGCGCGCGCCGCGCGTGGCCGGGCGAAGCCCGGCTGCTGCGCGCGCTGCGCGTGACCAAGCGAAGCCGCAGTGCGTACGATCACCTGATGCTGCAATTGCACGACCGGGTCAAAGCCGATGCCGGCTATCAGCGCCAGGCCCCGCAGGAGCGGATCGATTTCCCGGTCGGCTCGACCTGGATCGTGTTTTCCGATCAGGTGCTGCATGCCGCGATGAGCGGCCAGTTCGTGATGGAAGAGACGCTCATGCTGGCGGTGAGCGGGATGCGCGCTCCCGAAACCTCGCCGCTCCGGGTGCTGGAACGAATGACCGGACAGCGGCTGGCCTGACCCTGGCGCAGGAGAGAACAATGAAAATAAACGTCGACTTGAAGCTGGGCACGGATTCCCGCAGGGCCGCCGCCCTGGCGATCTGCTTCACGATTTTCCTTCCCCTTGGCACCGGCTTCGTGATCGCCATCGCCTCGCCAACCACGGTGTCCACGCACGGCGTGTTCGGCTATCTCACCGTGCCCATGGCGATCTGGCTGTACGGCGTCATTTTCGAGCCCTGGCTCG
>VBBY01000015.1 GCA_005881595.1 Betaproteobacteria bacterium | reverse complement strand
TCGCGGATTTTTCAGCACTCGACGCGCGCGCGGGCGTGGGGTACAGCGAAGGCGCGACGAATGTGCGCATCGGTGTAAATGGCGGACGGTACTGGCTGGACCACGAGAAGACCCGCGACAGCTTTGGATTGAATGCGGATTACCGTTATCTTCTGACCAGGCACGACCAGCTCAGCGTGAATGCCGGGGCAACCCGCTTCCTGTTCATTCCCGAGTCGTTCAAGGTCAACAACTTCGACTTATACCAGATGGCGGTCGGATGGTTGCGCGGGGCGGCCGACGGACGCGGCGCGTTCGGCCTCACCGTCCTCGCCGGCCGCGAGAAGGCGATGAACGGCCGTGCGGATGGCGACAAACCGTTTCTGGGCGCGCGCCTGACGGCCCAGACCGCGCTGAGCGAGAGAGTCGTGGCATTTTTTCTTGGCGGGCTTCAGCGCGGAAAGTATTCTGAAGTCAATGCGCTTTTCGATACGAAGCGCGTGGACAGCGTTTACGACCTTACTGCCGGTGTGACATGGTCGTTCGCAAAAAGCTGGTCGCTGCGTCCGCAGGTGGTTTACTACAAGAACAAGAGCAATCTTCCGCTTTTCGAGTACGAGCGGACGGATGCGTCAATCAATCTGCGCTTGGACTTTTAGCGACGATAGTTGCAAATGTTTGTGCGTTGAGCGAGAGAGTTGGGCATTTCTCCTTGGCAGGGTACAGCGCGGGAACTAACGTCTGCGCTTGGACTTCTAGCGAGGATACGTGCAAATGTTTGTTAAATCTTGCTGGCCCCTGATGCTCTTCGCGGCGCTGGCCGCAGCCGCAGGCCCGGTCTGCGCGCAAGGCACAGAAGCGGGTCGATTCCTCTCCGTCGTCGGCGACGTGCGCGTCGGTCGCGAAGGCGCGCCACAGCGCGTGGCGCAGCGCGCGGCCGAGTTCTACGAAGGCGAATCCATCGTCACCGCAGTCGGCGCGCTCGCCCAGCTGCGCATGACCGACGGCGCGCTGATGTCGGTGCGCGGCGATACCGAAATCAAGCTCGAAAGGTTCTCTTACGCGGGCGAGCAGGACCGCAACGCCAGCTTCCTGATGTCGGTCCTGAAGGGTGGACTGCGTTCGATCACGGGCGTGATAGGACGCCAAAATCGCGAACGCTACCGGATCAAAACGGCGACGGTGACTATTGGCGTGCGCGGCACGGATTTCGAGATCGTTCATGTGCCGCTGCAGGCGGCGTCTCTGGAGGTGCCGGCGGGAACCTACGACCACGTCTTCGAGGGCGTGACAAGCATGGAGAACAGAGCCGGGGTCATGCTGCTCGTCAGCCGCGACCAGACCGCTTTCGCCGCGCTGCAGGGCACCACGCCGCCCGTACTGGTGGCGCCGCCGGCAGCCCTTTTCGGCCGGACCACGCCGCTCCCGCGGGTCACGCCACAAACCCTTTTGTTGACCCCCATCGACGCGCCGGGGACGTCACCGACCATTCAGACAGCACGGACGAAGACATCGACTCCAATTCGGACAGCGCCGCTCACCATTGTCCCGCTGGCGCCGGTCGTGACCGGCGCCGACAAGATCATGCTGACCCCTGTAGTGGATCCGGCCAACCCCACGACGACCACCACGCTGACCCAAGTGGTGACGAGCACAAACCTCGCCCCGACCACGACCACGGTCCTGCCGCTAATCACGAACATCCTAAACAGCACCTCCACCTTGCTGCTAAAACCTCCCAAGTAATGGGGCAGCAAAGCGCGCGACCGGCATGCTTATAACTTGTCGGGAAAGCGCGGGATGAATCCATCCCGGTTCGGCATCTTCACCTTCGGCAGCGTCTGGGCATTCATGGCCTCGTTCTCGCCGATCAGCTTGTTGAGCGCGAGGATATAAGCGGTAAGCGCGTAGACCTCGTCGTTGGTGAGCGTCCTGGGCTGCTGGTACGGCATCGCGCGCCGGATGAAATCGAACAGCGTGGTCGAATAGGGCCAGAAGTTGGCGATGGTCTTCACCGTGTCGATGCCGTTGGTGAGCGCGGCGCCGCCAACCACGGCGGCGTTCGCCGCGCCTTTGCCGTTTTCGCCGTGGCACGCGGCACACTTTTGCGCGTAGATAGACGCGCCCTGCGCGGGCGTGCCGCTCCCGGGCGGCAGGCCGGTGCCGTCGGGCGGGATGCTGATGTCCCAGGCGGCGATCTCAGCGGCATCGATCGGCTTGCCGAGGTTGGGCCCAGCCGCGAGACAGCCGAAATTGACCGCGAAAATCGACAGAGCAGCGGTCAGCTTATGCGTAGACATGGCTTACCGCCCCGGCGCTGCTGATCGCCCAGCTGGTCACGCCGTTGTAGTGCTGGCTCGGGAAGGCGGTGACGCGCGGCACTTTCGCAGCCTGCCCCCGCACGGCGATGATCTGGGCGCGCGTGGGCTGCACGTTGCCCGCCTCGTCCCAGGCGCGGCTTTGCAACACGGCCGGGCCGCCATTCCAGTTCCAGGGGACACGGAACCGCGTAAAGGCCTTGCTGAGCACCGGTTCGTGCAAGGCCGCTTGCGCCCAGCTCTGGCCGCCGTCGGCCGAGACCATCACTTTCGAGATCCGGCCGTTGCCCGAATAAGCGATGCCGGAGATCTCGTAGAAGCCCGGGGCCTTCAGCATCAGCCCCGGCGACGGGTGGGTGATGAAGGACTTCACCTCCTGCAGGAAATAAAACTGATACGCCTTCCCGTTCGGCAGAATGGGCGCGTACGTGCGCGACTCGTAGTAGCTCATCGCCGGCGCCTCGACCAGCTTCAGCCGGCGCAGCCATTTCACGTTCATGTTGCCTTCCCAGCCGGGAAGCAGCAGGCGCATCGGATAGCCGTTGCCGGGCATCAGCCGCTCGCCGTTCTGGTAGAGCGCGATCATGGCGTCGTCGAGCGCCTTGGCGAGCGGCACGCTGCGGCTCAGCGCTGGCGCGTCCGCGCCTTCGGCGACCAGCCATTTCGCCTTGGGGTCGACGCCGGTTTCCTCGAGCAGGGCGGAGAGCGCCACCCCGGTCCATTCCGCGCAGGACGCAAGGCCATGCAGCGCCTGCACGCTCGCCTGGATGGGCTCGCGGGAAAACAGCGGCGCACTGTTGCCGCCGCATTCGACAAAGGTCATGCGCGACACCATCGGATAGCGCGCCAGCGCATCGAGGGTAAACAGCAGCGGCCGCTTGACCAGGCCGTGGATCACCAGGCGGTGCTTCTCCGGATCGATATCGGCGTCGCCAGCGTGCGAAATGACGAAATGAAGGCCGTTCGGGGTGTACGTGCCCTGGAGCAGGTGATGCGGCGTACGGCCGTGCTGAGTCCGGGGCTCGCCGTTCGGGTTGCTTAGGGTGCGCACGACGCTTTTCTCGAACCGCGACGGAACGCCGTAAGCCGGGACATTCGTGCCCGGCGCCCTGCTCCACGGATCATCGGCCAGCGGCTCGGCGCTGGCCGGCCCCGCCAGCGTGTAGCCCGTCATGGCCGCCGCGAGCGCGGCGCCGCCGCGGAGAAAGGCGCGACGGTCGAGCAGCCCGTTTCCCGCAACCGCTTCGAGGTTTTTCATGAAGCTCTCCTAGAAGTCCGAGTCGCCATCCGCCGCGGCGGTCTTTTTCTGCATTCGACGATGCTGCCACAGCGCGAACAGAACGGAAAGAACCGAGGCGAGCAGCAGGCCCCCGGAAATCGGCCGCGTGATGAACAGCCAGGGATTGGAATCGGTCATGATCGATCGCACCAGGTTGATCTCGATCTGGTCGCCGAGGATCACGCCCAGGATGAACGGCGCGAGCGGAAAGCCGAACTTCACCATCAGGTAACCGAGCACGCCGAACACCAGCAGCACATAGACGTTGGCCATGGTGTTGTTCAGGGCGTAGGCGCCGATCACGCACAGCACCAGGACCACGGGGAAAAGCGCCGCTTTCGGCAGCGTCACGATGCGCAGCATCCAGCGCGCGCCGAGCGCGAGGATCAGCACCATGATCGGATGCGCGAGCAGGTAAGCGGCGAAAATGCCGTACGCGAGCTGCGGATTCTGCGAAATGAAAAGCGGCCCCGACTGGATGCCGTGAATCGTGAGCGCGCCGAGCATGACTGCGGTCACCGAGTCGCCGGGAATGCCGAACGCCATGATGGTGACGAGCGAGCCGCCGACGTTGGCGTTGTTCGACGATTCCGAGGCGATGATGCCCTCCGGAATGCCGCTGCCGAACTTCTCCGGCCGGCGCGAGATCTTCTTCGCCTGGTCGTAGGCCATCATGCTCGCCGCGCTGGCGCCGATCGCAGGCAGCACGCCGATCAGCACCCCGACGAACGCGAACCACAGCAGCTGGAACGGCCGTGACAGGATCTCCCAGATCACCTTGGCATGGGACACGGTGAGTTTGACGCCGCGCTCGAGCGAGCCGGCGAGCTGCGCTTTACCGCCGCTGCGCTCGATCTCGCCCATGATCTGCGCAAAGGCGAACACCCCGATCAGCACCGGAAGGAAGTCGATGCCGCCTTTCACGAAGTCGATGCCGAGCGTCAGCCGCTCCTGGCCCATCACCGGGTCGCTGCCGAGCACGGTGACGATCAGACCGAGCCCGCCGGCGATCAACCCCTTCAGCAGTGATGCCTCGGTCAGCCCGGCGACCATCGACACGGCGAGTATGAACAGTGAAAAGAACTCCCACGGCCCGAATTGAAGCGCGATTGCCGCGAGCGGTGCGGTGGCGCCGATCAGAAACACGCCGCCGAGAAGACCGCCGAAGAACGACGCCCAGACGCCGAGCCAGATGGCGCGGCCCGGCTCGCCCTTTTTCGCCATCGGATGGCCGTCGAAGACGGTGGCGATTGCCGCGGGGGTTCCCGGGATGCCGAGCAGCACCGCCGTGACCAGCCCGCCTGCCGAGCCGCCGACATAGACCCCGGTCATCGCCGCAAGCCCTTGCAGCGGGTCGAGTCCGAAGGTAAAAGGCAGCACCACGATGATGGTCATGGTGATCGTCACGCCGGGCAGCGCTCCCCCCACTACCCCGGCGAGCGTGCCGAAAAACAGCGGCAGCAGATACTTCACCTGCGCAATGTTGACCAGCCCTGCGGCAAGCAGCTCGTACATCGGCTAGAAATCCGTCCAGCGCCCGCGCGGCAGCAGCACCGACAGGTAGTGCTCGAAGACAAAATAGGTGGCGAGCGCGCTTGCGAGCGCGATCGTTGCCGCTCGCGTCCATTGCCTCGCGCCTCGCGGCGGGTCCATCAGCGCGTTGGTCACCGCGACGTAGGCGAACGTGGCGATACGAAACCCGAGCCAGGGCAACGCGGCCACGTAGATGCCGAACACCGCGAACTGCACGACGACCGCGGCATAGTCGGCAGGGACTTTGGGTCCGGCCTTCTTCGCCGCGTACCAGTCGGTAACAACGAGCAGCGCGGCAAGCAGCGCCGTGACACCCAGCACGATGCGTGGATAGAACCCGGGCCCGATCGGGACCAGCGGGTTGGCTTTCAACTCCAGCGTCAACCCGGAAAGAACCAGGCTCGCCGCGAGAACGACGAGCCCCGCCCAGCCGTCCCTGGAGAGCTTCAACGCTTGAGCAGCCCGAGATCCTTCGCCAGGTTCCTGTTCAGGTCATCGTTCTGCTTGAGCCACTTCGCGTATTCAGGGCGGCCCATGTAGCGCACGTCTGTTCCCTGCAGCTTCATCGCCTGGGCGAACGCCGGCTCGTTCGCCGCGGCGGCGCAGGAAGATTCGAGCTTGGCGATCACGCCGGCCGGCGCGCCTTTGGGCACCATGATGCCGCGGTTCACGTCATACACGACGTTGACGCCGAGCTCCTTCAGCGTCGGCACGTTAGGCATCTCGGGATGCCGCTTCTCGGTGGCGATGGCGAGAAACTTGAGCTGGCCGGCGTCGACCTTTCCCTTCTGGGTGAGATTGGAGTCGGTCAGATCGACGTGACCGCCGAGGATCGCGTTCATGCGCGGCGCGAGTCCTTCGTACGAGACATACTTGAACTTAACCCCGGTGGCCTGCTCGATCAGCGCCGGGAAGAAGTGGCTGGTCGAGGCGAGCGTCGCGCCGACCGTGATCTGTCCGGGGCGCTTCTTCGCGTCGGCGAGGAACTCCTGCCAGCTCTTCCACGGCGTCTTCGGGCTTGCCGTGAGCACCGACGCGGTCGAGGAGATCAGGCAGATCGGCTCGAAGTCGGTGTAATTCACGTCGGCGACGCCGGCCCAATACGTCGAATGGATGTAATCATGCACGGCGTAGAGCGTGTAGCCGTCGGGCGGAGAATCCTTCGCCTCCTTGGCGCCCCTGGTGCCCGAGGCGCCGCCGACGTTCGCGATCACCACCGTCTCTCCGAGCTGCTTCTGCAGCAGCGGCGCGAACGGCCGGAAGATATTGTCGGTGTCGCCGCCCGCGGCCCACGGCACGATGAGCTTGATGGGACGCTCGGGGTAAGCCGCCCCGGCGGCAAGCGGCAGAAGCGCGGCCAGCGCTCCAGCGATCAGTTTTTTCATTTCGTCCTCCTCCTTTGGGCTAGCGATTCTAGCGCTTCAGCTCATAAGCGGAATTGGCCAGTCTGTATGCGGTGATAGAGCGCCTGGTCAAGCCGTACGAATGCCCGGCGTTCCGGATCGTCAAAGTAGAGGGCGTCGGCAGTGGCCGCCGGATCGTAGCCTTGGCGCACGAACTCATGCTTCGTGTATTTGAAGGTGGCGGTCAGTTCCATCCTGCTCCGCAGACGCAGGAACAACGGGCGCGCGTATCCGGGCAGGCGGGCGCTCAGGTGCGTCCGGAACGCCGCCAGATCCAGCTCATCCTCGGTGACCAGGGCGGCCATTCCGGCCCGGCCCTCGGTACCCGGAATCTGCACGCCGTAGACATTGGCGTCCGTCACGCCGCGGAACGCGCAGATCGCTTCTGCAACCTCGGAGGTGGCGACATTCTCGCCCTTCCAGCGGAAGGTATCGCCGATCCGATCGACAAAATAGAAGTAGCCCTGCGCGTCCTGTCGCATCAGGTCGCCGGTGCGAAACCAGGCGTCTCCAGGCTCGAACGCGTTGCGCAGGATCTTTTTTTCCGAGTCCTCCTCGCTGGTGTAGCCATCGAACCGGCCGGCGATATTCGACGGCTCAGCGCCGATCCTGCCGATCGCTTCTCCGACCTCGTTGGCAGCGCAGCGAACGCACCATCCCTCTTCATCGCGGATCGGCGCGTCCTTCTCGACGTCGAACTTCACCAGCGCGGCCGGGAACCGATGCGCGAGAAACGAGGGAACGCGGCCGATGGCGCCGGGCTTGCCCTCGATATTGAACAGGGAGACGTTGCCTTCGGTCGCCGCGTAAAACTCGAGAATCCGCGGGATGCGGAAGCGCGACTTGAAATCGTGCCATACATCGGGTCTCAACCCGTTGCCGCAGCACATCCTGATGCGGTGCTCGGTCTCATGCGGAAGGGGATCGGTGCGCAGCAGATAACGACACAGTTCGCCGATGTACTGGAACAGCGTGCAGTCCCAGCGCAGGATGTCGTCCCAGAAATGGCGGGCGGTGAATCCTTCGCGGACCACCACCGAGCCGCCGCCGACCAGCACCGCGCCGGTCGCCAGCACGCCGCCGACGCTGTGGTACATCGGCAGGGAGCTGTACATCCTGTCGCCCGGGCGGGTGTCCATCATGCCGGCAAACCAATGGCTCCATTGCATCAGCCGGAAATGGCTGATGTTTGCCGCCTTGGGCAGCCCGGTCGTTCCCGAGGTGTACATGAGCAGCGCCCGGTCCTCGACGCCCACCGGCCTGAGCTCCGCCGCGCTCAGCTTTTGGGCTGCGTAGCGTTCGATGTCGACGTCGATGCGCGGGAATGAGCCCGGTCCGGCGCCGTGCGCCCAGACCTGCGTCGCGCCCGGCAGCGCCGTGGCGAGCCGGTCGATGAACTCGGCGGCGGCGATGATGTGCCTGGGCGCGACGATTTTGATGCAGTGCGCGAGCGAAGGACCGACCAGACTGGTATTGAGCAGCGACACCACGGCGCCGACGCGGGTGACACCGAGCCAGATCGCCATGTACTCCGGCCGGTTCGGCATGAGCAGGCAGACCGTTTCGCCCTTGGCGAGACCCTGCTCCAGCGCCCAGCGGGCATACCGGTTCGAGCGCTCGGCGAGCGCGCGATAGGTCAGGCGCTCGCGGTCGGAGAGCAGGGCCGGGGCCTCGCCGCATGCCTCGGCGAGCTCCTCGATCACGTTGGGGAGGATGCGGCGAGGATGGCTGGCGATCGGCGCGGTCAGCTCGAGCGCGCGCAGCCACGCCTTGGCAGCGGAAGTTCTAGGCGGTATTGCCGGCATCCACCGTGAGGACGGTTCCGGTGATGCTCTTCGCACCGTCGCCGAGAAGAAATTCGACGGCGCAGGCCACGTCGTCGATGCCGGGAAGGCGCTGCAGCGCGCTGCGCCGCTCGATCTGCTGCCGCTGCTCGGCCTTGAGCCCCCGGGTCATGTCGGTGTCCACGAAGCCGGGGGCGACCGAATTCACGTTCACGCCCATGCGCCCGACCTCCCGCGCAAGCGAGCGCGTGAAGCCGATGATGGACGCCTTCGTCGCCGCGTAGACCGACAGCCCGCTATATCCGGTGAAGCCGACGACCGAGGCGACGTTCACGATCCGCCCGCCGCCATCGGCCATCATGGAGCGCACCACGTGCTTCGTCAGGACGATGGGCGACAGCGTATTTACGCGCACCAGCTGCTCGATCTGCGAAGTGGGCATCAGAGCGAGGATGCCGTCGAAGCCGACGGCGGCGTTGTTGACCAGCCCGTAGATCGGCCCGAATTCCTTGCGCAACGCCCGAACCAGCCGGGGAATAGCGTCGATCTCCGCGAGATCGAACGCGACGAAGCGCAGCGACCCCGGATGGTCGCGCTCGGCTTCCTGCAGCGCCGATCTCAGCGGGTCGCTCTCTTTCCGCGCAACGGCGATGGCGCGGTACCCAGCTGCCGCTAGCCTGCGCACGATGCCCAGGCCGAGCCCCCGGCTTCCGCCCGTCACGAGGACATTACGCATTCCTGCGCACGATCTTACCCGTCGGGGCAACGGCCAGGGAAGAAACAAAGTTGATCGCCGCCGGCACCTTGTGCCGGGGAAGCGCCGCGCGACAGTGCTCGAGGATCGCGTGCTCGAGTCCCTTGCCGCGCCCGCTCGCGGCGCCGGTTTCTCCGTTCAGCACCACGTCAGCGATGACGAGCGCCCCCATGATGGCGTTCTTCTTGGCCCGCACCTGCGAAATGCGCACCTGCGGGTGGGAATTGAGCACCGCTTCGACCTCCTCCGGGTGCACCTTCTGGCCGCCGACGTTGATGACGCCGTCCCTTCGGCCGACGAAGTAATAGCGTTCACCGCGGAGCTCCACGATGTCGCCCGTGTCGACGAAGCCGTCGGCGTCCGGCAGGGTGGCGGAGCGGCTGCCCAGATACCGCGCCGCGGTGCGCGCCGAGCGAATCCGCAGCGAGCCATCCTTGACCTTCATCTCCACGCCAGCGGCGTCGCGCCCGATCAGGCTGGCCGGAAACCCCGCCAGAGCGTCGCCGACTTCAAACCCCACGCCGGCCTCCGTCGAGGCGAACGCATGCACGATGGCGGCCCCTGGATAGAAAGCCCGCAGATGATCGAGGATTGCCTGGTCGGCGATTTCTCCTGACAAGCGGACGTATTGAGGCGTAAGCCTGCGAGCCGATGGGCTCATGAGGGCGTTGCGCCAATGAGTTGGCGTTCCCAACATGTGGGTGACGCCACGCGCTGCGGCCCGCAGGAGGAAATCGCCCGTCGATTCGCGGGCGCTCGACAGCACCATCGATCCGCCGCCGAGCAGCGCGCGCAGAAAAATCTGCAGGCCGCCATAGCGGCGGATGTCGTAGAAGGTGCTCCACAACAGCTGCTGCGGCGCCGCGCTGCCCGGCTGGATCGCGCCCGCCAGGCTCGGCAGCGTGTGCACGACCATCTTCGGCAGCCCGGTCGTGCCGGAGGTGAGGAGGATCCATTCGGTTTGGTAGCGTTCAGTCCGCTCGAAAGCGGCGGGCGCGACTTTCAGGCTGCAGCTGACGAAGGATGCGGCGCCTGGCGTGCCGGCCTCAAGCGCCGGCCGATCGGACACCACGGCGTCCACCGCCGCGGCCGTGATGACGAACGGAAGATGCTCCGTGGGCAGATCGGGAGGGGAAAGAATCAGTCTGCGCGCGATGCCGTCGAGCTCGATGAGCGCCAGCGCCGCGGTGAGCTGGTCCGCGGTGGCGACGAGTACGCAGCGTCCGGCAAGCTCCTCGAGGCGAGCACCGAGGCTCGAGCCCCACGCCAGATCGCCCAGGGCGACGCTGCCATCGGCGCCCCAGAGAGAGCGCTCCGACAGGCGCCCCGCGGCGCTCGAGCGGCTCCAGAGCGAGCCCTGATTACTTTGCGGCATCCTCATAGAACCGGATGAAGTCGGCCAGGGTCACGGGGAACTCGGTCTGTTCGGTGGAAGTAAACGGATCGACTCCCAGCGCGTCCTCCAGACGCGTGACGATGATCGCAAAGCACAGCGAGTCGAGGCCCGACTCGGAAAGAGGAAGATCGTCGGACAGGGGCGCCAGCTTCTTGTTTTGCTCCTGGGCGACTTGCTTGAACTGCGACAGGACTGCGGACCTCACGCTCATTGCGCTACCCTCCCCGTGGCACAAAAAATTCCGTATATGATGCGATGCGGCCCTCGCGGACCCGCACGACGTCGACCAGCTCGGTCAGGACCGTCGTACCCGTGATCTTCGAGCGGATTCTGGCCCGCCAATGCACGGCAGCCGCCTCGCCGTCGATGATCATGGAAAGAATCTCCTGGTCGCTGAGCTGGAACGTCTTGACCAGCAGTGCGAGCCAGCTGCGTATTTCACCCAGGCCGGCCGCTCTGATCGCCATCGGGGTGGAGTAGCTCGTGCCCGCGATGTCCAGCCTGGAGTCCTTTGCGAAGGTCCGGCAAAGCGCTTCGAGGTCGCCGCCCAGGCGCGCGGCATACAGCTCGCGAAGCAGGCGCTCGACTTCGAGCCTATCCGGCATGGCGTAGCGCCCCGTAGAATGCCGCCCTGATTTCGCCGCCGATACGCTTCATGGCGCTGCGCGCGTACGGAACGACGCTGGTCATGCCGTAGAAAAGATGAGTCATGCCCGGGTGGCAGGTGTAGCTCACCTCGACGCCTGCCTGCGCCAGCCTGTCGGCGTAGGCCCTGCCCTCGTCGCGGACCGGGTCGAATTCCGCCGTGTGGATGTATGCCGGCGGCAGGCCGTGGAAATCCGGGGCGCGAAGCGGCGACACGCATGGATCGGCCGGGTTCAGGCCGGCCGGGATATAGTGCTCGAGATCCCTGTCCAGCGTCGCCTTGTGCAGCAGATATCCCTCTGCGAAGGCGCACCGCGACTCGGTGTCCGCGGCAAAATCGGTGATCGGGCACAACAACAGCTGGGCTGCAAGCCTGACTCCCCGCGCCTGTCTGGCCAGCTGGCAGACGATTGCCGCAAGCGTGCCGCCGGCAGAATCGCCGCCTACCGCGATCCGCTCCGGGTCGATGCTCAGCTCGGCGGCGTGCTCGACGGCCCATAGCGTGGCCACGTAGCCGTCCATGATAGCGGCGGGAAACTTGTGCTCGGGCGCCAGCCGGTAATCGACTGATACCAGCCGGCAGCCGGTCTCGTTGGCGAGCGGCCTGCAAATGCCTTCGTGCGTGTCCAGGCTACCCGCGACCAGCCCGCCGCCGTGGAAATAGACCAGCCCGGGCAGCCGGTCGGAGCGCGTGTCGATCGGCGTATAGATGCGCACGCGAATCGGGCCGTCCGGACCCGGCAACGCGCGGTCCTCCACATGGCCGACCGCGACGCTGCTCTCGGAGAGGCTCATCAGCTTGCGGAAGGCGTCGCGCCGCTCGCCCAGGGTCAGGCGCGCTGCGTCCGCCGCGCCGGCCGCCGCCAGCATGTCGAGAATCCGCCTGATATGCGGATCAACAGGCATGCTTGGCTCGATGTTGTACGCGAGGCGAAATCAGCGCATCGCCAGGGCGTTGCGGACCGCGGCAGGCCACTTCTGCACATCCAGGCCGTGCTTCCAGAAGAGCGCGACGGCGAGACGATCCATGCCGAACGCGACGCAGCCGGTGTGTGCGACCGCGCCGCTCTCGTCGCGCAGGCCCCAGGTCGTTCCAAAATGGTCCTGATGGTAATTGAAGCTCATGCAGGCGGTCGGCTGCTCGGCCGAATGCACAGGGACCAGCAACTCGAATTTCAGCGATTGCTGGAGCTGGCTGATCGCCATTACCTGGCCGGTGCGGCCGAAGAAAGGGTCGTTTGCGGGAGCGACCCGGTAAGGCAGCCCCAACTCGTCCGCCAGGCGCTGGGCCTGCCCGGTCCAACGCTCCCGGAAACGGGTCACCTCCCGGGGAGGACCGATATAGACGTATTCGCGCATGCGGAACGACTGCAGGCGATCGAGATGCCTGGACGGCTCGCGCCGGAAGCAATCGCTGGCTACATCGAACCGCAGCCCGCCGCGCGGGACCGGGCCGCGGCTCGCCGCCAGCGGATACACCGGATAGCAGGCGGCCGGGGAGAGCACTAGATCAGCCGCGGCCAGCGCGGAGGTCCAATCGCCGCCCGCCTCATGGCGCTCGGCGGCTCCGCGGATTTCTGCTTCGGTTCCGTGCAGCGCGCAGACGCAGCCGAGCAGGTTGGGGAAGCTCTTCAGATAGCCCGACTTCTCCAGCTGCTGGCGGCTCATGACCGGGGGAAAGCGCAACACTTCCGTGGCGGGCTCGCGGTGGCGCGAGATAAAAGCAGACAGGCGCTCGATCACCTCTTCGTAGAGCGCAGTACGAGCGTAGATGCCGTCGACGCCCATCGGCCGGAACAGCGCCGCGGCCAGCGATTCGAGCGGGTCGTTCGACTTCGCGGAGGTTTCCCTCGCCGTGTTGCGGATGTCCATGCTGCCCGGCCTGCGTCGCGGTCCTAGCCGATCAATGAGCCGGGCACGGCGCTCATCAACGAAGCGGCCGCGGCATTCGCGAGGATGCGATCGTTGTTGATCATGATGGGCGAGGACAGGACGTCGCGGAGATAGCGGCCGACGCTGAATTCGCCGTCGTTTCGGTAGCCCGACAGCCCGCATGCCCGCAGGGCGCTCATCACGGTCGATACCGCCAGCTCCGACGCCTCGACCTTGGTCAGGTTGACCATGGTCTGGAAGTCGAGCGAGGCGAGCGCCGCCTGGTCGTGCGATGCCTGCTCGAATCGCCGCAGCAACGCAGCCACCACCCCTCGCAGCGTCAGCAGCGAGGAAGTGGCCCTCGTGTAATGGGCCGCGCCAGGGGGGAGCTGGCCGCTTGCCTGGCGCGCTGCGTTGCGGATGAAGAACTGGGCGCGCTCGACAGCTCCGGCCGCGACCCCGGCCCACACGCTGGCCCATGTCAGGTGGGCGACCGGCGTCATGGTCTGCACGTGGATCAGCTCGTAGGGCTCTGGCAGGATCTGGTCGCTGTCACCGCCGGCTCTGAGAGTAAAGCCGGCGCTGCAGGTGCCCCGCATTCCCAGCGTGTCCCACGCAACGAGGGGCTCGAGCGAATAGTCTTCCTTGAGGAACACCGCGAGGACCTGGTCGGAAGCCGCGGCATCGGCGGCGCGACGCGCGGTCGTCACGATCGCGTCCGCATCCGCGCCATAGGAGATTACGGTCGCGCGCCGCTCCAGGCTTATGCGGGAGCCGCTGCGCTCGATCGGCGCTTCGCTGGAGCGTACGTTGCCCCCGCCCTTGCCTTCCGTCGTCGAAGAGGCAAGGAGCAGCTGCTCGGCGCAAAGGCGTCGCAGCAGGCGCTCGTGCCAGGCGTTGTTTCCTCTATGCCGCAGCACGCAGGCGACCATGATCTGGTGCATCGCATAGATCATGGCCGTCGAGGAGCATGCCCGGCCAAGCCCGTAGCACACGTCGACGACGTCGGACAGGCCGGCACCGTCGCCGCCGAGCTCGCGGGGAACCATGATCCCCAGCAGGCGTTGCGCCCGGACCGCCGTGATTGCCTCTTCGGGAAAGCGTGCGTCGCGATCGACCCGCGCGGCGTTCGCTGCAGCGACCGCGGCGGCGGCTTCCGTGCGAGACTTGAGGTCTCCCGACGCAGGAACGCTCTCCGGGCGATTGTCGGCTCCGACCTGGAGCGTGAGCGTGTTTTTACGGCCGGCCTGAGGTCTGGTCACTGGATTCCCCTGTTGGCGATCCTCACGATCAAGGCCTCGATCGTCGAGATGGAACGGAAATTCGCGGGGGTGATGTCCGACGCCGGTATCGTGATGCCGAATTCGGCCTCCACCGCGATCATCAGGTTGACCATGTCGAGCGAGGTCAGACCGGCTTCGCTGAGCTGGTCATGGATCGATGGCGCCCGGGTGATCGAGCTCTTCGACAGCATCTGCATGACCAGTTCGATCAATCGATCTCTGGGCAGGCCAGTGCTTCCACCCGGCTTCTCGTCGCTTCCCGAATCGTCAGATGTTTGCACCAAGCCGCGGGCGCTCATTGGCATAGGGCGTTCACCAGCTCGTCGATATCGCCAGGCCCGGTCTCGCCGTGCGTCACGCATATCCGGATGGTTTCGCGCCCCTCGAACGTTGCCGCCGCCACCCAGGCGCGGCCCGAGGCCACGACCCGGCCGACGATCGAGCGGACTGCGCCGAACCCCGGCGGAGGCTCGACGCACAGCACGCCGAGCGAAGAGTCATTGGCAATGCGCCATCCCCGGGCCGCCAGCTTCTCCTTGAGCAGCGCGATCAGCGCGATCGAGCGCTCCACGTGATCGCCGTAGCCGGCCCATCCGGCCGCCGCAAGCGACAGGAACAAGCGCAGACCGAGAAAGCGCCGCGACCACTGCAGCGTCGTCACATAGGGGTCGACACCGGGAACATTGGAAGGCATGAAGCTGACCGAGACCTGAAACGCGCTCGACAGCACGCTCGCGTGCCGGGTAATGAACATGCCGCAGCCCATCGTCGTCGCAAACCACTTGTGTGCGTCGATCGTGACGGAGTCCGCCAGCTCGATCCCGGCGAGGATGCCGCGCAGCCGCTTGGACGCGATCAGCGCTCCGCCCCAGGCCGCATCCACGTGGTACCAGAGTTCGGCGCCGCGGGCGATCTGCGCACAGGCCGCCAGAGGATCGATCATGCCCGCGTTGGAGGTCCCGGCAGTGGCCGCGATCATGACCGGCACGCAGCCCTGCGCGCGGTCGGCAGCCAGCGCGTCGCTCAAGGCATTCGGGTCCATGCGTCCGGATCCATCGGTGGCCACAAGACGCACCGCGGAGCGTCCGACACCCGCCTGGTGCGCGATCTTGAGCCAGGCAAGATGGCTCTCCCTCGAGACGTAGAACACCGGCGCCCCGCCAAAGGCGCGGGCGCCTTGCGCTGCAAAGCGCGCATTTGACCGGGTCAGCGCGCAGATGAGCGCCGTGTAGTTCGCTTCCGATCCGCCGGTCGTGAAGTGGCCGGTGGCCTCCGGCGGAAGGCCCGCGCGCCGGGCGACGGAGCGGATGACGTGAGCCTCGATCTCGACCGCGGCCGGGGACGTCCTCGAGCTCGCCAGCTGCGGATTGAACGCCGCCGCAATTCGGTCCGCGCACTGTGCCGGAAAGCTGGGCGCCGGATTGAACAGGCCGAAATAGCGCGGGTGCGTCATATGCACGACGCCGTGCTCCATCTGCGCGATGGCCCAGGGCAGAAGCTCGTCGAGCGGGCGCGGCGTTGCGAAATCGAAGCCGGCAAGCTCGCTCCGCAAGTCGCCCAGGTCGAGGGTCGGGGTGACGGCACTTCCGGCTATGCGCTCGTTGGCGCTCGACAGCTCGCGTGTCAGGAAATTGTCCCAGCGCTCGCGGTCTTCGCGCGCCGGAAACAGCGCCGAGGCCGGCGCGGATTGCTGGCGATGCTGCGGCAGGGCGGTGGCTCGAAGCGCCGGCATTACCCGCCCCGGGAAAAGCGGCGCTGACTGCCTGCCGACAGGGATTCTTTCTGCCTCCCTGCAGCCGCCTGCAGCGCCTGCTCGAGGTCGGCGATGATGTCGTCCGCGTGCTCGATGCCGATGCTGAGCCGGATCATCTCCGGAGTGACGCCTGCCTTGCGCTGTTCCTCGACCGACATCTGCCGGTGCGTCGTCGAGGCCGGATGACAGGCCAGCGACTTGGCATCGCCCAGATTGACCAGCCTCTTGACCAGCTTCAGCGCATCGTAGAACCTCGTTCCCCCTTCGAAGCCACCGCGAATGCCGAACGTCATCAGCGAGCACGCCCGGCCGCCGAGATATTTCTGCGCCAGCGCGTGATACGGGTTGTCCGGGAATCCGGTGTAATTCACCCACTCCACCCCCGGGTGGGCGCGCAGGAACTCGGCCACCCGCTTGCCGTTCTCGACGTGACGGTCGATCCGGACCGCGACGGTCTCGATGCCCTGGAGCAGCAGGAACGCGCTCAGCGGCGACAGGACCGAGCCCATCGTCCTTTGATAGACGCTTCGACAGCGCGCGACATAGGCCGCCGCACCGAAATGCGCCGTGTAGACCAGGCCGTGATAGGACGCGTCGGGCACGCTGAACATCGGAAACCGCGCGGCGTGCTTTTCCCAGGGGAACTTGCCGCGGTCGACGATGATGCCGCCGAGCGTCGTGCCGTGTCCGCCCATGAATTTCGTCAGCGAGTGCAGCACGATGTCGGCGCCGTACTCGAACGGACGCAGCAGAATCGGCGTAGCGACCGTGTTGTCGACGATCAGCGGAACGCCGTGCCGGTGGGCGACCTTCGCCAGCGCTTCGATATCGCAGATGTTGCCAGCCGGGTTTCCCACGCTCTCGCAGAATACCGCTCTCGTGTCCCCGTCGATGAGCTGCTCGATGGCCGCGGGATGGTCGCTCTCGGCGAATCGAACATCGATGCCGAATCCCGGCAGGAGGTGTGCAAACAGCGTATAGGTGGTGCCGTAGAGCTGCGGCACCGAGACGATGTTCCTTCCGCTCTCGGCGAGATTGAGCACCGCGTAGTGCAACGCGGCCTGCCCGGAGGCTACGCTGAGGGCCTCCACTCCGCCTTCGAGCGCGGCGACGCGCCTCTCGAGCACTTCGTTGGTCGGATTGCTGATGCGGGTATAGCGGTATCCCTCGACCTCGAGATTGAAAAGCGCCGCTCCGTGCTCGGCGCTGTCGAACTCGTAGGCTACGGTCTGATAAATCGGAACGGCCACGGACTTCGTCGTGGGTTCGACCTCATAGCCGCCGTGGATGGCGATCGTTTCGTTGCGCATCGACTGCCCTATGATAGTCAGCCGCTGGACATAAAGATATCGCTCCGCACGGATTTTTACGTGGTCCCTTTGGCTTACTTCTTTTGGCTTACCCTATTGGGACAGTCTTGGACAGTCGTGCCCTATTGACCGGCTGTCGCTTTGCATCTACACGCGCGTCCCGGTACGACTACAAAGATCCTGGTCAGTTCGCGGCCGCGAAGCTCCCGACCCAGCGCCGGTCGATCCAGTCCTTCCAGTACCAGACCCAGCTGCCCTGCGCCGTCCACTCGCCGCGCTGCGCGATCGCGTAGCGCGCACCGCAGCTCAGCAGGAGCAGGGCGCGCGGGTTCGGCTGATAGGCCTGCAGGCCTTCGTCTCTGACGAGGTGGCGCAGATTTTCCACCAGCAGCGCGCCCTGCCGCACCGAGTAAACGCCCGACTTGGGATCGAGCGCTGCGCAATCGCCGGCCGCGAAGATCTCGGGATGCGAAACGCTGCGCAGCGTCTCCTTGACGCGGACGAAGCCTTTTTCATCCAGCGCCAGCCCCGAGCCCCGCAGCCACGGCCATGGCGCAGCGCCGGTCGCCCAGATGAGGAGATCGAAGCTCTGCCGCGCCGAGCCCGCGATCACCGTCGGGCCGTTTTCCACCGCGGTGACCGGCATGCCGGGCCGGAAGTCGACGCCGGCGCGCCGCAGCGCCGAGGTCACCCGCTTTTCGAGCGCAGGCGGAAAGCCGGACTGCTCGGAATAGAGAGTGACCGCGGCACCGGCGTAGCGCAGCGCCATCGCTAGCTCCGCGCCCGCCGCGCCGGCGCCGGCGATGGCGACGCGGTCCGGAATCTTGAGCAAATCGATGAAGCGCTCGAACGGCTTCACCGCCAATGCATGATGGGTGCTGCCCGGGACCGACGAGTCGACCCGCGAGCCCACGTTTAGCGAGGCAAGATCGAAGCCTATCTGCTTGCCGTCGCGCAGTGTCACGCTGCGCCGGGCGGCGTCGAATTCCTCGACCGAGCCTCGCACGAACTCCACGTAGGCGCGCTCGGCCAGGCGGGCGACGTCGATGATCGCCTCGCGCTGCGCATAGTGCCCGGCGATGACGCCGGGCAGCATGGCGGAATAGATCTGGCGCGGGTAGGGCGCGACCAGCGTGATGCGCGCGCCGTACAGGGCATTTTCTGCCAGGGAGCGCAGCACCACGGCGTGCGCGTGCCCGGCGCCGATGAGCAGGATGCGCTTCACGCCGTCTTGAGCTTGGCTGCCTCGAGCTTGCGCAGTTCCTTGCGCTGCACCTTGCCGGTGGTGGTCATGGGCAGCGCAGCGATGAACTCGATCTCGCGCGGGTATTCGTAGGGCGCAAGGCGGCCGCGCACGTGCTGCTGGAGATCGTCGATCAGCGCCTGCGACGGCGACTGCCCGGGCTGCAGCACGATGAACGCCTTGACGATCGCGCCGCGCGTCGCGTCGGGCTTGCCGATCACCGCCGCGTTGGCGACCGCCGGGTGCCTCACCAGGCAGCTCTCGATCTCGGAGGGGCCGATGCGGTAGCCGGCGCTCTTGATGAGGTCGTCGGAGCGGCCCTGGTACCAGAGGTAGCCGTCCGCGTCCATCTTTCCCTGGTCGCCGGTGAGCGCCCAGTCGCCGATGAATTTCTCCCTGGTGGCTTGCGCATTTTTCCAATACTCGAGGAAGAACACCGGGTCATGGTCTTTCTTCACGGCGATCTCGCCGAGCTCTCCCCTGGGCAGCTCCAGCCCCCGCTCGTCGATGATGGCGACGCGATGCCCCGGGTAAGGCCGGCCGATCGAGCCGGGCTTCACCGGCCAGGCCGCCTGGCAGTTGCCGACCACGTAGTTGATCTCGGTCTGGCCGAACATCTCGTTGATCGTGACGCCGAGCTGCGCCCTGGCCCACTCGATCACCGTCACGCCGACCGCTTCGCCCGCGCTCATGATCGATCTCAGGTTCAATCGAAATCGTCTTTTCGGCTCCGGCACGGCCTTCATCATCAGTTTCAGCGCGGTCGGAAAGAGAAACGCATTGCGGATGGCGTATTTCTCCAGCAGGTAATAAGCCTTCTCGGCGTCGAACTTGCCGCGATAACCGAGGATCGGCAGGCCGAACGCCCAGGTCGGCAGCAGCGCGTCGAACAGCCCGCCGGCCCAGGCCCAGTCCGCCGGCGACCAGAAGATGTCGCCCGGCTGCGGAAAGAAGTCGTGCGAATGCACGAATCCGCTCAGATTTCCGATCAGCAGCCGGTGCGCCTCGAGCGCTCCCTTGGGCGCACCGGTCGTTCCGCTTGTGTAGATGATCAGCGCCGGGTCGTTCGCCGCAGTGTCGACGGGATTGAACTGAGCACTCGCCCTTTCGAGCAAAGCCTCGAATGAATGCACCCCGGCCTCGCGCGCCCCGCCCACGCCGATCACATGTCGCAGGTGTGGCAGGCGCTCCTTGATCGCCCAGAGATTGGCGAGCGTCGTCGGCTCGACGATGGCGACGCTGGCCTGCGCATGATCGAGCCGGTATTCCAGGGCCTCCGGGCCGAACAGATGCGAGAGCGGCAGCGCGAGCGCCCCCATCTGGAAGATCGCCATGTAGGCGATCGCGGTCTCGGGGCGCTGCGGCAGGACGAGGGCCACGCGCTCGCCGCGCCTGACGCCGAGAGCCGCGAGCGCGTTCGACAGGCGGTTTGCCGCCGTCTGGATGTCCCAGAACGAGTAGGCGGCGGTGGCGCCCGACTCGTCCTCCCAATAGAGCGCGAAGCGCGCGCGGTCTTCCGCCCATCGCCCGCAGCACGCGCGCGCGATGTTGTAGCGCTCCGGGACCTCCCAACGGAAGCCCTGATAGAGCTCGTCGTAGCGATTGACCATCGGCCGAAGCAGTTTAACATCGGCAAAATGCCGATCGGAGCCCTGGTTTTCGACGCGTACGGCACGCTGTTCGACGTGCACTCGGTAGTGCGGCGCTGCGAAGGCCTGTGGCCCGGAAAGGGCGCCCAGCTGTCCCAGCTGTGGCGCGCCAAGCAGCTCGAGTACACCTGGCAGCGCAGCCTGATGAAGCGCTACGCGCCGTTTTCCACGGTCACGCGCGCGGCGCTCGCGTACGCCTGCGAAGCGCTTGGCCTGGAGCTCACCGCGGAGCGCATGGAAGCGCTGATGGGCGAATATCTCATGCTCTCGCCGTACCCGGACGTGCCGGATGCGATCGAACGATGCGCAGGCAAGAAGGCGATCCTGACCAACGGGTCGCCCGACATGATCGAGCCGCTGGTCGCGCACTCGGGACTGAAGTTCGACGCGGTGCTCAGCGTCGACAAGCTGAAGACCTACAAGCCCGCGCCCGAGGTGTACGCGCTGGCGCTGAAGAAACTGAAAATCCCCAAAGAGAGAATCGGCTTCGTGTCGTCGAACTGCTGGGACGCGCTCGGCGCCAAGTCCTTCGGCTTCACGGTCTACTGGATCAACCGGCTCGGGGCGCCTGTCGAGCGCCTCGGCTTCACCCCCGACAAGACCATCAACAGCCTCCTGGACCTGGCGTGAAGTTCTGCTCGAACTGCGCGGCCCCAGTGATGAAGCGCGTGCCGCCGGGGGACACGTTGCCGCGCTGGGTCTGCGAGCACTGCGGCGAGATCCACTACGAGAATCCCAAGCTGGTCATAGGCTGCGTACCGGAATTCGAAGGCAGAATTCTCCTCTGCCGGCGCGCCATCGAGCCCCGCTACGGCTACTGGACCCTGCCCGCCGGCTTCATGGAGAACGACGAGACCGCCAGCCAGGCGGCGTTGCGCGAGACGCTCGAGGAAACCGGCGCTCGCGTCGAGCTCGGTGCGCCGTTCAGCATGCTCTCGGTGCCGCGCGCGAACCAGGTGCACCTCTTCTACCTCGGCCGGCTGCTGGACCTGGGCTTCAGGCCCGGTGAAGAGACCCTCGAGGTGACCCTCTTCGATGAGGAACGTATTCCCTGGAATGAGATCGCCTTTCGCACGGTAGGCGCGACCCTGCGGCACTGGTTCGCCGATCGCAGGAAAGGGGCTTTCGGCTTTCACGCCGAGGACATCGCGCCGCTCTAGCGGCTTGACCTCTGGCGATACAATGCGGCGCATGGAGCGCCGCGCTTTCATCAAGTTCTGCGCCGCCTCGGCGGCAGCGGCCGGCAGCCCGGCCGTCGCCGCCGATGCCCGCCCGCGGCTCTACCAAAGGGTAAAGCTGGTCGACGAAGACGGTGCGGCGCTGCGCGCCGGGTCGGTGCCGGCCAACCGCAACCTGATCTTCCACTATCCGTACGCGTCGACGCCGTGCTTCCTGCTCAATCTCGGCAGGCCGGCGAAGGCGTCGGCGCACCTGAAGACGGCCGACGAGCGCAGCTACGAATGGACCGGCGGCGTCGGCGCCCGGCATTCGCTGGTCGCGTACTCGGCGATCTGCGCGCACAGGCTGACTTACCCGACGCGCGAGATCAGCTTCATCAGCTACCGCGCCGAGAAGAGCGCGCGCAACAGGTTCGCCGCGGTGATCCATTGCTGCTCGGAGCATAGCCAGTACGATCCCGCCGAAGGCGCCCGCGTGGTCGCCGGGCCGGCGCCGCAGCCGCTCGCCGCGATCCTGCTCGAGCACGACCCGGCGAGCGACGAGCTCTACGCAATCGGCACGCTCGGCGGCGAGCTGTTCGACGAGTTCTTCGCCAAGTACGAGTTCCGCCTGGCGACCGAGCACGGCGCTCAGGCCCACGCGGCGGTCACCGGCCCGTGCGTGGTGCAGGAGCTCGAGCACTACTGCCGCCAGCAAGTGAAGTGCTAGCGTGGCTCGAGCGCGATGATCGCTTTCCGCCCGCCGAGCGGGCGCTGAAAGACCCGAACGGCCTGCTGTGCGCCGGCGGCGATCTGTCGCTCGAGCGGCTGCTCGACGCCTACCGCCACGGCATCTTTCCCTGGTACTCGGGCGCGGAGCCGGTGCTGTGGTGGTCGCCCGATCCGCGCATGGTGCTGTACTGCGACGAGCTCAAGCTGTCGCGCTCTCTCGCCAAGAGCGCGCGCAACAAGGGCTACCGCGTAACCGCGGACCAGGCTTTCGCGGAGGTGCTGCTGGCGTGCTCGGAACCGAGAAAAGGCGAGCCCGGAACCTGGCTCGGCAAGGACATGCGCAAGGCCTACCTCGAGCTGCACCGCGCCGGCTACGCCCACTCCTTCGAGACCTGGCGGGGAAGCGAGCTGGTCGGCGGCTTGTACGGGGTGGCGATCGGGCGCATGTTCTACGGAGAGTCGATGTTTTCGCGCGCGACCGATGCCTCCAAAGTGGCATTAGTCACACTCGTGCGCGAATTGAAGGCGCGCAACTTTCCCCTCATCGACTGCCAGATGAGCACGCCGCTGCTCGCCTCCCTCGGCGCGCGGGAGATCCCGCGCCGGGCGTTCCTGCGCGCGGTTGCAGCGCTGGTAAACTACGCCAATCCGCCCGGAAGGTGGGCCCTTGTCGAGACTTAACGATCTGCCGCATGCCGTCCTGCAGTTCTACGTGACGGCGCCCTATCCCTGCAGCTACCTGCCGGACCGCATGGCGCGCTCCCAGGTGGCGACGCCGAGCCACCTGATCAACACCGAGCTTTACGGCGACCTGGTCAAGGCCGGCTTCCGCCGCAGCGGCATCTTCACCTACCGGCCGCACTGCGACGCCTGCCGCGCCTGCGTGCCGGTGCGCATCCCGGTCCACGAGTTCACCGCCCACCGCTCGCAGCGCCGCGCCTGGAAGCAGCACCGCGGGCTGACTGCGCATCCGCAGCCGCTCAAGTTCCGCCTCGAGCATTACGCGCTGTACCTGCGCTACCAGTCGAAGCGCCATTCCGGCGGCGGCATGGACAACGACAGCCGCGACCAGTATTCGCATTTCCTGCTGCAGAGCAGGGTCGATACGCGGCTGATCGAATTCCGCGATGCCGGCCAGCTGGTGATGGTCTCGATCGTCGACTACCTGCCCGACGGGCTGTCCTCGGTCTATACCTTCTATGAGCCCGACCGGCGCGGCGCGAGTTTCGGCACCTACAACGTGATGTGGCAGATCGATTCCTGCCGCAAGCTGGGCCTGCCCTACCTGTACCTCGGCTACTGGATCCGGGAGAGCCCGAAGATGGCGTACAAGTCCAAGTTCGAGCCGATCGAGGGCATCATGGGCGGCCTGTGGCGCCGCCTCGGGAGACGGGACGCGGCGTGAGCCTTTACGCTCTGGCGCGCCCGCTCCTCTTCTCGCTAGATCCCGAAACCGCGCATCGCGTCACCCTGCAGCTGGCGGGATTTCTTCCGTATGCCGCAGTCCCGCCCTGCCCGGTCCGGGTGCTCGGGCTGCAATTTCCGAATCCGGTAGGCCTGGCAGCCGGCCTCGACAAGAACGCCGAGTACATCGACGCGCTGGCGAAGCTCGGCTTCGGCTTCATCGAGGTCGGGACGGTGACGCCGCGACCGCAGGCGGGCAACCCGAGGCCGCGCCTGTTCCGGCTGCCGCAGGCGCAGGCGCTCATCAACCGCTTCGGCTTCAACAACGTCGGCCTCGAAGCCTTCGTGCGGAACGTCGCGCGCTCGCGCTATCGCGGCATTCTCGGCATCAACATCGGCAGGAACGCCGACACGCCACCCGAGCGGGCGGCCGACGATTACGAGAGCTGTCTCGACAAGGTGTATTCGCACGCTTCCTACGTCGCGGTGAACATCTCCTCGCCGAACACCCGGGGCCTCAGGGATCTGCAGCAGAAGGACCAGGTGGAAAATCTTCTTGCGCGTCTATCGACCCGGCGAGAACGTCTCGCCGAGCGTCACGGCAAGCATGTCCCGCTCGTGCTGAAGGTCGCGCCCGACCTGGTCCCCGAGCAGGTGAGCGGAATTGCGAATGCCGTGCGCCGCCATGGCATCGAGGGCGTCATCGCCACCAATACCTCGGTGTCGCGCGAAGGCGTCGAAGGGCTGCCGCATGCGAACGAAGCGGGTGGGCTGTCCGGAAAACCCCTGCGGGAACGCGCGACGCGCGTGCTCAAGCTGCTGGAGAGCGAATTGAGGGACGAGGCGACGCTCATCGGCGCCGGCGGCATCTTCACTCAGTCCGATGCCAGAGAAAAAGTTGCTGCAGGGGCCTCGCTGGTCCAGCTCTACACCGGGCTCATCTACCGCGGGCCCGGGCTGGTTGCAGAATGCGTGTCGGCGTTCCGCGCGAAATAAAGGACGGCGAGTTCCGCGTCGCGCTCACGCCGGCCGGAGCGGCTTCGCTTGAATGCGAGGTCGTGGTCGAGCCCGGGGCGGGCGAAGCTGCCGGCTTCCCGGACGACGATTACGTCGCGCGGGGCGCGAAACTGGGCGCTGCGTGGGAGTGCGAGCTGGTGGTCAAGGTAAAGGAGCTTCAGGAGCCCGAGTACCGGCGCCCCCGTCGCGGGCAGACCGTGTTCGGCTTTCAGCATTTCGCGCCGCATCCCGGGCTGCTCGACGCCGCCCTCGCCTCGGGCGCGACCTTCATTGCCTTCGAAACGGTCGGCCAGTCCGGCGGCAGCCTGCCGATCCTCGCGCCGATGTCGGCCATCGCCGGCCGGCTCGCGGTGCAGGCCGGCGCATGGTGCCTGCAAAGGCAGAACGGCGGCAGCGGTGTCCTGCTTCCCGGACTGGACGGCGTGCCTGCAGGCACAGTGGTGATCCTCGGCGCAGGCAACGTCGGCTCGAATGCGCTGGCGGTAGCGCATGGAATGGGAGCCGAAGTTCGCGTCTTTGCCAGCACCGAGAAAAGATTTCCCGCTTTGCGAAAACGCTTCCCGGGCGTGACGTTCCAGACTGGAAAGCCGGGCGTCACTCAGGCGGATCTCGTCATCGGCGCGGTCCTGACGCCGGGCCAGATGTCCCCGAAGCTCGTCAGCCGCGACATGCTCAGGCGCATGCGCCGCGGCTCGGCGCTGGTCGACGTCGGCATCGACCAGGGCGGCATCGCGGAGACCTCGCGGCCGACCTCGCACAGCGATCCGGTGTACATCGAGGAAGGCGTGGTGCACTACTGCGTGCCGAACATGCCCTCGGCCTGCGCGCGAACTGCGAGCCTGGCTCTGGAGCGCGCCGTTTTGCCGTTTGTAAAATTGCTGATGAATGAAGAAATCTCTGCGCAGCTGAAGACCGGCATCCAGGTCCGCGCCGGGAAAGTTACCCACGAGCAGCTCGCTCGCGACACGAAGCGTCCCTACTCGCCGCTGTGAAACGCGCCACTGTCGCCCGAATCGACGAGGGTCGCTGCATCGGCTGCACGCGCTGCATCGAGGCCTGCCCGGTGGACGCGATCGTCGGCGCGCACCAATTGATGCACACCGTGGTCGAGCCCTGGTGCATCGGCTGCGCGCTGTGCCTGCCGCCCTGCCCCGTCGACTGCATCGACATGCTCCCGGCCAAAGGCGCCTGGAGCGCCGGCCACAAGGCGGCGGCGAAGCAGCGCGCACGGCAGCGCAAGCTGCGCCTCGCGCAGCCGGAGTTCGTTTCGCCGGCGAAAAATCGCCGCGCGGTGATCGCCGCGGCGCTGGCGCGCAAAAAGCGATGAACCCGGAAAAGCGCCGCGAGATCTTCCGCCGCTTCCAGGCGGCGAATCCGAACCCGACCACCGAGCTCAGGTACCGCACGCCCTACGAGCTGCTGGTCGCGGTCGTGCTGTCGGCCCAGGCGACCGACAAGTCGGTGAACCAGGCGAGCGCCGTGCTGTTCGAGCAGTTCAACGCTCCAGACAAGATGGTGAAGCTCGGCGTGGCGGGCCTGGAGAAGTACATCCGCCGAATCGGGCTTTACCGCACCAAGGCGAAAAACGTAGTGGCGCTGTCGAAAATCCTGCTCGAGGAGCACGGCGGCGAAGTTCCGGCGAGCCGCGAAGCGCTGGAGCGCCTGCCCGGCGTCGGCCGCAAGACGGCGAACGTGGTGCTCAACACGGCATTCGGCCAGCCGACGGTGGCGGTCGACACGCACATCTTCCGCGTCGCCAACCGCACCGGCCTCGCTCCGGGCAAGGATCCGCTCGAGGTCGAGCAAAGGCTGCTCAAGTTCACGCCGCCGGAATACCTGCAGAACGCGCACCATTGGCTGATCCTGCACGGCCGCTACGTCTGCCTGGCGCGCAAGCCCGCCTGCCCGACCTGCCTGATCCGCGACCTGTGCGAATTCAGGCCGAAGACCAAGCTCGGCTAGCTAACGCTGGTCGTGGAGCCGGGACTTCTGGCTGGAGAACCACGCGGCCAGGTCGTCCATGTCCTGCCTGGAGAGCTGCGCCGCGAAGCCCTTCATGATCGGGTTGTTGCGCCTGCCGGTCTTGTAGTCGTGGAGGGCCTTCGCGAGGTAATCGGCGTACTGGCCGGCGAGGACCGGCTGGTCCGGCGTCGAGGGCCGGTTGCCGTCGGGGCCGTGGCAGGCGGCGCAGACCTGCGCGGCCCTCGCTCTGCCCCCTTCCGCATTTCCGCTCGCTTGAGCCGTTCCGGCCAGCGCCGTCACCCCGTAGTACGCGGCGAGATCGGCCATGTCCTGGTCGCTGAGGCTCGCCGCGATGCCGCGCATCGAGGGATGCGATCGCTCGCCGGACCGGTACGCCTTCAGGGCATTGATCAGGTAGGCCGGCTGCTGGCCGGCGATCTTCGGCACGTGGTAGACCTCGGGGAAGGCGGTCTTGTAGCCAGGAATGCCGTGGCAGCCGATGCACATCGCGGTCTTGTGGCGGTGGGCGAGCTCGGCATCGCCGGCAGGGGGTGGCTGCTGCGCGAGCACCGCCTGCGCGCCCAAAACCAGTGCCGCGCGCAGCAATGCCTTGAGGAAGCGGAGGGCCATCAGTTAAAGGCCGTGGATTCTATCCAAAGCCCCTACTGCCCTCAATAGGTGCATACTGGCAGGTGCTTCCGGGGGGAAGACGGAGTTCCGGTGCGAGGATCAGCCTTGGCGGCTCTGGCCGCCATGCTTCTTTTTGCCTGCAGCAAAAGCTTTGCCGCGCCCGCGGACGAGCTGCGCGCGTTGCTCGAGCAAGGCCGCTCGGCGGACGCCTACGCTCTCGGCCGCAGCCGCTCCGAGGAGCTCGGCAAGCCGGACTTCGATTTCTATTACGGCATCGCCGCGCTCGACAGCGGCCACGCCGGCGAGGGCGTGCTGGCGCTCGAGCGCTACGTCGTGCGCTTTCCCGACAACGACCGCGCCCGGCTGGAGCTGGCGCGCGGCTATTTCGTGCTCGGCGAGCTGGTGCGCGCGCGCGAGGAGTTCGAAACCGTCCTGCGGAAGGACCCGCCGCCGGCGGTGCAGGCGACGATCGAGCGCTTCATGGACTCGATCCGCGCGCAGGAGACGCGCTACGCCGCCACGGCGACCGGCTACGTGGAGATCGGCGGCGGCTATGACTCCAACGTCAACAGCGGCATCGGCAGCCCGGTCATCTCGGTGCCGACGCTCGGCACGGTGCAGCTGACGCAGGCGGGCGTAAAAAGCGGCTCGAGCTTCCTGCACCTCGGCGCCGGCGGCTCGATGTCGCACCCGGTGGCCGCGGGGGTCGCGCTGCTCGGCGGCGCAAGCGCCGAATTCAAGCTCAACGCGGGCTCGTTCGACAAGCAGTTCGACCAGGGCGCCCTTGCCGCCTACGGCGGCGTCTCGGCGATCAGGGACAAGGACCTGTATCGCGCCACGTTTTCCCTGTCGACGCTGGAGGTGGACTACAACCGGTTCCGCGACGCGGCGTCGGTCGGCGGCGAGTGGCACCGCCAGGTCGACGAGCTCAACACCGGCTCGGTATTCCTGCAGTACGCGCGGCTGCAGTATCCGTCGAGCCCGGCGCGCGACGCCGATTTCTACGGCGCCGGCGTGGGCTGGCGGCGCGCCTTCGTCGCGCCGATGCGGCCGGTGCTCCAGGTGCAGGCGCTGCTCGGGCAGGAAAAAAATGACGCCTCGCCGGTGCGCGACGATTTGTCGCGCGAGCTGTACACCCTGCGCGGCGGCCTGGCCCTGACCCCGGCTGCGCGCTGGGGCGTATCGGTCGGTCTCAGCTACACCAGGAGCCGGTTCAAGGACGCCGACCCGCTGTTTCTCGTCAAGCGCGACGACGACTACTACGGCTTCGACGCCGGCGTGTCGTACCGGCTCACCAGGCAGCTCACCCTGCGCGGCGATTACCTGCATTCCGACAATCGGTCTAACATCGAGCTCTACAAGTACACGCGCGACCTCATCAGCTTTCGCGCTCGCTATGAATTCTAAGGAGTCATCATGCGCTCTCTGACCGTTCTTCTGATCCTTCTCTCCGCTCCCGGCTTGGCGTCGGCGCAAGCCGGGCGATTTCTCCTCGCGGTCGGCGACGTGGCCGTCGCGCGCGGACAGGCTGAGATCCGCGCCGCGACGGGAATGCCGGTGCAATCCGGCGACACCATCCGCGTCGGGCCGGCGAGCAACGCGCAGATCCGGATGACCGATGAATCCATTGTCGGTCTTCGGCCCGGCACCGTATTCCGCATCGACGCCTATGAGTACTCGGGGCAGGCCGAGCCGCGCAGCATTTTCAGCCTCTTGAAGGGCGGCTTCCGCACGGTCACGGGTGCGATCGGGCGGCTGCACAGCCGCGAGCGCTACGCAGTCCGAACGCCGACTGCGACGATCGGCATCCGCGGCACCCACTACACCGTGGTCCACTGCGATAACGACTGCGGCGCAGATCGCGGCTCGATCGCCAACGGAACTTATGGCGGCGTCACCGACGGGCGCATCGAGGTGGTGAACCAGACCGGCGAGCACGAGTTCGCCGCCAACACGTTCTTCTATGTCGCCAGCGCAGGCACGGCGCCGCAGAACCTCATCGCGCCGCCGAACTTCCTCTACGACCGGCTCGAGGGCCAGGCGCGCTCGCGCGGCAGCCAGGGCAACGAGTCGAGCGAGGCGCTGACGCGCTCCGGCCTCAACGCCGAGAGCCGTCCGAGCGAGGTGCCGCCGCCGCCGCAACCGAGCAGCTTCATCGTCACCGAGCAGAAGAATTCGAGCGGGCAGCCCGCCGTCCTCGCCGCCGCGGGCGCGTTGGGATTCGCCGGCGCCTGGACCTCCGCGACCGGCGTCGCAAACAGCGTTAGCGCCTTCGTCTCGAATGAAATGCTCACCAGGACCGGGAGCGGAACAAGCCAGACGTTGACGGCGTTCAACATTCCCGGCACGGCAAGCGGCGCCGCAACCGCGCTGGGGCCGATCAACGAATCCGGCGGCTTCGATCCCGGCGACGGCTCCGTCAACGCGAACTGGGGAGTCTGGGCAGTCGGTTCCATCACGGATGGCGGTACGACGCGCAT
>VBBY01000081.1 GCA_005881595.1 Betaproteobacteria bacterium | reverse complement strand
CACGGTCAATGGGGTGCCGGATCAGGACTTCCAGGTCGACGTGGACGACTGCTCGCCGGACACGCTCACGATCACGACAGGGCCAACCCAGGTCTATGCGAACGGTGGCCCTCTCGTGGTAGGCAATATCCAGGTGGAGAAGGCACAGTAGTTACCAGAACGACAACATCCGATCAAAGGGGATAGCGATGTCCAAGTCCGCGTGTGTCCCGTCTCGCAGGATCCTCACGCTGCTCACGTTTGTCACCGGTTTTGCCCTGCCATTGGCCGCGGCTGCGGAGACCCGCGTGAGCCAGAGCTACGGCAAGCTGCCCCTGCACTTCGAGGCGAATCAGGGACAGACGCACCAGGACGTACGCTTCCTCGCACGCGGCTCCGGCTACAGCCTCTATCTCACGGCGGGCGAGGCCGTGCTCGTGCTGACAAAGCCGAACCCGGACGCAACGCAGGCGCGAGGGACGCCAGTCGTGGTGCGCATGAGTGTCGTCGGTGCAGCGCCCAAGCCCCTCGTGAGCGGGCTCGACGAGTTGCCGGGAAAAGCAAACTATTTGATCGGCAATCCGGCGAAATGGCGCACCAACGTCCCGACCTACGCCAAGGTCCACTACCGCGCGGTCTACCCCGGTATCGATCTCGTCTACTACGGCAACCAGCGCCAATTGGAATATGACTTCGTCGTTTCACCTGGGGCGGACCCGGAAAAGATCGTGCTCGGCTTCCAGGGCGCGGAGCGCCTGGAGATCAACGCAGAGGGCGAGCTCGTGCTGCACGCGGCCGGGGAAGTCATACGTCAGCGAGTGCCAGTCATCTACCAGGAGATTAACGGCGTCAGGACAAAGATCGAGGGCCGCTACGTGCTCAAGGACGCGCATCGCGTCGGCTTTCAGGTGGCTGCCTATGACCCGAGCAGACCACTCGTCATTGACCCCACGCTCGTCTACGCCACGTACCTAGGCAGCAGCGGCTGGGACTACGGCTCAGGCATCGCGGTGGACGCTGCCGGCAGCGCGTATGTGACGGGGTCCACTAGTTCCGCCGACTTCCCCACCGCGAATGCCTTGCAGGCCGCGAAAGCCGGCTTCCAAAACGCCTTCGTGACCAAGCTCAACCCCACCGGCTCTGCGCTCGTCTACTCCACCTACCTCGGCGGGAGCGGCGGCGACGGAGGCACTGGCATCGCGGTGGACGCCGCCGGCAGCGCGTACGTGACGGGGTCCACTAGTTCCATCGACTTCCCGACTGTGAATCCCTTGCAGGCCGCGTATGGCGGCGACGGCGACGCCTTCGTGAGCAAACTCGATGCCGCCGGCTCCGCGCTGCTCTACTCCACGTACCTCGGCGGGAGCGGCGCTGACGCGGGCTACGGCATCGCGGTGGACACCCTCGGGAACGCCTACGTGACGGGGGAAACCCGATCGACCGACTTCCCAACGACGCCGGGGGCAATCCAAACAACCTACGGTGGCAGTTGTATGAACTGTGTGGGCGACGCCTTCGTGACGAAGCTCGATGCCACCGGCTCCGCTCTCGTCTACTCCACCTACCTCGGCGGGAGCAGCGGTGACGAGGGCTTCGGCATCGCGGTGGACGCCGCCGGCAGCGCCTACGTGACGGGCGGGACCGGCTCGGCCGACTTTCCGACGACAGCAGGGGCCTTCCAGACGACCTACGGCGGCGGCGACGCCTTCGTGACCAAGCTCAACGCGACTGGCACGGCGCTCGTCTACTCCACCTACCTGGGCGGGAGCGGCAACGACTACGGCTCAGGCATCGCGGTGGACGCCGCCGGCAGCGCGTACGTGTCGGGGTCCACTAGTTCCACCGACTTCCCCACCGCGAATCCCTCGCAGGCCGCGTATGGCGGCGGCGTGGCGGAAGGCGGCGGAACTACCGGCGCCGACGCCTTTGTGAGCAAGCTCGATGCCACCGGCTCCGCGCTGCTCTACTCCACGTACCTCGGCGGGAGCAGCAACGAATATGGCCGGGGCATCGCGGTGGACGCCGCCGGCGCGGCCTATGTGACGGGCTTCACGAAGTCGACTGATTTCACCGCCGGCTGCACGGCGCCCTGCACGGTGCTGGATGGGACCTTTAGCGGAAGGAGCACCCCCTTCGGCGTCCCCTACGACGCCTTCGTCGCAAAGATCGCCGACATGTCCTCCACCCCGGGCACAGTGAGTCTCTGGGGCTTCATCGACTCGGCCGGGAACATCACGGTCCCTCTGCTCGGGATCGGACCTGTCCCCGGAGCCAACTTCGACGGGACCGTGCAGTTCAACAGCGGGGATCCGAGCCCGACGGGCGACGTGCGCTACATCGACCTCGTGACCGGCGCCGACATCGCGGCGACCTCCTTCACCACGCTCGTGATCGGCGCCGGCCCGTGCGGAGCGGACACGCACGCTCTGATCATCGGCAAGGCCACGGTCAATGGGGTGCCGGATCAGGACTTCCAGGTCGACGTGGACGACTGCTCGCCGGACACGCTCACGATCATGAGCGGGCCAACCCAGGTCTATGCGAACGGTGGCCCTCTCGTGGTGGGCAATATCCAGGTGGAGAAGGCACAGTAGTTACCAGAACGGCAACATCCGATCAAAGGGGATAGCGATGCCCAAGTCCGCGTGTGTCCCGTCTCGCCAGATCCTCACGCTGCTCACGCTTGTCGCCGGTTTTGCGTTGTCATTCGCCGCGGCTGCGGAAGCCCGCGTGAGCCAGAGCTACGGCAAGCTGCCCCTGCACTTCGAGGCGAATCAGGGACAGACGCATAAGGACGTACGCTTCCTCGCGCGCGGTGCCGGCTACAGCCTCT
>VBBY01000117.1 GCA_005881595.1 Betaproteobacteria bacterium | reverse complement strand
GCGTGACGATCTCGCGCTTGTCGACGTACAGCGTGAGCGGATGCTCGCCCGCAATCGCGGTCGGCACCATCTCGCCGCGCTCGTTGTAGGCCTCGACCTCGAAAGTGGCGGGCCGCGCCGCGTTGGTCAGCTGCGGTCGGTGCTTAGCCACCGATGTACGACATCTCGACTTTGCGCAGCTTTGCAGTTTCAGAAGTTCTAATCTCGGAATACCGGTCGGCGCGGCGCTGCCAGACCGCGGCGATCTGGTCCCGGATCTCCTCGTCCGAGGCGCCGCCGCGCAGGAGCGACTTCAGGTCGTGGCCCGACTGCGCGAACAGGCACGTGAAGAGCGCGCCCTCGGTCGACAGCCTCATCCGCGTGCAGCTGCCGCAGAAAGCCTGCGTGACCGACGAGATGACGCCGATCTCGCCGGCGCCGTCGACGTAGCGCCAGCGCGCGGCGACTTCACCCGCGTAGTTGGCGCCGACCGGCTCGAGCGGCCAGCGCTCGGAAATGCGCCGCACGACCTCGGCCGAGGGCACGACGTCGTCCATGCGCCAGCCGTTCGAGCTGCCGACGTCCATGTACTCGATGAAGCGCGCGATGTGGCCGCTGCCGCGCCAGCGCTCGGCCATCGGCAGGATGTCGCCATCGTTGACGCCGCGCTTCACCACCATGTTGACCTTCACCGGCGAAAGGCCGGCCGCGGCCGCGGCGTCGATGCTCTCGAGCACTTTCGCCACCGGGAAATCGACGTCGTTCATGGCGCGGAAGGTGGCCTCGTCGAGCGAGTCCAGGCTGACCGTGACGCGGTCCAGGCCGGCCTGCGCCAGGGCTTGCGCGTTTTTGGCCAGAAGCGAGCCGTTGGTCGTCAAGGTGAGCTCCACATCGAGCTCCTTGAGCATCGCCACCAGTCGATGGAGGTCGCGGCGCACCAGCGGCTCGCCCCCGGTCAGGCGGATCTTCTCCACGCCCAGGCCGACGAAGATGCGCGCCAGCCGCGCGATCTCCTCGAAGCTGAGGATGGCGCTGTGCGGCAGGAACGTGTAATTGGCGTCGAACACCTCGCGCGGCATGCAGTACACGCAGCGGAAGTTGCAGCGGTCGGTGACCGAGATGCGCAGGTCGTGCATCGAGCGCCCGAGCGTGTCACGTAGCGTCCCGCCGGCGAAAGCAGGCGCGGGGGTTCGGCCGGAACTGATCGGGATGACCTTCATCACCATGGTGTTACTCCTGAAAAATCATAGCAGACAAGGGTATAGTCGCGGCATGGAATCGATGAAAAAACGCGTTGCGGTAATCATGCAACGCAGGCCGATGGACAACCGCTGGCAGAGCGAGATTTGGGAAGCGGTCGGCGTGCTTGCCGACTACGACGCCCCGGGCGAAGCGCGCGTCATCGTCGAGCAGGCCGGGGCCACGCAGTGGCTTTATCCCGGGTTCGAGATGGTCCTGCACCGCTCGGAATCCGAGGGCTATTACCACAACGTGTCGACGCAGGAGCCGCGCGTGTTCGTGATGTGGCGCATGGAGCAGGAGCGCGCGGTGCCGCAGTTCGTCACCGTGAGCTACGACGAGGCGAGCCGCTGGATGGACGGCGGCGAGCAGGTGGATTCGGTGGCGATGCCGGCCGCGGTGTTCGCGTGGGTAGGGGAGTTCGTCGAGAAGAACTACCGCCCCGAGCCGAGGAAGCGCATCAAGCCGCAATCGTTCCTGTCGCCCAAAGACCGGGCGCGCGGCTGATGGGCGAAGAGAAGCAGGACTTTCTCCGGCGCTGGTCGAGGTTGAAGCGCGAGTCGGCTGCGCAAAAGCCAGCTGCCCCGGAGAACCCTCCTCAGCTCCCGCCGCTCGACAGCCTCACGTTCGAATCCGATTTCAAGGCGTTCATGCACTCGAAGGTCGAGGAAGGCGTGAAGCGCGCTGCGCTGAAGAAGCTGTTTTCCGATCCGCGCTTCAACGTCATGGACGGCCTCGACACCTATATCGACGATTACACCAAGGCAGAGCCGGTTACCGAGGAGCTGCTTGCGCGTCTCGAGCACGCCCGGCAGACGCTTCTGGTCTCTAAGCAAGAGGAAGAAAAACCTGCCGAGGAAGCAAAGGCGGTTGAACCGATCGAGAACCATGGCGATAAAAGACAAGACGCTTAAGCTGTGCAGCTGCAACAAGACCATCGCGCTCGATGCGCAGGCCCTGGCGTCGGCGCTGAAAACGGGAACCCCGCTCCCCATCCACACCGAGCTGTGCCGCAAGGAGGCCGGGCGGTTCCAGGCTGCGCTCGGCGAGGAGTCGCTCCTGGTGGGCTGCACGCAGGAGGCGCCGCTCTTCGGCGAGCTCGCCGAGGCGGCGGGGTCCAAGGCCGAGCTGCGCTTCGTCAACATCCGGGAGATGGCGGGCTGGTCGGCCGAAGGCAGGCAGGCGACGCCGAAAATCGCCGCGCTGCTGGCCGCCGCGGCGCTGCCCGAGCCCGAGCCGGTGCCAAACGTCGAGTACAAGTCCGGCGGCCAGATCCTGGTGATCGGCCCCTCCGCGGTCGCCCTCGAATGGGCAAAAAGATTTTCAACTCATCTTCAACCTAGCGTGCTGATCACGCGCCAGGAGGGTGGCGAGCTTCCCGCCGAGCGCAGCTTCCCGGTGTGGTCCGGAAAGCCGCTGCGCGTCGCGGGCTGGCTCGGCGCCTTCGAAGTCGAGTGGCAGCAGGAAAACCCGATCGACCTCGAGGTGTGCACGCGCTGCAACAAGTGCATCGACGTCTGCCCGGAGAACGCGATCGACTTCAGCTACCAGATCGACCTCGGGAAATGCAAGGCCCATCGCCAATGCGTGGCGGCCTGCGGCGAGATCGGCGCGGTCGATTTCTCGCGCGCGGAGCGCGCGCGCAAGGAAAGTTTCGACCTGGTGCTCGATCTCTCGACGGAGCCGCTGCTGCGCATGCCGGACCTGCCGCAGGGCTACCTCGCGCCCGGGGCCGATCCGCTCGCGCAGGCGCTCGCCGCGGCGAAGCTGGCGCAGCTGGTGGGCGAGTTCGAGAAGCCGCGCTTTTTCGCCTACCGCGAAAAGATCTGCGCCCACGCCCGCTCGGGCATCGAGGGCTGCAACCGCTGCCTCGAGGTCTGCTCGACCGGCGCGATCCGCGCCGACGGCGATCACGTCAAGGTCGAGCCCCACCTGTGCGCCGGCTGCGGCGGCTGCGCTACCGTCTGTCCATCCGGTGCGATGACCTATGCGTATCCGCGAGTTTCGGACATCGGCATGAGATTGAAGACGCTGCTCTCGACCTATCGCGAAGCGGGTGGTATTGACGCCTGCCTCGTATTCCACGACACCGAGAGCGGCCGCTCGCAGGTACAGGCCGCCGGCCGCAAGGCAGTGCGAGGCGGCAAGGGGCTTCCGGCGCGCGCCATCCCCTTTGAGGTGTTCCATGTCGCCTCGATCGGCCTCGACACGCTGCTCGGCGCCATCTGCTATGGCGCAAGCCAGGTCGTGGTGGTATCGACGAAGGAATCAGAGCACTATGCGGCGGCGCTGCGCGAGCAGATGGCGCTGGGTGAGGCCATTCTGCATGGCTTGGGTTATGCGGGCACGCACTTTGAAGTTCTGGAGGAGGTAGAGAAATCCCTGTGGGAACTTTCGCCCGCCAGTACGGTGGCGAAACCGGCCAGCTTCAACCTCTCGCCCGAGAAGCGCACCACGCTCGATTTCGAGCTCGATCATCTGGCTGCGAATGCTCCTAGGAAAATCGAGGAAATCGAGCTGCCCGCCGGCGCGCCATTCGGCGCCCTGGCGGTCAACAAGCAGACCTGCACGCTGTGCAAGGCCTGCATCGGCGCCTGCCCTGAAGGCGCGCTGCTCGACGCCGCCGACGCGCCGCGGCTGCGCTTCATCGAGCGCAACTGCGTGCAGTGCGGCCTGTGCGCCGAAACCTGCCCGGAGGACGCGATCGAGCTGGTGCCGCGGCTCCTGTTCGGCCCCCAGGCGAAGCAGGCCGTGACGCTGAACGAAGCCGAGCCGTTCCATTGCGTGCGCTGCGGCAAGCCGTTCGGCACGCGGCTGATGGTCGACAGCATGCTCGGCAAGCTCGGCGGCCATTCGATGTTTGCCGGCGACGGGGCCCTGCGCCGCCTGCAGATGTGCGGCGATTGCCGCGTCGTCGACATGATGGAAAATCGCGCCGAAGCGACGATTTTCGACTTCAAGAAATGAACCCGGAGGAGGCGGCCCGGGCCAACTTCTACGGGCTGCTGGCGCGGCTGTTCTATGCGCCCCCGGACGCGGCGCTCCTGCAAGCGATCGCCAGGGCGGACGCGATCGATGCACAGGAGGGCGGCATCGCGCCCGCGTGGCGCGAACTCGCCCGCGCGGCGGCCGGCGCCGACCCGGAGGCAGTGCGCGAAGAGTACGAGACGGCCTTCGTCGGCACCGGCAAGGCGCCGGTTACACTTTATGCCTGCGCCTATTCCATCCGTTACACGAGCGAAGCGCCGCTCGCCGAGCTGCGCGCCGACCTGGCCGCGCTGGGCCTGGCGCGCCGCGGCGGGACGAGCGAGCCCGAGGACCACATCGCCGCGCTGTGCGAGACGATGCGGCATCTCATTGCGGAGCAAAAAGCGGAACTTGCGGACCAGCAGCGGTTTTTCAGTCGCTGGATCCAGCCGGCAGCGGGGCGATTGTGCGATGCAATAGCGGAGTCGGAGATAACCCATTTCTACGAGCCGGTCGCCCGCTTCGCAAAAAGCTTCTTCGAGCTTGAGCTTGCCGCATTTGAAATGCTCTAGAATCGGCGCGTATCCGGCAGCCAGAATTATTAGATCTAGGAGGCAGTCATGACCGAGCGCACCAGGCGCCTCTCCCGGCGCAATTTCCTGTTGACCGTGGGCGCCGGCGGCGCCGCGACGGCGGCGGCTTTCATGGCAAAGAGTTCTGGTTCTAATTCCCAGGGGAAAGATAAAAAGCGTGCGACGCGCGGCTACCAGGCCAGCGAGCACGTCAGCAACTACTACCGCACCGCGAAGGTCTGAGGAGGTCGCCATGCTGCTGACCAGAAAATCCGCGGGCGCAGCGGCCGAGCCGCGCCTCGCGAGGGGATTGCAGGCCGGTCTCGCAAAAACCATGGACCGGCGGACCTTCCTCAAGCGTTCGGGCGTGACCGCGGGCGCCGCAGCGGTGGCCGCGCAGCTGCCCTACAGCATGATCGGCACCGCCGAGGCGAAGAACGAGGCCGCCGGCAGCGTCGAGATCAAGCGCACGGTCTGCACGCACTGCTCGGTGGGTTGCGCGATCGATGCGGTGGTCGAGAACGGCGTCTGGACCAGGCACGAGCCGGTGTTCGACTCGCCGATCAACCTCGGCGCGCACTGCGCCAAGGGCGCCTCGATCCGCGAGCACGGCATCACCCACGACTCGCACCGCCTCAAGTACCCGATGAAGCTCGAGGGCGGCAAGTGGAAGAGGATTTCATGGGATCAGGCCTACGAGGAAGTTTCACAAAAACTTCTTCAAATCAGAAAGGAAAGCGGGCCCGACGCGACCTTCTGGATCGGCTCCTCCAAGCACAACAACGAGCAGTCGTACCTGCTGTGCAAGTGGGTGCGCCTCTTCGGCACCAACAACACCGACCACCAGGCGCGCATCTGCCATTCGACCACCGTCGCCGGCATCGCCAATACCTGGGGCTACGGCGCGATGACCAACTCGTACAACGACGAGCAGAACTCGAAATCGCTGCTCTTCTTCGGCTCGAACGCGGCCGAGGCGCACCCGGTGTCGATGCTGCACACGCTGCACGCCAAGGAGAACGGCTGCAAGGTGATCGTGGCCGATCCGCGCTTCACCCGCACCGCCGCCAAGGCGGACAAGTACGTGCGCGTGCGCTCGGGCAGCGACGTGGCGTTCCTCTTCGGACTGCTGTACCACATCTTCAAGAACGGCTGGGAGGACAAGGAGTACATCCGCACCCGCGTCTACGGCATGGACAAGGTCAGGGAAGAGGTGATGGCCAAGTACACGCCGCAGGCAGTGGAGGAAGTCACCGGCGTGCCCGAAGCCGAGATGCACGAGGTGGCGAAGATCCTCGCCGAGAACCGCCCCGGCTTCATCATCTGGGCGATGGGCCAGACGCAGCACACCAACGGCAACGCGATCGTGCGCGCGAGCGCGGTGCTGATGCTCGCGCTGGGCAACGTCGGGCGCTCCGGCGGCGGCACCAACATCTACCGCGGCCACGACAACGTGCAGGGCGCGACCGACATCGGCCCCAACCCCGACTCGCTGCCGGGTTACTACGGCCTGGCGCCGGGCGCGTTCGCGCATTGGGCGCGCGTGTGGAACATCGACCTCGACTGGCTGAAGAAGCAATACCCGTCCGAAGCGATGATGGGCAAGCCGGGCATCACGGTGTCGCGCTGGATCGACGCGGTCACCGAGAAGACCGAGAACATCGACCAGGACTCGAACGTCCGCGCCGTCATCTACTGGGGCCACGCGCCCAACTCGCAGAGCCGTGGCCTCGACATGCTCGAGGCGATGAAGAAGCTCGACCTGCTGGTGGTCGTCGACCCGTATCCTTCGGCCACCGCCGCGATGTTCGCGATGGCGAGGAAGGACGGCGCCTACCTGCTGCCGGCGGCAACGCAGCTCGAGACCGAGGGCAGCGTGACCGCCTCGAACCGCTCGCTGCAATGGCGCGAGAAGGTGATCGACCCGCTGTTCGAGTCGCGCACCGACCAGATGATCATGTACCAGCTCGCGCAGAAGCTCGGCTTCGCCGACCAGTTCGTCGGCAAGAAGGACGGCAAGCAGAACATCCGGCTGGTGAAGGCCAAGGGCGGCATGGAGGAGCCCAGCATCGAGGACACCACGCGCGAGTTCAACAACGGCTGCTGGACCATCGGCTACACCGGCCAGTCGCCGGAGCGCCTGCAGGCGCACATGCGCAACATGCACGTGTTCGATGTGAAGACGCTGCGCGCGCGCGGCGGCAAGGACGCCAAGACCGGCTACGATCTGACCGGCGATTATTTCGGCCTGCCGTGGCCCTGCTACGGCACCGCGGCGATCAAGCACCCGGGCTCGCCCAACCTCTATGACACCTCGAAGCACGTCATGGACGGCGGCGGCTGCTTCCGCGCCAACTTCGGCGTCGAGAGGGACGGCGTCAACCTGCTGGCCGAGGACGGCGTGTACTCGAAGGGCTCGGAGATCACCACCGGCTATCCCGAGTTCGACCATGTGCTGCTGAAGAAGCTGGGCTGGTGGGACGACCTCACCGAGGCGGAGAAGAAGGAAGCCGAGGGCAAGAACTGGAAGACCGACCTCTCCGGCGGCATCCAGCGCGTCGCCATGAAGCACGGCTGCCACCCGTTCGGCAACGCGAAGGCGCGTGCCGTGGTGTGGAACTTCCCCGACGGCGTGCCGCTGCACCGCGAGCCGCTGTTCACGCCGAAGGCCGAGCTGATCGACAAGTGGCCGACGCACGACGACGTCAAGGTATTGTGGCGGCTGCCGACGCTGTTCAAGACCGTGCAGCAGAAGAACCGCGACGCCGGCAAGCAGTTTCCGCTGATCCTGACGAGCGGCCGCCTGGTCGAGTACGAAGGCGGCGGCGACGAGACGCGCTCCAACCCGTGGCTCGCCGAGCTGCAGCAGGACAACTTCGTCGAGATCAACCCCAAGGCGGCCGCCGACCGCGGCATCCGGAACAATGAATACGTCTGGGTCAGCACGCCCTCGGGCGCGCGGATCAAGGTCAAGGCGCAGGTCACCGAGCGCGTCGGCCCCGACACGGTGTTCATCCCGTTCCACTTTGCCGGCTGGTGGCAAGGACAGGACATGCTGCCTTACTACCCGGAGGGCGCCGCGCCGATTGTCCGCGGCGAGGCGGTGAACACGGCGACGACCTACGGCTATGACCGGGTGACGCTGATGCAGGAAACCAAGACGACGCTTTGCCAGGTCGCAAGAGCATAAGGAGGCCGCCATGGCAAGAATGAAATTCCTGTGCGACGCCGAGCGCTGCATCGAGTGCAACGGCTGCGTCACCGCGTGCAAGCAGGAGAACGAAGTGCCGTGGGGCGTCAACCGCCGCCGCGTGGTGACCATCAATGACGGCATCGTGGGCGCCGAGAAATCGATCTCGGTGGCCTGCATGCACTGCTCGGACGCGCCGTGCATGGCGGTGTGCCCGGTCGACTGCTTCTACAAGACCGAGGACGGCGTGGTGCTGCACGACAAGGACCTGTGCATCGGCTGCGGCTACTGCTTCTACGCCTGCCCGTTCGGCGCGCCGCAGTTCCCGCAGGCCGGCGCTTTCGGCCTGCGCGGCAAGATGGACAAGTGCACCTTCTGCGCCGGCGGCCCCGAGCCCGATCGCAGCGAGGCCGAGTTCAAGAAGTACGGCCGCAACCGCCTGTCCGAGGGCAAGCTGCCGGCCTGCGCCGAGATGTGCTCGACCAAGGCGCTGCTCGGCGGCGACGGCGACGTGATCGCCGACATCTACCGCGATCGCGTGGTACGTCGCGGCAAGGGCTCCGAAGTGTGGGGCTGGGGCACGGCCTACGGTCCCGGCAAGCCCGGTGCGCAGCCGCCCGCGCAGCAACCGGCGCGGGGCAGGTCGTGATCCGGGTCCTGCTCCTGGTTGCCCTGTTCGGGCTTGCGGCCTGTGCCGAGCGCGAGCAGGTCGCCGACTTCAAGAAAGGCAAGTACCAGGGCAAGCCCGACACGCAGGCCTGGGACAACGCGCCGCTCGCCTACGGCAGCGGCAAGTGGACGAAGGGCGACCGCGCGAGCTGGGAAAACCAGATCAAGACGCGCCAGCTCGGCCAGAACGAAGACGTACGCATAAACCAGTAAGGTGCCGACGATGAGGGTTTTTCTCCTGGCGCTGGCTATGCAGTTCGCCGGCGCGGCCTGGGCTCAGTCCGAGGCCCAGCAGCAGCAGCAACGCCAGGCCGAGCAGCCCGGCAACAACGCGCCGGTCTGGCGCGACGTGAAGGCGGGAGAGAAAAACTTCACCACCATCAAGGGCCGCGAGACCGAAGTGCTGGTGCAGCCGCCGGCGCGCTTCCCGGGCCAGAACGTCACGGCCACCGCGGGCGAGGCATGGCGCAAGTTCCGCAACGGGCCGGTGACCTTCTACGGCGGGCTGCTGGTGACGGTGATCGCGGTGGTCATCCTCGGCTTTTATTTCTGGAAGGGGCCGGTCAAGCTGCACGACCGGCCGAGCGGCCGCCTGATTCGCCGCTTCAGCACCCTCGAGCAGGTAGTGCACTGGTCCGCCGCCATCAGCTTCTGCGTGCTCGGCATCTCCGGCCTGATCATGCTGTTCGGCAAGTACCTGCTGCTGCCGGTCATCGGCTACACGCTGTTCGCCTGGCTCACGGCGCTCGGCAAGAACCTGCATAACTTCATCGCGCCGCTGTTCATCGTCTCCGTGATCGCCATGATCTTCATGTGGCTGCGCGACAACCTGCCCAAGTCCTACGACTGGATGTGGTTCGGCAAGGCGTGGGCGTTCTTCGCGCGCGGCGAGCACATCCCGTCGGGGCGCTTCAACGCCGGCGAGAAGGCCTGGTTCTGGGGCGGCGTGATCCTGCTCAGCGTCATCGTCTCCTGGAGCGGGATCATCCTGCTGTTCCCCAACTTCGATCAGACGCGCGCGGTCATGCAGGACGCCTGGATCTGGCACGCGTCGGCGGCGCTGCTCTACATCGCGATCTCCTTCGGCCACATCTACATGGGAACGATCGGCGTCGAGGGCGCCTACGGGAACATGCGCACCGGCTACACCGACGAGACCTGGGCGAAGGAGCACCACGACCTCTGGTACAAAGAAGTGAAATCCGCCTCGCGCGCACCCGCCGCCGGCGCAGTTCCCGCCGGGGCGCCGCACATGAAGGAGAAGACATGAAGAAGGCTCTCGCCGTGCTGGCGGCCGGGATGATGATCGGCGCCATCGGGGCGTCGTATGCGAGGCTCCCCGCCGCCCCCGCGAAGACCGATGCGGAAAAGGCCGCGGAGGCCGACAAGGCGGCTGCCGCGAAGGCGAAGGAAGCCGCGGAGCTGGGCAAAGCGCAGGACAGGGCGGTCGCCAACTACAAGAAGCACAAGGGCGTCTCGATGGACGCGAGGAAGAAGTGAAAGCCAGCCTGGCCGCGCTGGCCGCGGCAGCGCTGGCGGGATGCCAGAGCATTCCCGCCGATGCCCCCAGCGCGACCGCTCGCCTGCAGCCCACCACGGGCAACAACGTGTCAGGCAACGCGACCTTCCAACAGGTGGGCGACAAAGTGCATGTGGTCGCGCAGGTTTCCGGTCTCACGCCGGAACGCGAGCACGGCTTTCACATCCACGACGCCGGCGACTGCAGCTCGGGCGACGGCATGAGCGCCAAGGGGCACTTCAATCCGCTCGGCCGGCCGCACGGGCATCCGGACACGCCCGAGCGCCATGCCGGCGACATGCCCGCCCTCAAGGCCGACCTGTACGGCAACGCCGCGCTCGAGACCGATC
>VBBY01000080.1 GCA_005881595.1 Betaproteobacteria bacterium | reverse complement strand
CCCGCCGATTCTACGGGATAACCTTTGAACGCCGCGCCACGAGCCCCGCTCTCGGCCGTCCTCATCACTCGCAACGCCGCGGCGGTCCTCGCGCCCTGCCTCGAGAGCCTCGCCTTCGCCGACGAGATCGTGGTCGTCGATTCCGGAAGCAGCGACGGCACCGCGGAAATCGCGAGGCGCTTCGGCGCGCGCCTCGTTCAGAAGGAATGGCTCGGCTTCGGCCGCCAGAAGCAGTACGCGGTCGACCAGGCACGGCACGACTGGGTGCTGTGCCTCGACGCCGACGAGGCGGTCTCGCCGCAGCTCGCCGCGAGCATCCAGGCCGCGCTCGCAGCGCCGGTGTCGCCGGTGTACCGCATGCCGCGCCGCAACCGCTTTCTCGGGCGGTGGCTGTCGCACGGCGAGGGCTACCCCGACTGGAGCCCGCGCCTCTTCAACCGCATGAACGCGCGCTGGAGCGACGACCTGGTCCACGAAAAAGTGCTGTACGCCGTGACCCCCGGCACGCTGCAGGGCGACCTGCTGCACGACTCCGCGGACGACCTCACGGCGTACCTGGAGCGGCAGAACCGCTACACCACGCTCGCGGCGCGCCAGGCGTACGAGCTCGGGCGCAGCGCCGGCTTCTTCCACATCCTGATGTCGCCGGTGGTGCGCTTTCTCAAGTTCTACGTCTTCCGCCTCGGCTTTCTCGACGGCATGCCGGGCCTCCTGCACATCTCGATCGGCTGCATGAACAGCTACCTCAAGTACGCCAAGCTGATCGAGCTGCGCAAGGCCGACGAAAAATGAAGCTGCTCGTCACCGGCGCCGCCGGCTTCATCGGCATGCACTGCGCGCAGCGCCTGCTCGAGCGCGGCGACGAAGTGCTGGGCATCGACAATCTTTCCCCGTACTACTCGGTGGAGCTGAAGAAGGCGCGTCTCAAGCGCCTCGAGCACGACAGGTTTCGCTTCCTGCAGATGGACCTGACCGATGCCGAATCTTTAACAAAGACATTTGAGAGAGAAAAACCCGGTGCGGTGCTGCATCTCGCCGCGCAGCCGGGCGTTCGCTACTCGCTCGAGAACCCGGCGTCGTACGTGCAATCCAACCTGGTCGGCTTCGCCAACCTCCTCGAGGGCTGCCGGCGCTCTCCGCCGCGGCACCTGGTGTTCGCGTCCAGCTCGAGCGTCTACGGCAACAACCCGAAGCTGCCCTGGTCGGAGTCCGACAGCGTCGATCTTCCGATCAGCCTGTACGCCGCCACCAAGAAATCCAACGAATTGATGGCGCACGTCTACAGCCATCTGCACGGCATTTCCGCGACGGGGCTGCGCTATTTCACGGCGTACGGCCCCTGGGGGCGGCCCGACATGTCGCCGGTGCTGTTCGCGCGTGCCATCATGGAAGGCAGGCCGATCGAGGTCTTCAACCACGGCGACATGCAGCGCGACTTCACCTACATCGACGACATCGTCGAAGGCACGCTCCGGGTCGTCGGCCAGCCCGCGCCGTATGCGATCTACAACATCGGCAACCACAGGCCGGTGCAGCTTCTGGATTACATCGCGGCGCTGGAGCGTGTGCTCGGCAAGAAGGCGAAGATCGAGATGAAGCCGATGCAGCCGGGCGACGTGAAAGCCACCTGTGCGGACACGCAGGCGCTTGCGCGCGCGGTCGGCTTCGCGCCCTCGACGCCGCTCGAGCAGGGGCTGGCGAAGTTCGCCGCCTGGTTCAAGTCCTACTATGGCTACGCATAGATTCGCCGCCTTCGCGGCCGCCCTCTGCCTCGCCGGCTGCGCGGCGGTCAATCCGTATCCGGCGGCCTGGGAACCTCTTCGCCCGTCGGCTGCCGCCGATTGCAAGCTGTTCGAGGGCGGCTATTCCGACAAGGCCGACTCCCGCGATAACGTGAAGCCTTCCCTGACCCGCGAGCTCTTCGGCTTCAACACCGACTGGGAAAAAGCCACGCGGGTCGACTTCTCGCTGCCCCGCGACGACGCGCTAGAAGTCACGGTGTGGAGCGGAACGGACAAGATGATGACGCGCACCTTCAGCGCCGCGGAAGGCGAGCTCGCCTGCGACGCCGGCCAGCTCATTCTGCGCAGCACGCACTGGACGCGCGCGGATGTAATGCTCGCACGCGAAAAGGCGAAGCTCACCCTGCACAGAGCTGGCGATTACCTCGTGACCGAAGTCGAAGATGACCTGGCCGGCCTGTTTTTCGTCATCGTGCCGATCGTCGGCAGCGTCACGAACTGGTACCGCTTCGCGAAGATGCCGTAATGCGCAGAATCCGCCCGGTGATTCTTTGCGGCGGCACGGGGACTCGCCTTTGGCCGCTGTCGAGAAGGCTGCTGCCAAAGCAGTTTCTGCCCCTGGTGACTGAGCGAACACTGCTGCAGGACACGATCCTTCGCATCGCCGACCTGCCGGGTGTCGAGCGGCCGATCGTCATCAGCAACAATGACCATCGCTTTCTCGTCGCCGAGCAGCTCAGCGAGCTCGGCGTCAAGCCGGCCGTGCAGATCCTCGAACCGGTCGGGCGCAACACCGCCCCGGCGGTCGCGGTTGCGGCATTGCAGATGCGGCAGGACGATCCCGACGCGGTGCTACTTGTCCTGCCTTCCGATCACGCCATCGGCGACCCTGCTGCCTTTCGCGAGGCGGTGCTCGCCGCGGCGCGAATCGCCGGCCAGGGCCTCCTGGCGACGTTCGGCATCCGGCCCACGCAGCCGCAAACGGGGTACGGCTACATCGAGCTCGGCGAGCCGCTTGCCGGCGAAACACAGGGATTCCGCGTCCGCCGCTTCGTCGAGAAGCCTGATCTAAAGAAGGCCCGTCAGTACTTGGAGTCCGGCCGCTTCCTGTGGAACAGCGGCATGTTCGTCTTCTCCGCGCGGCGCTATCTCGAGGAGCTCGCCGCGTTTCGCCGCGACATTCTCGAAGGCGCCGAGAAAGCGCTGAAGGGGGCAGGACGCGATCTCGACTTCCTGCGGCTCGATGCCGCAGCCTTCAATGCCTGCCCTTCCGAATCGGTCGACTACGCGGTAATGGAGAAAACCTCGCGGGGCGCAGTTATACGCGCGGACATCGGCTGGAGCGACGTCGGCTCCTGGTCGGCCCTGTGGGACATCGGCAAGAAGGATGCGGCGCAGAACACGACGCGCGGCGACGTCTTGCGGTGCTGGTCGCGGAGCGCGCGCGCGCCGAGGAGGTCAAGGACATCGTCGCGAGGCTCGACAAGGCTGCTCGCTCCGAGCACGTCTCCCATAGCCGCGTGTACCGGCCGTGGGGTTACTACGAATCGATCGACGCGGGAAAGCGCTTTCAGGTCAAGCGCATCATGGTCAAGCCCCGCCAGGCGCTCTCGCTCCAGCGGCATCAAAAGCGGGCTGAGCACTGGGTGGTTGTTTCGGGGAAGGCGCTCGTTACAAGGGGCAGTGACGTCTACGAGCTCGTCGAGAACGAGTCGACCTTCATCCCGCTCGGCACGAAGCATCGCCTTGAAAACGCCACGGATGAACCGCTCTACCTGATCGAAGTCCAATCCGGCTCGTACCTCGGCGAAGATGACATAGAGCGGTTCGACGATCGCTACAACAGGCGGTAGCCATGTCCCGCCCTGACATCACAGTATCCATCGTGAGTCACCGGCAGAATGCGTTGGTGAATCGACTGCTTGCCGACATGAATCGATACTGCGCAGAGCGCGTGACGCTAATTCTTACGGAAAATGCTCGCGACCCAGTTTTCCTCCAAACGCAGGAGTGCGCTTGTCCCAGCCATGTTGTCGTCAATCGGACGCCCAAAGGTTTCGGCGCGAATCACAACGCCGCGTTCCAGCTCTGCCGCTCGCGTTTCTTTTGCGTGGCGAACCCCGATATCAGGCTCGACTCCGACCCTTTCCCCCAGCTGCTCCGCCGGTTCACGAAAACGAAAAACGAGGTCGGCGTCGTTGGTCCGCTGGTACGCGGGCCGAGCGGCAATGTCGAGGACAGTGCGCGGCGCTTTCCGACGTTTGGCGTTCTCGCGCACAGATTTTTCAGGACCGGGCTGCGGCCCGACTATCCTACCGACCGCGGAGCCGTGGAAGTGGACTGGGTCGCCGGCATGCTGATGCTGTTTTCTGCACAAGCCTACCGCGATGTCGGCGGCTTCGATGAAACGTACTTCATGTATTACGAGGACGCCGACATCTGCCGGCGCCTCAAGGCCACGGGCAAGTCGGTGATTTACGACCCCGCAGCCGAAGTCGTCCACGAGGCGCGGCGCGCAAGTCGAAAAAATCCGCGCCTCGCCCTGCACCACATCGTCAGCGCGATTCGCTTCGTTTCCCGAGCCTGAATTCGTTCTGGGCCAGCTTCCGCCACGCCCGGCGCGCACCGACCATCGCGAGCCGCCGACAAAATTTGAGCAGGGACAGCGAGAGCAGCGCATATAGCGTCATGTGCCCGATCTGGCGGCGCCTTCGGAGCTCGACGTAGTTGCGCAGATCCGCTTTCTCCATGCACCACAGGTCACCACTCAAGCCACCTTCGCCGTAGAGCGCCTTGTAAACGACCACGAGCGGCTTCTTGATCAGGGCAATCTCGAAGCCCGCGAAAACCATTCGCTGCAACAGATGATGATCGTCGATGTAGCGGCGGGACGGATCAAAGCGCAGCGGTAGTCTCCTTAGCACCATGATCGAGGGCGTGACGATCGGATTTCTCCAAAGG
>VBBY01000014.1 GCA_005881595.1 Betaproteobacteria bacterium | reverse complement strand
CCATCAGCGCAACGCAGCGGCTGACTGCCGCGGCACTCGCGATCAGCGTAACTTTTTCGATGGTCTGGAGCGTGGCGAGCCTGGGCTATCCGGCCAGCTCCTCGGCAACGCTTTCGGTCTGCCGCGGTTCCTGAGCCTCGTCGAGCGTACGCAGACGCAATAGCGGAGAGGCCCACGCGACCAGCGGTACCAGCGCGATCGCGCCAAGACCCGCCAGCAGCAACGTCGCCCGCAACCCCGCATGCTCGGCGATCCAGCCGCCGGCCAGGCCGCCGAAAGGCGCGCTCGCTACCGTGAGGCAGATCATCGTCGCCGTGACGCGCCCGAGGAGCGGATCCGGCGTCACTGCCTGACGCAGCGTCAGATAATTGATGAAGAACACCATGCCGCTGAAGTCGAGCACCAGCAGCCCCAGCCCGAACAGGGCCGAGGCAGCGAACTCGCCTCCCGACGCGGCGGCAAGCAGCAGCCACCCGACGCCTGTCCCGAGCATCCCGGCCAGCATGGTGGGACCGAAGCCAAGGCGCCGGTTGAGGCGCCCGATGGCAGCCGTGGCGCTGAGCGAGCCGATGCCGGCGAGCATCCACAGCGCGCCGACACGCCCGGCGCTGAAACCGAGCTCGCGCGCCGCGTACAGCACCACGATCGCCAGCGACGCGTGCCGGAAAATCTGCCAGATGGAGAGCGCCCAGGCGAGCGCGCGCAGCACGGCGTTGCGCCAGATCGCGGACAAGCCTTCGCGAATCTCCGCGCCGATGCTCGAGGCGCGCATCTTCGGCGCGTCGTTCGGCCCGGAGCGGATGCCGCGCAGGATCCACGCCGAAAGCAGGAACGACAGCGCATCGAGCAGGATCGCGAACGGCGCCGTGAGCCACTGGATCAGCGCGCCGGCAATTCCGGGGCCGACGAGCTGCGCGGCGGAGTCGCTCACCCCGATCTTCGCGTTCGCTTCGACCAGGTTGCCGCGCCCGACCCGTTCGGTCATGAAGACCTGGTAAGCCGGCCAGCCGCAAACGGTTCCAAGCCCGACCAGGAACCCGACCGCGTAGAGCACCGCCATGGAGAGCACGCCGAGCCACGCGCAAAGCGGCACCGCGAGCAGGGCCAGGGCGCGCGCGATGTCCGACCATACGATGATCGGAAGCTTGGGCAGGCGGTCCACCAGCACGCCTGCGAACAGGCCGAAGAGCGCGAACGGGAGCGCCTCGAGCGCGGTGAGCACGCCCATCTCGAGCGGCGTCGCATCGAGCAGCAGGGCGCCGGTGAGCGGCAGCGCCAGGAAGGTGATCTGCCCGCCGAAATGGGTAATGGTGAGCGAGCCCCACAGCCGCACAAAATCGCCGTGGCGCCACAGCCCGTTTAACGCTCGGATGGGATTCGTTCCGTCGATGCGGGTTAATTCGGCGCGAAGTATACCAATTCATCGGCCGAGGACGCGTTTCGTTCGCGCGATCGGGCGTTTCGTCGCATCGCCGTTGCCCGCGGTACGCAGGGTCCTTAATCTGCACGCGAAGGGAGGGATTGCAATGAGACGCGGAACTCGATTGATGGCGCTGGGCATCGCGGTCACCGTGAACGGCGCGGCCCTGGTGGCGGTAAACGCTGCGATGGTCGAGGGCGCCGAGCGGCAGCTGCTGTCGCAGCAGGAGCCCGAGCGCATCGTCATCACCGCTACAAGGCAGGATCTGCTGGAGAACCAGACCGTGGCAAGCCGGAATTGCCCCGCCAAGAAGACGCTTTGATCCCGGCATGCGAACATAACGGCGAGTGCCCAGCCCCCGTGCCATCATCGCCGAGGACGAGCCGCTGCTGCGCGAGGAGCTCGCGGAGCTGCTCGGCTCGCTCTGGCCGGAGCTCGAAATCGTCGCGCAGACCGGCGACGGCATCACCACGCTGCGCGAGCTCGAAGCGCATGCGCCCGACGTGCTGTTCCTCGACATCCAGATGCCCGGGCTTACCGGGCTCGAAGTAGCCAGGCAGGCAAGCGGCCGCTGCCATGTCGTGTTCGTGACGGCCTACGACCAGCACACCCTCGCCGCGTTCGAGCAGGGGGCCGCGGACTATGTGCTCAAGCCCGCCAGTGCGTCCCGGCTCGCCACGACGGTGGCGCGCCTCAAGGAGCGCATCGGCCGGCCCGCGCCGGCGCTCGAGGGTCTGCTGCGCGAGCTCGGCGCGCCGCAGCGCGGCTTCCTGCGCTGGATCAACGCGTCCCACGGCCAGGCGGTTCGCGTCATCACCGTGGACGACGTGTGTTATTTCCAGGCCAGCAGCAAGTACACGCGCGTGGTGACCGCCGACGGCGAGTCGCTGATCAGGAAGCCGATCAAGGAGCTCTCGCAAGAGCTCGACCCCGCGTCGTTCTGGCAGATCCACCGCTCCACCATCGTCAATGTGCATGCCATCGCCGGCGTGGTGCGCGATCTGCGCGGCCGCACACAGGTGCGGCTCAAGCGCCGCGAGGAGCTGCTCGCGGTGAGCGACGCGTACACGCTGCTTTTCCGGCAGATGTAGCGTGCAGCGGCTGCTCAACGGACTGTCGTGGAGCGCCCTCGCCCTCGTAGCTGCGTTCTGCGCGCTGCAGGCGCTGGAATGGGTGCTTGCGCCCGCGAGCGGCGTGGTCGGCGGCGGTATCGGCGACATGGCGCTCGGCTGGCTGTCGCGCATGACGGTGTTTCTCGTCACGGGCGCCACGATGCTCGTCACGGCGCTGGTGGTGCTCAACGCCGCGGGACGCGCAGGCCGCGACAATTTTGGCGTTGCCGTGCTCGCGGCGATAGCCGGCGCCGGGGTCTCCGCCCTCGTGCGCTATGCCATCGGCGCAACGCCCTCCGGCGAAGGCGCGGCCTACATGCTGCTCGTGTTCACCTCCTGGCTGGGCTCGGGCGCAATCCTCGTCGCCGGCTACGTCTTCTACCTGCGCGCGCAGGTCGCCGAGGAGGAAGCCCGCGGCGCACAATTGCGCCGCAGCGCGCTCGAGACGCAGCAGCTCGCGACGCGACTGCGCCTGCTGCAGGCGCAGGTCGAGCCGCATTTCTTGTTCAACACCCTGTCGAACGTGCGCCGCCTGTGCCAGAGCGACGCCGCAGCGGGGCGCGCGATGCTCGCGCAGCTCACCCGCTATCTGCGCGCGGCGCTGCCGCGCATGCGCGGGAACGAGACCACGCTGGCCGAGGAGATCGATCTCGTCTCGGCCTACCTCGGCGTGCAGAAAATCCGCATGGGGACGCGGCTCGAGACCTCGATCGATGCGCCGGCGTCGCTGCTCGCCGCGCGCGTGCCGCCGATGATGCTCGCGACCCTCGTCGAGAACGCGATCAAGCACGGCATCGCCCCTCTCGCCGAAGGCGGCTCGATCCTCGTCAAGGCGCGGGCCAGCGGCGGGGCGCTCACGCTCAGCGTGGCGGATAACGGCCGGGGACTCACCGCCGCCTCCGGCTCGGGCGTCGGGCTCGCCAACATCCGCGCGCGCCTCGCGGCGCTCTACGGCGAGCGCGCCGCCCTGCGGCTCGAGGCTAACGCGCCGCGCGGCGTCACCGCCATCATCACGCTGCCTTTGCCGTGAAGCTGTTCGCCGGATTCGGCAGGCGCCACGTGCTCATCGCGCTGGGCTTCTCCTTCGTGGTCGAGCTCGCGCATCTCAGTTACGCCTGGCTCGGGAAAGAAGAGCTGCGCCTTGGAATCATCGCTATCTGGACGGTACTGTACTTCCTGAACGCCCTGATCGGGCTCGGCTGTGCCGTCGCGGCCGACAACCTGCTGGGCGAGGCCGCCGGCACCGCGAAGCGCCTCATCCTTCCGATGCTCGCCGCTGCCATCGTGACGACCGTATGGGGGGAAACGGTCCTTTACCTTTGGCCGTGGATCGAAGCCAAGGAGCACATGGTCTTCCTCAGCACGCTTCACCGCATCGCCTTTCGCTTCAGCGTGGCGTCCGGCTGGGCGATGCTTCTCATCGGGCTCTACACGATGCTGCAGGCGAGCCGGCGCGCCACCGAACGGTTGCACCGGACTCAGCTCGCGGCGCTCGCTGCGGAGCGCCGCGTGCTCGAAGGCGACCTGCGCGCGATGCAGGGCCGCGTCGACCCGGAGCTCCTCTTCGACAGCCTGCTCGAGGTCGACCGGTGCTACGCCCGCGATGTCGAGGCCGGGCAGGAAGCGCTCGACGCGCTGATCCGCTTTCTGCGCGCTGCGCTGCCGGGCGACGCGGCTGCCTCCGCCACGGTCGCAGGCGAGCAGGAGCTCGCCGAGGCCTATCTCGCCCTGGTCGCGCAGCGCGCGGATGCAAGCCCGCTAGTCGACATCTCGGTGGCGCCCGAGGCGCGCACGCTGCCCATGCCGGCGATGCTGCTCCTGCCGCTCGTGCGCTGGGCGCTCGACGGGCGCTCGGCGACCCTGCTGCAGATCCGCGCGCAACGCCGGGACGCTGCCCTGGAGGTATCGGTGCGCAGCAATTCGGTCGGCAGCGCGACATCGGCCGAGCCCAACATCGCAGGCGTGCGCGAGCGCCTCGCCCGCCTCTTCGCCGGCCACGCGAGCCTCGACGTCACCATCAGCGCCGATGCGCGCCACGCGCGCTTGCAGATCCCCGCACCCTAATTCGGGGACGGAGCCCTAACCCGTCAACCCCAGGTGCCGTCGGCCGTTATGCCCTTATGCCAAGGGGGCCGCGGCTCATCGTGCCGCATATTGCCGTGCACATCGTGCAGCGCGGGCACGATCGCGGGAATTGCTTTCGGCACGACACCGACTACCTCGTCTACCTCGCGAACCTGCGGGATCTGTCGGCAAAGACCCGCTGCGCGCTGCACGCTTACTGCCTGATGACAAACCACGTCCACCTCCTCCTCACACCTTCGAACCCGCATGCCTGCGCTTTGCTGATGCGCAATCTCGGTCAGCGCTACGTGCAGTACTTCAACCGGCGTTATGAGCGAGGCGGGACGCTATGGGAAGGACGATTCCGTTCGTGTCTCGTGGATTCCGCGCAATACGTCATCGCCTGTCACTGGTACATCGAGCTCAATCCGGTGCGTGCAGGGATGGTGCCGTCGGCTTCTGCGTATCGCTGGTCGAGCCACAGCCGGAACGCAGGCCGAGCGTCCAACCAGCTCCTGACGCGACACGCCGAGTATCTCGCTCTCGCGGCGGATGAGACATCCCGGCATGCGGCTTATCGGGGCCTGTTTGCAGTGGGCGATGAACCCGCTTTCCTTGCGGCAATCCGCGACGCTACGAACGGCGGTTTTGCGCTGGTCGGCGAGCAACTGAAATCCATGCTGCCTGCGGATACTCAACGACGCCTGGAGCGTCGACCTCCTGGTCCTCGCGCCAAGACGGTGCCACAGCCAGATAACGTTTCGGGCGAGTTGGAACTCAAGTTAGGGCTGCGTCCCCGAACTGGTTAGGGCTCCGTCCCCGAATTTCCGTCCCTCGACGCCACGCGGGACGGCGGCGAGAAGTTTCCTCGTGTACTCGTGCTGCGGAGCGCGGTAGATCGCCTCGGGCGCGCCGCGCTCGACCACCTCGCCTTCGCGCATGACCAGGACCTCGTCCGACATGTATTTCACCACCGCGAGGTCGTGAGAGATGAACAGGTAGGCAAGCCCGCGCTCTTCCTGCAGGTCGAGCAGCAGGTTGAGCACGGTCGCCTGCACCGAGACGTCGAGCGCGGACACCGGCTCGTCGCAGATCAGCACTTCCGGCTCGACCGCCAGCGCCCGGGCGATCGCGATGCGCTGGCGCTGGCCGCCGGAGAATTCATGCGGGTACCGGTGCATGGCGTCCTGCGGCAGCCCGACGCGCTGCAGGAGCCCCCGCGCGCGCTCGATGCGCTCGCCTTCATCCGCGCCCAGGCGATGAATGCGCATCGGCTCGGTGAGCGTGCGCCCGATGCTCATGCGCGGGTTGAGGCTGGCGTAGGGATTCTGGAACACGATCTGGATGCGCCTGCGGAAGGCCATCATCTGCGCCGCCGACAGGCGCAGCAGGTCGGTGTCCTCGAGGCGCGCCTCGCCGCCGCTTGCCTCGAGGAGCCGCATGACGAGCAGCGCCACGGTGGTCTTCCCCGAGCCTGACTCGCCGACCAGGCCGACGGTGCGCCCGCGGGTGACGCCGAACGTGACCTCGCGCACCGCGACCAGCGATTTCGAGGCGAACCAGCCGGTGCGCAAGCGGAACTCCTTGCGCAGGCCCTTCGCTTCGATGAGGTTGGCGCCGGCCGGCGGGCGCTCGAGCGCAGCGTCCGGTGCCACGCCGCCGCGCATGAAGTCGTCGATCACCGGCAGCCGCCGGGGGCGCGTGTCGAGGCGCGGCCGGCAGGCGAGCAGCGCGCGCGTATACGGGTCGCGCGGCGCACTGAATATGCGCTGCGTCGGGCCGCTTTCGCGCACCTCGCCCTCGCGCATCACCACCACGTTGTCGGCGATCTCGCCGACCAGCCCGAGGTCGTGGCTGATGAACAGCACGCTCATGCGGTGGCGCTCGCGCAGCCGCGCGATCAGCTCGAGCACCTGACGCTGCACCGTGACGTCGAGCGCGGTGGTCGGCTCGTCGGCGATCAGCAGCTTCGGCTCGTTCGCGATGGCCATCGCGATCATCACGCGCTGCTGCTGGCCGCCAGAGAGCTCGTGCGGATAGGCGCGCAGGCGCGCCCGCGGCTCGGGAATCCCCACCTCGGCGAGCAGCTCGGCGGCCCGCTCGAGCGCCTGACGGGGCGCCATGCTGCGATGCAGGCGCAGCACCTCGGCGACCTGCTCGCCGACGGTGAGCACCGGGTTGAGCGAGCTCATCGGCTCCTGGAACACCGCGCTGATGTCGCGCCCGCGCAGCGCGCGCAGCCGTGCGGCAGGCGCAGCGAGCAGGTTTTCGCCGCCGTAATCGATGCGGCTGGCCGGATCGACGATGGCGTTCTCGGGCAGCAGGCGCAGGATCGACATCGCCGACACGGTTTTGCCGCTGCCGGATTCGCCGACCAGGGCGAGCGTCGCGTCGTGCCGGACGTCGAAGCTGACGCCGCGCACCGCCTCCACGCGAGTTTGCCTCGTGACAAAGGAGACCCTCAGATTCACGACGCTGACCAGCGCGCTCATCGCAGCCTGGGATCGAGCGCGTCGCGCAGGCTGTCGGTCAGCATCGAGAACGCCGTCAGGAAAACGGCCATGAAGGCTGTCGCCGCCGCGAGCTGCCACCACTTGCCGATGACCAGCTCGGTCTGCGCCTCGGAGAGCATCGTGCCCCACGACACCATGTCGAGCGGCACGCCCAGGCCGAGGAACGACAGGATCACCTCCACCTTGATGAAGGCGACCACCAGGAGCGACAGCTGCACCAGGATGACGTGGCTCACGTTCGGCAGGATGTGCGCGAACATGCGCGCGGCGGCCGAGGCGCCGATCGCCTGCGCGGCGAGCACATACTCGCGCGAGCGATGCTTCATGTACTCGGCGCGCACCAGCCGATACATCCCGGTCCAGCCGGTCACCGAGAGGATGATCACCACCGTCCAGATGCCGCTCGCAAAGAGATGGGCAAAGGCGCCGCTGCGCAGCACCGCGGCGAGCGAGAAGATAAGGAGAATCGACGGGATCGAGGTGAATACGTTGTACAGCCACTCGAGAACGTCGTTGACCCAGCGGCCGTAGAAACCGGCGCAGGCGCCAAGCAGGGTGCCGATGACGGTAGCGCAGAGCGCGGCCAACACACCCACCGCGATCGAGACCTGCGAGCCCTTGATCGCCTTGTCGAGCACATCGCGCCCCCAGCGGTCGCCACCCCAGGGCAGCGTCATCGCGCGCTCGGGCTCGGTCATCTTCAACTCGCCGGTGCGCCGCTCCCATTCGGCGTATTTCGGCGCGAGCGGGTCGATCGCGCTCAGGTCGGGCGCCACGCCCTTGTGTTCTGCCCGCTTGCGCAGCGCGCCTTCGAGATTCGGCCGCTCGCCGAGGAACGCCGGATTGGCGTAGGGCACGCCGACCTCGCGGCTCCAGCCGCCAGCGAGGTAGCCGGCGGTCGCGAAAAGGATCATCACCAGGTAGGCCACGACGATGCCCAGCGATACGGCACCCACCCGGTCCTGCTGCAGGCGGCGCCAGAGCGCCGTCCAGGCGTTCTCGGGGGTAACGTCGAGGACCGCCGCCATCAGCGCAACTGGATGCGCGGGTCGACGAATGTATAGAGCACGTCGGCCGCGAGGTTGATGAGCATCGTGAGCACGGAAAGGTAGATGGTGACCGCCTGGATCACCGGGTAATCGCTGCGGTTCACGGCGAGATAGATCTCCCTTCCCAGGCCCGGAATGGAGAAGAAGATCTCCAGCAGGAAGCTGCCGACAAAGACTCCGGGGACCAGCAGGGACACGTTGGTCAGCACCGGCACCAGCGCATTGCGCAGCACGTGCTTGCGCATGATCGCGGGCTCGGACAGGCCCTTGGCGCGAGCCGTACGCACGTAGTCGCTCTTCGTCTCGTCGAGGAAGAAGGAGCGGTAAAGGCGAGTTTGCGGCGCGAGGCCCACCAGGGCGGCAAGCAGGATGGGAAGCGGCGCATAAGTGAAGAGGTTGCGCCAGAAGTCGTCGCTCCAGCCCTGCACCGGGAACCAGCCGAGCTGGAAGCCGAGCAGGTACTGGCCGACGATGATGTACACGAGGAACGAGACCGACATCGCCGCGACGCAGATCACCATCACCGCGCGGTCGAGCAGCCTGCCGCGGTAGTACGCCACCAGCATGGCCGTGGGAATCGCGAGCGAGATCTCCAGCAGCAGGATCGGGATCGTGATGGTCAGCGTGGCGGGCAGCCGCGTGAGGAAGATGCCGGACACCTGCTCGCGCGTCATCCAGCTCTTGCCGAAATCGAAGCTGATGATCTCGCGCACGAAGATTCCGAGCTGCGCATACCAGGGCTGGTCGAGCCCGAGCTCGCGCCGGATGGCGTCGATCTGCTCCTGGCTCGCCACCTGGCCGGCCAGGATCTGCGACGGGTCGCCGCCGAAGAACTTGAACAGGAAGAAAATGAGCACGATGACCCCGGCAAGGGTGGGGACCATCTGCCAAAGCCTGCGTAAGATATAGGCTGTCATGATCTGGTGGCGCGCCGCGATTCTAGCCTGTGCCCTGATCGCGCCGCCCGCGGCGGCCGAGAAGGTCCTGCGCTATGCGTTCCCGATCGCGGAGACCGGGTTCGACCCGGTGCAGATCAACGACCTGTACTCGACCATCCTCCTGGCGCACATCTTCGATTCGCCCTTCGGCTACGACTATCTTGCACGACCCGCCAAGGTGAAACCGAAGACCGCGGCGGGATTGCCGGAAGTGTCCGCGGACGGCAAGCTGTGGACGGTTCGCATCCGCCCCGGCATCTACTTCGCCGACGATCCGGCGTTTGGTGGCAAGAAGCGCGAGCTGACGGCGCAGGATTACGTCTATTCCATTAAGCGCCACTGGGACCCGAAAAACAAATCGCCGAACCTCTACCAACTCGACAAGCGCGTGATCGGCATGGATGCAGTGCGCAAGCACGCGCTAGCGGGCGGCAAGTTCGATTATGACCGCGAAGTCGAGGGCCTGCGCGCGATCGATCGCTATACTTTTCGATTCGCGCTCACCGAACCGACCCCGCTCCTGCTGTACTACCTAACGTCCTGTACGCTCGCCTGCGCGGTGGCGCGCGAGGTGATCGAGGCGTATCCCGACCGCACCATGGAGCATCCGGTCGGCACGAACGCGTACCGCCTCACGCAGTGGCGGCGTTCGTCGCGTATCGTCCTGGAACGTAATCCGAATTACCGCGAGGACTACTACGACGCGGAGCCTCCTGCCGATGATCCGCAGTCGCAGGCCATCGCGGCGCGATTGCGCGGCAAACGCTTACCGATGATCGATCGCGTCGAAGTGTATGTGGTCGAGGAAGCTCAGCCACGATGGCTCGCGTTCCTCAATGGCGAGCACGACCTGATCGACCGCCTGCCGTTTGAATTTGCTAATCTCGCCGCCCCCGAAGGGCGCCTTGCTCCCCACTTGCAGAAAAAACAGATCCAGATGGAGCGTACCAACGAGCTCGAACTGATCTTCGTCTACTTTGGCATGGAGCATCCCCTGGTCGGCGGCTATTCCGCGGAGAAAGTGGCCCTGCGGCGAGCGATCGCGCTCGCCGTGGACCCCGAAGAGTGGATCCGTGCGGTTTACTACGGCCAGGCGATCCCGGCGCAGTCGACCGTACCCCCTGGCTCCTTCGGCGCCAATCCGGACCTCGATAGTCCGCTGGCGGAGTTCAATCCGGCGAAGGCAAAGGCGTTGCTCGATGTCTACGGCTATGTCGACCGCGACGGCGATGGCTATCGTGAGACCCCGGACGGCTCGAAGCTTGTTCTACAGATTGCGAGCGTGCCGGACAGTCAGGGCAGAAGGCAGGACGAGCTATGGCGCAAGTTCATGGATCGCGTGGGGCTGAGGATCGAATTCAAGAAAGCGCAATGGCCCGAGCATCTGCGCGATTCGCGCGCCGGCAAGCTGATGATGTGGAACCTGGGCTGGATCGCCAGTGATCCGGATGCCGATGATTTTTACGTCATCCTTTACGGTCCGAACAAAGGGCAATCGAACCAGTCGCGCTTCGACCTGCCGCAATGGAATGCGCTCTACGACAAGGCAAAGATACTGTCCAATGGCTCCGAGCGCGACCGGCTGTATCGTGAGATGGACAAGTTATTCTTCGCTTATGCGCCGCTGCGGCCGATCGCGCATCGCACGCTTACTGGTCTTGCCCAGCCTTGGTTGATTGGCTACCGCCGGAATCCGGTGATGCGCGAACTCTGGCAGTACCTGGATATCGACGAGTCAGTTCTTCCAGCACAGCACGCTCGAGCAGGCCGGGTGGCAGCAGCCCCTGCGCGATGACCAGGTCGTGAAACTGGCGCTGGTCGAAGCGCGGACCGAGCGCAATCTCGGCCTTGAGCCGCAGCTCCCGCAGCCGGCTGTAGCCGTACAGGTACGACACCGCCTGGCCGGGCTCAACGAAGGCATAGCGGTCAGCCTCCTGCTGGGCCATCGGCTCGGACAGAGCGACCTCGCGCACTAGGAATTCTTTTGCGGCGGCCGGCCTGCAGTCCCGAAGCGCTCGCTTAGGCGGGCGCGCGCAAGCGCCGCGATGGGCGCGGCGCCTGTCTCCATACCCGCGTAGCGACGCAGGCGAAGCACGGCGTGGCGGCGCCTGGATTCGGGGTTACGCGCGTCAAGCAGATCTCGAAGCCCCTCGAAAATGTGCCTCGGAAGGTCAAAGTAGGGGAGGAGGAGACGATGCTCGAGTGCCTGCGTATGCCGTTGGCGCTCGACGGCATCGATGAGCACGTCGAGGTCCTGGCGGACCCTGGGGTCCGTTTCCGCCTTCCTCAGCGCGGCGAGCCGCTGCAGCACGCGGCGCGCGGCGGCCTCATGGCGAGCGGTCCGGCCTGGCTTGAGGTCGAGCGCCGCCGTATCGAAGCGCTCAAGCCCCAGCGCCGAAGCCTGCTCGGGCTGGAAAGGGCCGAGCGACTCGAATACGATCGCCGATACGCGGTCGCTACGCTCGACCCAGGAGCGGTCTTCGGCAGCGGCGACCAATGGAGCGCACAGCGTTCCTGCAAGCGCCGCGAAAAAATAGAGGCTACGGATGCGCGATTTCATTTCAGCCGAGTATGTCATACGTCTCGAGGACCCGCGGCAGGACGAGGTGATACGGATGCTGTCGGCGCTCGACGCCTATCTCGAGTCGCTATACCCTCGGGAAAGCAACCATCTCCTCGATTTGGAGTCGCTTTGCGCGCCGAACATCCGTTTTTTTGTAGCGCGTCGCGGCGTCGGTCCGGTCGGCTGCGGCGCCCTGCGCGTCGAAGCGGGATACGGGGAAGTAAAGCGCATGTTCGTCGTCCCGGAGGCGCGCGCCCAAAACGTCGGGCGCGCCATCCTCGCATGCATCGAGGACCAGGCGGCGCGCGAAGGCCTTGCGCTGATGCGCCTCGAGACCGGGATTCACCAGGCGGCGGCGCGCGCGCTGTACCGCGGCGGTGGCTACGCCGAGTGCGCCCCCTTCGGCGAGTACCGGCCGGATCGGCTGAGCGTATTCATGGAGAAGCGATTGGTCACACGCTGAGGGGTTCCTCGTCCATTGCGGCGATCTGCTCGCGCAGCTCGAGGATCCGGTCCTGCCAGTAGCGCTGCGTGCCGAACCAGGGAAATGCAGCCGGAAACGCCGGATCGTCCCAGCGGCGCGCGAGCCACGCGGAGTAATGGATCAGCCGCAGCGTGCGCAGCGCCTCGAGCAGGGGCAGCTCGCGCCGCTCGAAGGGCATGAAGTCCTCGTAGCCCGCAAGCAGGTCGGAGAGCTGCCGCGTCATCGCGCGCCGCTCGCCCGAGAGCAGCATCCAGAGATCCTGCAGCGCCGGACCCATGCGCGCGTCGTCGAGATCGACGAAGTGCGGACCGCTCTCGGTCCACAGGATGTTTCCCGCGTGGCAGTCGCCGTGCAGCCGGATCGAGCGCACCTCGCCGGCGCGCTCGTAGCATCTTGCAACCGCCGCCAGGGCCTGCTCCGTCACCGCCTTCCATGCATTCAGCAGGTCGGCCGGAATGAAGCGGTGCGCGAGCAGCCAGGAGCGCGGCTCATGTCCAAAGCTCTTCGCGTTGAGGGATTCTCTGCTTTGAAAGGCGCGCGCGGCTCCCACCGCGTGGATCCTGCCGACGAACCTTCCGATCCATTCGAGGGTCTTGCGGTCCTCGAGCTCCGGGCTGCGCCCGCCGCGGCGCGGGTACACGGCGAAGCTGAACCTGGCATGCTCGCCGGTAAAGGACGGCGCGACGACCGGAATTTCATGCTCCGCCAGTTCTTTTGCGAAGGCATGCTCTTCCGCGATCTGGCGCGCGCTCCAGCGCCCGGGGCGGTAGAACTTGAGCACCACCGAGCCGCCGTCTTCCAGCCAGACCTGGTAGACGCGGTTCTCGTAGCTGTTGAGCGGGAGCAGCCTGCCGTCGGCGCGGAAGCCGGCGCTGTCGCAGGCGTCGAGCACCACGTCCGGCGTCAGCGCCGCGTAGGAAAGCGGCATGGCGTATAGTAAACCGGTGGCGGAAAAAGTCGTCGAAGTCCAGAAAGTCGTCGAAGTCCAGGACCTGCACTTCAGCTACGGCAAGCTGCCGATCTTCAGCGGCCTGTCGCTCGATATCCGGCGCGGCCAGGTGGTCGCGATCCTCGGCGGCAGCGGCTGCGGCAAGTCGACGCTGCTCAAGCTGATCGGCGGCCAGCTGCCCCCGCAGCAGGGCTCGGTCAAGGTCGAGGGCAGGGAGGTGCACGCGCTCGAGCCGGACGAGCTCTATGCGCTGCGCCTCGAGATGGGAATGATGTTCCAGAATTCGGGCCTGTTCAGCGACCTGTCGGTGTTCGAGAACATCGCCTTTCCCCTGCGCGAGAACTTCGACCTGCCCGAGGAGCTCCTGCGGCGCATCGTGCTGATGAAGCTCCACGCAGTCGGCCTGCGCGGCGCGCGCGACATGATGCCGGGCGACCTCTCGGGCGGCATGACGCGCCGCGTGGCGCTCGCGCGCGGCATCGCCACCGATCCCAAGCTGATGATGTACGACGAGCCGTTCGCCGGGCTGGACCCGATCTCGCTCAGCCACATCGTCGAGCTGATCCGCTCGCTGAACCAGGCGCTGGGGCTCACCTCGATCGTGGTGACCTACGATGTGAAGGAGGCGCTGAAGGTCGCCAGCTTCGTTTACATGATCTGCGACGGCGTGGTTCTAGGCAAGGGCAGCCCGCAGGAGATCCAGGCCTCGGAAGATCCCTACATCAAGCAGTTCCTGCACGCGCTGCCCGACGGCCCGGTGCGCTTCCACTTCCCGGCGCCGGCGCTCGAGGAGGAGCTGAAGATCCCCGGCTAGGCGGACTGGCGCGGCAGGAAGCGCAGCGCGACGCCGTTATTGCACCAGCGCTGGCCGGTCGGCGGCGGGCCGTCGTCGAACAGGTGGCCGTGGTGCCCGCCGCAGCGGATGCAGTGGTACTCGGTGCGCGGGTAGATCAGGAAGTAGTCCTTCTTCGTCTCGAAGGCCCCCGGGATGCTGGTGAAGAAGCTCGGCCAGCCGGTGCCCGACTCGTACTTCATTTCCGAGGTGAACACGGGCAGGCCGCAGCCGGCGCAGACGAACACGCCGGCGCGTTTCTCCTCGTTGAGCGCGCTCGTGCCGGCGCGCTCGGTGCTTTCCTCGCGCAGCACGCGGAACGCGTCGGCGGGCAGGCGCTTGCGCCACTCGTCCTTCGACAGCTTGAGAGGCTCGCCGGGCGAGGGCACCGCCGCGCCGGCGGGCACGAAGCTCTTCCAGTTCTTCTGCAGCTCTTCGATGCCTTTCATGTTGGCAGGGGGCGCAGCGTACGCCGCCCGGGAGGCAAAGGCGCTCGCCACCAGGGTCTTCAGCAATGTACGCCGATCCATCCTCGTCTCCTTTCGATTTGACAGCTCGGCAGGTTGGTCGCGCGAACCGGCCGGTCCTGACAAATACGATACTACAGGAGCTATGCGCAGCTACCGCACGAGTTCGTGCGCGATGACTCCGCCGATGACCGCCCCGGCGACGATCGCCAGCCCGGTGTTCACGTCGACGCTCGCATGGTACGCGGGGTACGCCGGGTAGGCCTGGTACGCCGGGTACACGGGCAAAGGTCTCTCCACGACGACGATCCGCGGGGCCGGCCGGTAATATTGCGGGTAATAGTAGTAACGGGGGTAGTAGTGATGCTCGAAACGCCTTTCGCGCCATTCGTCCCGGTCTCGCCAATGCGGATCTGCGAGCACCGGCGCGGAGACGATAAGAGCCGCGGCGGCGAGAACAAGTTTTCTGAGCAGCATGGCAGCCTCCTTTTTGGTGGGCCTAGCCATTTGACGCGGATCGTCCCTTGCAGTGAACCCATAAAGTGCAACTTCTGTAACAGCATGTTAATTTCGCGCCCCTGGGAGGAAGCGATGCCGAGGATTCTGGTTTCCCTTCTCATTGCGTTTTGCGCTGCGGGCGCGTCGGCGCAGGAGGCGTACCCGTCGAAGCCGCTGACGATGGTGGTGCCGTTTCCCCCCGGCGGCGTCGCCGACATCGTCGGAAGGCCGCTGGCGGCGGGCATGAACCATGCGCTGAAGCAGCCCGTCGTGGTCATCAACCGCACCGGCGCCGGCGGCGCAGTCGGCATGGCGTCCGTGGCCAGGGCAGCGGCCGACGGCTACACGCTCCTGATGAGCTTGTCGTCCATCTCAATCTTTCCCGTGTCGGACCGCATCAACGGCAAGCCGCCGGCGTACGAGCTGAAGGATTTCGCGCCGGTCGCGCTGGTGACCGCGGACCCGACGGTGCTGGTGGTGCGCGCCGACAGCAGGTATAAAACGCTCAAGGACTTCGTCGACGCCGCGCAGGCGAACCCGGGCAAGATCAACTACTCCTCCTCAGGCGTGTATGGCACGCTGCACGTGGCGATGGAAATTTTCGCCAACGCCGCCGGCATCAGGCTGTTCCACGTGCCCTACCAGGGCGGAGGACCGGCGGTGACCGCGCTGCTCGGCGGCCAGGTCGAGGCGCTTGCCTCGGGTCCCGCGGCGGCCATCGGCCAGATCAAGGGGGGCAAGATGCGCGCGCTCGCCAGCTGGAGCGACAAGCGCCTCCAGCTGCTGCCCGAGATCCCGACCTTCAGGGAGCTCGGCTACGACGCCGAGTTCTACATCTGGTCGGGCGTGTTCGTGCCGGCAGCGACGCCGGCGCCGATCGTCGCGAAGCTGCGCGACGCGGTGCGCGAGGTGGCGAACTCCGCCGAGTTCAAGTCGGCGATGGAGAAGGTGGAAACGCCGGTGCACTACCTCGACGCGCCGGACTTCAAGAGATACTGGGAGCGCGACGCCGCGCGCCTCAAGCTGGCGCTGGAAAAGATCGGCAAGGTCGAGGAGAAGTAGGAAATCGGGGTCAGACCTGGGTCAGACCCGGATCTTTATTTTTCCCTCTTCTTTTTCGAGCGCGCCAGCTTCTCGAGCAGCGCGCGCGGACGCCGGTACTGCAGCAGCACGCCGACCCGGCGCTCGAAGGGGTCGCGGCGCGCCACCGCCTTCAGGTGATGGCCGTTGAGCAGCGGAAAGTGACGGATCGTGTCTAGCTCCTCGGCGACCGGCCACGCGTTCTTCTCGCCGGAAATCCACAGCTTCGGATCGACGCGCCGCAGGTCGAACGGCACGGAATATTCGCGCAGCGTCTTGTGATCGCGCCGGTTGTAATATTCGTGAAAGTACGACATCGCGAGTTCGCGCAAGCTCCGGTAGACCGGGTCGCGCCAGCGTAGACCGATACCGTTGGTCTTGGAGATCGCACCCCAGAGGCCGCGTCGCCTGAAGAGCGCCACTACATGGTCGAAGTCGCGCACCGCGCGCATGTCGAGGAGCAGCGGCGGCTCGCCTTGTATCCACATAGCGCAGGCGGCAAGCATGGCGCCCTCGATGCAGTGCGCGCTTCTGGTGTGCAGGACCGCGCGCACCGGGCGACAGGTATCGCCGCCGACTTCGAAGTTCTGCCTTAAACCGTAGACATAGGCCTGGATTTTGCGCGGCGAGTCGAGGCGCCTAAGAAGCGCGAACTCGGCAGGCGTCAGGCCGAGGTCCTCGCGCCGTGCGAAACGCTTTGTCTCCACGGAGCAAAAAATATCTCCAGTCCGCGCATCCGGCAATCGCCCTTCACAAGAGCCTGATTTGCCTCGGCTATCTTTTTTCCCCAGCCAAGCAAAGCCCCGCTTGACACGTTGACACGCCGCTTTCATAGACTGTATTATTCATATATGAATAAACGCCGCGCTGCACGCCGCCGCGGCCTGGCGGCCTCGGACGACGTCATGTGGTCGCTGATGCAGGCGGCGCATGCGGTCGAGAGCCAGCTCGAAGAGGCCCTGGCGCAGGTGGAGCTGTCGGGCGCCAAGCTCGCCGCCCTGACCCAGCTGGTGGAGGCCGGCGAGCCGGTGGCGCTTGGCGAGCTGGCCGCGCGCTGCGCGTGCGTGCGATCCAACATCACCCAGCTCGTCGATCGCCTCGAGGCCGACAAGCTGGTCCGGCGTGTAGACGATGCCGCGGACCGGCGCAGCCTGCGGGCCGCCATCACCCCGCTCGGCCGCGAGCGCCAGGCCGCAGGAGCGAAGAAAGTGGACGAGGTCCGCAGGAAGCTCGGCAAGGCGCTCGGGGCGATCGACCATGCTGCCCTGAAGCGCGCGCTGTCAGATCTGGACTGAGTTTTTTTCGGCAAATCATACATATGTGCACTATTCAGCAGAGAAAGGATCATTCATGAACCTCCAGTTGCTGCTCGTTTCGGCTCTGCTCACGGCGTTCGTGACGCCGCATGCCCTGGCGGAAGAAATTGCCCCTGACGTGCTGGTGAAGGGCATCTCGGAGGAGGTCATCGCGGCAATCCGGCAGGACAAGGGCATCCAGGCGGGCGATCCCAGGAAAATCGCCGAGCTTGTCGAGGCGAAGATCCTGCCGCACTTCGATTTCAGGCACACCACTCAGATCGCGATGGGGGTCAACTGGCGGCGCGCCAGCCCCGAGCAGCAGGAGCAGCTGACGCGGGAATTCAGGGCGCTGCTGGTGCGCACCTATTCCAGCGCGCTCGCGGGCTACAGCGACCAGGTCATCGAGTTCAGGCCGCTGCGCGCCCAGCCCGGGGACACCGAGGTAACGGTCCGCTCCCAGGTGAGGCGCTCGGGAGCCGAGCCGATCGCGATCGAGTACGACCTGGAGAGGACCGGCCCGGCGTGGAAGGTCTTCGATATCAGGGTTGCTGGAATCAGCCTGGCCGCCACCTACCGCAGCGCTTTCGCCGAGGAGGTGCGCAACCGCGGCATCGACGGGCTGATCAGCCTGCTTTCGAGCAAGAACCGCGTCGCCGTGAAGCCGGTGTCGGTGAAGACTTGATAGAATCGCTCTCCTTTTGCGCCGCAATAATCCTCCGCTCCCAATGATCGCTCTCGTTTTGCGCGCCAGTTTCCTGGCAGGCCTTGCTCTTGCGCTCGCGGCATGCAGTCCTTCGAACGGTGCGCCCGACAAAGGCGGCCACAAGGGGGGACCGGGCGCCGGCATGCCGCCGCCGGAAGTCACGGTGGTCACGGTCGCGCCGCAGGCGCTGCCGGTGACGTTCGAATACGTCGGGCAGACCGCGGGCTCGCGCGAGGTCGAAGTGCGCGCGCGCGTCGCCGGCATTTTGCTGAAGCGCAACTTCACCGAAGGCGCACCGGTCAGGCGGGGCCAGTCGCTCTATACGGTCGATCCGGCGCCGTTCGAGGCCGCGGTGGCGCGCGCCGAGGCCGATGTCGGCGCCGCCGAGGCGCGCCTTGAGCAGGCGCGCAAGAACGCGGCGCGTCTCAAGCCGCTCTACGCCGAGAAAGCGGTCAGCCAGAAGGACTACGACGACACGGTGTCGGCCGAGGCGATCGGCGCGGCCGACGTCAAGGCAGCGCGCGCGCGGCTCACCGAGGCGAAATTGAATCTCAGCTATACGAAGGTGGAATCCCCGGTCGCGGGAATCACCGGGCGCTCGATGCGCCAGGAGGGCTCGCTCATTTCTGGCCCGGATGCCCTGCTCACCAGCATCACTCAGGTCGACCCGATCTGGGTCAACTTCGGCGTTCCCGACAACGAGCAGGCGCAGATCCAGAAGGAAGTGCAGGCGAAGCAGCTCGCGCTGCCGAAAGACGGCAATTTCGAGGTGGCGCTGCGCCGCGCAGACGGCAGCCTGTACGAGAAAACCGGGCGGCTCAACTTCGCCGACGTGCGCGTCTCGCCCGCCACCGGCACGCGCGAGACGCGCGCCGAGCTTCCCAACCCCGGCGGCGCACTCAAGCCCGGCGAGTTCGTGCGCGTCATCCTGCGCGGCGCGACGCGCCCCAACGCGGTCACCGTGCCGCAGCGCGCCGTTCTGGAAGGACCGCAAGGGAAATTCGTGTACGTGGTGAATGAAAAGAGCCAGGCCGAGCCGCGCCCGGTCGAGGCCGGCGAATGGGCCGGCCAGTCCTGGATCATCACCGGCGGGCTCAAGCCCGGCGAGCGGGTGATCGTCGACGGGGTGATGCGCCTCGGGCCGGGAGCGCCCGTGCGCATCGCCGAAGCGAAGCCCGAAGCCGCAAAACCTCCCGTCGCCAAGAAGTAATCCATGTTCTCCCGGTTTTTCATCGACCGGCCCATCTTTGCGGCCGTCGTTTCCATCTTCATCGTGCTCGCCGGGCTTGCGGCGATGCGCAACCTGCCGATCGCGCAGTATCCCGAGATCGCGCCGCCGGTGGTCACGGTGCAGGCAGTGTATCCCGGCGCCTCGGCCGAGACGCTCGAGCAGACAGTCGCGGCGCCGCTCGAGAACCAGATCACCGGCGTCGAGAAGATGATCTACATGAGCTCGACCTCGGGCTCCAACGGCATCGTGCAGATCCAGGTCACCTTCGACATCGGCGCCGACGCCGACCAGGCCGCGCTCAACGTCAACAACCGCGTCAAGCAGGCCGAGCCGCGCCTGCCCGAGGAAGTGCGCCGCCAGGGCGTGACGGTACAGAAGGGCTCTTCGGCCTTCCTGCAGGTGCTTGCGTTCTACTCGCCCGACGGCCGCTATGACAACCTCGCCATCAGCAACTTCGTCACGTTAAACGTCCTGGACGCGCTGAAGCGCGTCCCAGGAACGACGAATGTGCAGATCTTCGGCGCCAAGGACTACGCGATGCGCATCTGGGTGAGGCCCGATCGCCTCACGCAGCTGCGCCTCACGCCCACCGATCTGATCCGCGCGCTGAACGAGCAGAACGCGCAGTTCGCCGCCGGCAAGGTCGGGCAGTCGCCGAGCGCGGGCCCGCAGGAGCTCGTCTACACCATCACCACCAAGGGCCGGCTCGCCGACCCGAAGGAGTTCGAGAACATCATCGTGCGCGCCAGTCCCGACGGCTCGAACCTGCGCCTGAAGGACGTGGCGCGCGTCGAGCTCGCCTCGAAGGATTACGAGTTCGTCGGGCGCATGAACGGCCGGGAGGCGACGCTGGTCGGCGTTTTCCTGCTGCCGGGCGCCAACGCGCTCGAGGTCGCCGACAGCGTCGTGAAGACCGTGGACGAAATCGTGCCGCGCTTTCCGCAGGGCATGACCTATTCGGTGCCCTACGACACGACGAGGTTCGTGCGGGTGTCGATCCGCGAAGTGCTGTTCACGCTGGGCGAGGCGATGCTGCTCGTGGTGCTGGTGGTGTTCCTGTTCCTGCAGAACTGGCGCGCCACCCTGATCCCGGTCGCCGCGGTGCCGGTGTCGCTGATCGGCTGCTTCGCCGGGCTGTACCTGCTCGGCTACTCGATCAACACGCTGACGCTTTTCGGCATGGTGCTCGCCATCGGCATCGTGGTCGACGACGCCATCGTGGTGCTCGAGAACATCGAGCGCATCATGCACGAGGAGCACCTCGCGGCGCGCGAGGCGGCGATCAAGGCGATGCGCGAGGTGGCTGGGCCGGTGGTGGCGATCGTGCTGGTGCTGTGCTCGGTGTTCGTGCCGATCGCCTTCCTCGGCGGGCTGGCGGGCGAGCTCTACCGCCAGTTCGCGGTGACGATCGCGATCGCGGTGGTGATCTCGGGAATCGTCGCGCTCACGCTCACGCCGTCGCTGTGCGTGCTGATCCTCAAGCGCGAGCACAAGATCCCCGGCGGCTTCTTCCAGTGGTTTAACGAAACTTTTTTTAAAATCACGATCCATTACACCAACGGCGTGTCGTGGATGATCCGCCGCGCCGCGATCGGCGTGCTGCTGTTCCTGGGCATGGTGGCGATCGCGGTCGGGCTGTGGAAGTTCACGCCGGGAAGCCTGGTGCCCGACGAGGACCAGGGCTTCTACATAAGCGCGGTGATCCTTCCGGATGGCGCGACGCTCGAGCGCACCGACAAGGTGGTTGCGCAGGTGCTGCAAGCGATCAAGTCGAACCCGAACAACCAGGACGCGGTCGCCTTCACCGGCTTCGATTTCCTCGGCGGCTATTTCCGCAACAACGCCGCGACGATCTTCGTCACGCAGAAGCCCTGGGACGAGCGCAAGGTCGACACCAAGCAGGTGGTCGGAGACCTCTTCATGAAGACCGGCGGCATCAAGGAAGGGCTGGTGCTCGCCTTCGGTCCGCCGCCGATCTTCGGCCTCGGGACGGCGGGCGGCTTCGAGCTCTACCTGCAGGACCGCGGCGAGGGCGGCGCGCGGCGCATGGCCCAGGCAATGGGCCAGTTCATGCAGCAGACCGCCAAGGACCCCAAGTTCGCCTTCGTGCAGACGCTCTGGCGCCCGGCGTCGCCGCAGCTCTACGTCGATGTCGACCGCGAGAAGGCGAAGGCGCTCGGCGTGCCGCTCAACGAGCTCTACGGCGCGCTCGCCGCCACCCTCGGCAACTACTACGTCAACGACTTCAACAAGTTCGGCCGCACCTGGCAGGTGCTGATGTCCGCCGAGCCGGAGTACCGCAAGAGCCCCGAGGCGGTCGGCGACATCTACGTGCGCTCGGAAAAAGGCGAGATGATCCCGCTGCGCTCGCTCGCGAACGTCAAGTACGCCTCCGGCCCCGACTCGCTCGCGCGCTTCAACAACCTGCCGGCGGTAAAGCTGTTTGGCGCTGCCGCGCCAGGCATTTCATCCGGCCAGGCGATAGAGGAGGTCGAGCGCATCGCGAAAGAGGCGCTGCCAGCCGATTTCAGCTTCGACTGGGGCGGCGCCTCCTATCAGGAGAAGAAATCCGGCGGCACCTCGGTGCTCGCGCTCGGGCTCGCGGTGATCATGGTGTTCCTGATCCTCGCCGCGCAGTACGAGCGCTGGTCGCTGCCGCTCTCGGTGCTGCTCGCGCTGCCTTTCGGCACCTTCGGCGCGCTCGCCGCGGTCTATCTGCGCGGCTACACCAACGACGTGTATTTCCAGATCGGCCTGGTCACGCTGCTCGGCCTCGCGGCGAAGAACGCGATCCTGATCGTGCAGTTCGCGGAACTCAAGGAGCGCGAAGGCTTGTCGGCCGCGGCCTCGGCTCTCGAGGCGGCGCGCCTGAGGTTTCGCCCGATCCTGATGACCTCGCTCGCCTTCATCTTCGGGGTGATGCCGCTCGCCTTCTCCACCGGCGCGGGTGCCGGCGCGCGCCGCTCGGTCGGCACAGGCGTCATGGGTGGAATGATGGCGGCGACCTTCCTCGCCATCTTCTTCGTGCCGATGTTCTTCAAGCTGCTCACCGATCGACGCCTGCGCGAGCACCGCAGCACCGCCGAGATCAAGGACGAGGTCGAACGCGCGCGCACGGTGACGCACGCGCAGGTTCAGCACCCGCATCATGCGCCGCATCCTCACGAGTAGCTTGGTTTTGCTTTTGGCGGCTTGCTCGACGCAGCCGTCCTATGAGCGGCCTCAGGTCGAGCTTCCTGCGGCCTGGAAGGAAGCGGCGCCGCGGTTTGCCGAGGACGGGCGCTGGTGGCGCATCTACCGCGACCAGGAGCTGGACAAAGTCATCGAGGAGGCCTTCGCGGGGAACGCCGATCTCGTCATTGCCGCCGCGCGCGTGGACGAGGCGCGTGCCCTGGTGGCCGAAGCCGAATCCTTTTTCTTCCCGCGGGTCGACGCGCAGGCGAGCGGCAGCCGCCAGCAGGTTTCGACGCGCACCGCCACCTCGTTTCCCGGCATTCCCCGCCAGTACAGCGATTACCGGGCGACGCTCAACCTGTCCTACGAAGTCGACCTATTCGGGCGCCTGCGCGCCGGCGCGCAGGCCGCGCGGGCCGAGCTCGCCGCGGACGAGGCCGCGCGCGAAGCGGTGCGCCTGGCGCTGGCCGCGCAGGTGGTGAAGTCCTATTTCGCGTTGCGCGCGCTCGACGAGCAGGTCGAGCTTACGCGCCGCACGGTGCTGCTGCGCGAAGAGGCGCTCGGCCTGCAGCGCAAGCGCTACGACGCCGGCGTGATCTCCGAATTCGACCTGCGCCAGCTCGAGGCCGAGACGGCGGCGGTGCGCGCGCAGCTGCCGCCGCTCCAGCGCGAGCGGGAGCGCGAAGAGGCGGCGCTGTCGGTTCTGCTCGGCCGCACGCCCAAGCAGGTTTTCGAAAGCGGCATCACCGTCAGATTGTCGTTCGATGAACAGCCGGAAGCCGCCGTCGTGCCCTCCGGGCTGCCCTCCGAATTGCTGCTGCGCCGGCCCGATCTGGTTCAAGCCGAGCGCGGCCTCGCGGCCGCCAATGCGAGGCTGGCCGTCGCCCGCGCGGAAATGTTCCCGTCGATCGCGCTCACCGCGGCGCTCGGCAGCGAGAGCGCGGCGCTCGCCAATCTGTTCAAGAGCGGGGCGGGAATCGGGGCCGTGGCGGCGAGCGTGGCGCAGCCGATCTTCGCGGGCGGGCGCCTGGAGGCGCAGAGCGCCGCGGCGCAAGCGCGCGAACGCGCCGCGCTGGCGGAATACCAGCAGGCGATCCGCAATGCATTCGGCGACGTGCGCGCAGCGCTTTCGGCGCAGTCGCGCTCGCGCGAGAGCTATGACGCCGAAAGCACGCGCGCCACGGCGCTTGGCGAGACGCTGCGGCTGGCACGCCTGCGCTACCAGAACGGCGTCGCCAGCCAGCTCGACGTCATCGACGCGGAGCGCGGGCTGCTCGCCGCCAGCGTCGCGCGCATCGAGGCGCTGCGCGCGCACCGCGCGGCGGTGGCGGACTTGTTCCGGGCCCTTGGCGGTTAGTGGAAGACGTAGGAATCCATCGCCAGCACGCCGCCCTCGATGCCGTCGTAGATCCGCTCGGGATTTCCCTGTTGGCCGCTCGCGCCCAGCGCGAAAAATAGCGGCAGGAAATGCTCCTCCGTGGGATGCGCGCGCGCGGCGTGGGGTGCGAGCGAGCGGTAGTCCGCCAGAGCCTCGAGATCCCTCTTTTCCATTTTCTCCCTGACCCAGTCGCTGAATTCGCGCGCATAGGGCTGCGGCTTTCCGGCGCCGCGCGCCCAGTCGCGCAGGTTATGGGTCATGTGACCGGAGCCGATGATAAGCACGCCTTCTTCCGATAATGTTTTCAGTGAACGTCCTACTTCGACGTGATGCCGCGGGCCGGAGGCGGGCTGCACCGAGATCTGCACTACCGGGATGTCGGCCTTCGGGTACATGTAGAGAAGCGGCGCCCACGCGCCATGGTCAAGGCCGCGGTTGCCGTCGATGGCCGCAGCAAAGCCCTGCGCCTTGAGCAACGACTGCGCGCGCTGCGCCACCTCAGGTGCGCCGGGAGCAGCGTAGCGCAGCCGATAAAGCGGCTCCGGAAAGCCGGAGAAATCGTGGATCGTCTGCGGCTTGGCGGCTCCGGTGAGCATCGGCGGATCGGTTTCCCAATGCGCCGACGCGATCACCACCGCCCGCGGCTTGGGCAGGCTCAGGCCGAGCGCGCGCCACGCCTCGCCGGCCGCGCCCGGATCGAGCGCGTGCATCGGTGAGCCGTGGGAGATGAATACGCTCGGCAGACTGGCCATCAGGCCGCCTGCTTCAGGAGGCCTTCGGTCCTCAGCGCCTCCTGCACCTTCGGCCGCGCGCCGACGCGCGCGTGGAAGGCGGCGAGCTTGGGCCAGCGCGCAAGGTCGACCCCGGTGGGCTTGGTCCAGTTGAGCAGCACGAAGAGGTACGCGTCGGCCACCGTGAACTGCTGGCCCATCAAATAGTCCTTGCCGGCGAGCTGCTTGTCGAGCCAGTCGAAACGCGTGGCGAGATTCTCCTTGCAGATTTTCTTGTAGTCCTCAGGCGTGTTCGGCTTGAACAGCGGCGAGAACTGCTTGTGGACCTCGGAGGTGAGGAAGTTGAGCCACTCCTGCAGGCGGTAGCGCTCCCAAGTTCCGGCCTTCGGTGCAAGGCCCGCTTCGGGCTTCTGGTCGGCGAGGTACTGCACGATCGCCGGGCCTTCGGTGAGGATCTGGCCGTTGTCGAGCTCGAGCGCGGGCACATAGCCGCGCCCATTCACCTTCCAGTAGTCGCCACCGCCTTCCATCGTCTTGTCCTTCGTATTCACCTTCTTCAGCTCGATGGGCAATCCGAGCTCGCGCGAAACGATGTGCGGGGACAGCGAGCAGGCCCCGGGTGCGTAAAACAGTTTCATGAATGGCTCCTTTCTTTTCTCCAGATGTGAAGTATAAGAATGCCCCAGAAGGGGATAAAGATGCCGAGGCAGAATTGATTATCCCGCGATTTCCTCGTGAAGCGTTTCGCCGATGCGCAGGACTGGCGCGCGTCGTGAGGGGGCTCGCCGCCGCCGCAGGCGTGCTGGTGGCCGTTCAAGCTCTTGCTGCCGACCCCGGCCAACCGCCGGACTGGATCCTCGCCTCATCCGACGCGCGCGCGGTCGCCGGCCAGCCCTTCGAGGTCCTGCTGGTGAGCCTCGGCGCAGAACCGCCGCCAGACGAGATCAACGTCCGGTTGAAGGGCGATGTCGACGAGCGCATCCTGCGCATGCAGGCGCTCGGGCCTGCGCGTGGCACGCAGCGCGCTTATTCGGCCACCATGCCCGCAGCCCTATCGGGACCGGTGGCGATCGACCTGCTCGGGCAGGCGTCGAACGTGCTCGTCCTGCGCGTCGCGCCCAAGGCCGACGCGCTGCGTTCGTTGACCGACCGGCGCGCGCCGGACGAGTACGAGCCGCCCCTATCCGAGAACGATCCGATTTACTTCGTGCTTGGCGCGCGCAGCGGCTATAGCGCGCGCTTCCAGCTCTCGTTCAAGTACCGGCTGTTCGACCAGTCGGCCGGATTCGGCCGGGATCGGCCGTGGCTGTCCGGCCTGTACTTTGGCTATACGCAGAATTCGGTCTGGGACCTGTCCGCGCAGTCCAAGCCGTTCCGCGACACCAGCTACCGGCCGTCGCTGTTCTGGAAATGGGAGCGCGCCGACGACAGGACCTGGATCGACGCCGCGCGCTTCGGCGCGGAGCACGAGTCGAACGGCAAGGACGGGGATCGCTCGCGCTCCATCAACACGCTGTTCGTCCGGCCGGAGTGGCACTGGCGCCTGCGCAATGGCGACAGCTTGCAGTTCACGCCGCGTGTGCACAAGTATTTCGACACCGCCGACAATCCCGACATCGCAGCCTACCGCGGCTATGTCGACTGGCGCGCGCGCTACGACGCGAGCGGCGAGTGGATCGCCACTGGCGTGGCGCGGATCGGGACCTCCGGCAAGGGCAGCCTGCTGATCGATTTTTCGAAGCGCACGCGCGACCTGCGCGTCGGACCGGTCGGCGGATATCTGCACGTGCAGTACTTCAACGGCTACGGCGAAGACATCCTCGACTACAACCTGCGGCGCAAGCCGCAGCTGCGCTTCGGCGTTGCGATAGTTCCCTAGGTGTCTTCGGTGCGCGGCGGGCGCCAGGTGTAGGGCACCGGGCCGGGCGCGCGCAGCACTCGAAGCATGCGCAGGGCGCCTTCCTTGCGGCCTTCGCCGCTGCGGTAGTAGCCGGGCACCAGAACGGTTTCGTAGAAGCCCATCGCGCGATAGAAGCGCCGCGCCGCATCATTGCCGGCGCGCAACTCCAGGTGAATGCTCGACATGCCGGCGCAGCGCGCCGACTCGAGCATCCACTCCAGCAGCCGCTGGCCGATGCCGAGGCGCCGATGGGAGGGCCGCACTGCGAGCAGCACGAGATGCGCGCGCTCGTCGCCGAACTCCATGATCGCGAAGCCGGTGACCGCGCCGCGCGACGCGCCGCTCTTGCCGCTCTCGCAGGCCACCACGGCAAGCGTTTCGCGGTCGCGGATGGCGCGCAGCACGCGCGCCGCATCGTATTTCCATCCCAGCCCCGCCTCCACGAAGTCGCGCGACATCATCCCGATCGCCTGGGCGTCGCGCGGCTCGGCGAGCCGGATGGTGATTGCACGGGGGGGCGTCATAGCCGCGATTGTGCCACTTTCGCGCGCGCCCGGCGTGGAGGACTTGCGCTACGCTAAGCTTCAGGCATGGCTGCGAAAAGAGGGAGAGTTCGTATGGAACTCGTCGATCGTCCCATGGTCCAGTCCTCGGCCGCCGATCTCGCGGAGGAGCTCAAGTCGCGGTCCGCGGCTGACGCGGCCGCCAGGCTGGCGAGTTTCAGCGGGCTGGAGATCGCCGCCGTGCTGTTGCGCCTGAGCCCGGGCTTCGCGCAGGACGTGCTCGGCGCGCTGCCTGACGAGGCGCGCGAGCGCGCGCTCGCGGCGGCGCCGCCGGAGGTCTCGCGCCAGTGGCAGCGCAACGCGCTGTACGAGCCCGACGCCATCGGCCGGATGATGGAGCCAGTACTAGCGGCGTTCTCGCATCAGCGGACCGTTGGCGAGACGATCGAGCAGCTGCGCGAAATGGTGAAGAGCGCGTTGATCACCTACGTCTATGTCGTCGATCCCGCCGAGTATCTCCTCGGCATAGTCACGATGCGCGACCTGCTTTTCAGCGACCGCGACAGGCTGCTGAGCGAGGTCATGTTCCGGGACGTGTTCGCTCTGCACGCGGCCATGCCGCTGACGGACGCGATGAAGCTGGTGCTCGACCGCCATTACCCTGTGTACCCGGTGGTGGACGCCGAGCGGCGGCTGCTCGGCCTGGTGCGCGGCCATGGCATGTTCGAGGCGCAGGCGATCGAGATCATCCTGCAGGCCGGCAGCATGGTGGGGGTGAAGAAGGAAGAGCGGCTCGCCACGCCGTGGCTCACCAGCCTGAGGCTGCGCCATCCCTGGCTGCAGCTCAACCTGCTCACCGCATTTCTCGCCGCCGCAGTGGTCGGCATCTTCCAGGACACCATCGATCGCCTGGTGATCCTGGCATTGTTCCTGCCAGTGCTCGCCGGCCAGTCGGGCAACACCGGCTGCCAGGCGCTGGCGGTCACGCTGCGCGGCCTCACCCTGGGCGAGCTCAAGCCCGGCGCGGAGCGCGCCCTCGTCACCAAGGAAGCCTGGCTCGGCTGCCTCAATGGCGCTGGCGTCGGGCTGTTCGCCGGACTAGGCATGTTCATCACTGCCACTGGCCAGGAGTCGGCACACCCGGTGATGCTTGCGTTGGTAGTGTTCCTCGCCATGATCGGCTCGTGCATCGCGAGCGGCATTTCCGGCGCGATGGTGCCGCTGACGCTGAAACGTCTGGGCTTCGATCCGGCCACCGCCTCGAGCATCTTCCTCACCACCGCCACCGACGTGGTGAGCATGGGGATGCTCCTCGGCCTGGCGACGATGATGGTGCGCTAGATGACAGGGTCACCTTTTGCGCCATAGCCGAAAAGAGTATTCTCCAAGCAGGAGGGAGATCCACCATGCAAGTGAAGGAGGTCCTCAGGGTCAAGGGCAACCGCCTCGTCAGCGCCGAGCCCGCAGGCCGCGCGGTGGAGGCGATCAGCACCATGGCAAAGGAGAACCTCGGCTCGCTGGTGGTGATGGAGCAGGGGCGCATGGTGGGCATGCTCACCTTCCACGAGCTGCTGCGCGCGCTCGCCTCGCGCGGCGGCGTGCTCGGCGAGCTGAGAGTCGGCGATATCATGGTGCGCGATCCGGTCACCGCGGCGCCCGAGATGGAGGTCAACGACCTGCGCCGCACCATGCTCGAGAGCGGCGCGCGCTATCTCCCGGTGATGCAGGACGGCCGCTTGCTCGGCGTGATCTCGTTCCGCGACGTCGCCAAGGCAGTGCTCGAAGAGCAGGACTTCGAGAACAAAATGCTGAAGGGCTACATCAAGAACTGGCCGGCGTAGGAAGTTCCTCCCGGGCGCTCTTCGCGGGTTCGAGACGCGGCGCTTCCTCGAGGGCGCCGTGTAAAATGATCGGTTCATGTCGGGAAATAGCTTCGGCACGCTCTACTGCGTGAGCTCTTTCGGCGAGTCGCATGGCCCGGCCTACGGCGGCGTGGTCGACGGCTGCCCGCCGGGATTGGCGCTTTCTGCCGATGATCTTCAAAGAGAACTGGATAGGAGAAAACCAGGCTCGTCACGCCACGTCACGCAGCGGCGCGAGTCCGACGCTGTCGAGATTCTCTCCGGGGTGTACGAGGGGCGCACCACCGGCACCGCGATCGGCTTTATCGTGCGCAACGAAGACTCGCGCTCGAAAGACTACGCCGCGATCGCCGAGAAGTTCCGGCCCGGCCACGCGGATTACACCTACTGGCAGAAATACGGCATCCGCGACGCGCGCGGCGGCGGCCGGGCGTCCGCGCGCGAGACGCTGGTGCGCGTCGCCGCGGGCGCGATCGCGAAGAAGTGGCTGCGCGAGCGTTATGGAGTAACAGTGCGTGGTTATCTGGCGCAGCTCGGGGTCCAGAGAATCTCCTTCAAGAACTGGGATGCAGTCGATGCAAATCCTTTCTTCTCCCCCGACCCGGCGGTGGTGCCGCAACTCGAGAAATTCATGGACCAGCTGCGCGAGAGCGGCGATTCGTGCGGCGCGCGCGTGAACGTCGTCGCCGAGAACGTGCCGGTCGGCTGGGGGGAGCCGGTGTACGGGCGGCTGGACGCCGATATCGCTTGGGCGATGATGTCCATCAATGCCGTCAAGGGCGTGGAGATCGGCGCGGGGTTCGGGTCCATCGTGCAGAAGGGAAGCGAGCACGGCGACGAAATGACGCCGCGGGGCTTTGTTTCCAACAACAATGGCGGGGTGCTGGGCGGCATCTCGACCGGCCAGGACCTCACCGTATCGATCGCCCTCAAGCCCACTTCGAGCATCCGGTTGCCGCGCCGGACCATCAATACCCGCGCCGAGGCCGTGACTGTCGAGACCACCGGGCGGCACGATCCCTGCGTCGGGATCCGCGCAACGCCGATCGCCGAAGCCATGCTGGCCTGCATCCTGATGGATCATGCACTGCGCCATCGCGCGCAATGTGCTGACGTGATACTGCCTACCAAGCTAGAAAAGCCTAGGAAAATCAATTAGAGTATGGCTACAAAACTCGCTGTAACCTCCCCAAGAGAGAACAATATGAGCAACAAAGGGCAGTTGCTACAAGACCCGTTTCTGAACACGCTGCGCAAGGAGCACGTACCCGTGTCGATCTACCTGGTGAACGGGATCAAGCTGCAGGGGCAGATCGAGTCGTTCGATCAATACGTCGTGCTGCTGCGCAACTCGGTGACGCAAATGGTCTACAAGCACGCCATTTCCACGGTCGTGCCATCGCGCCCGATCAACCTCGGCGCCGAGAAGGAACCCGCCTGACGCCCGAGCTTTGCTAGACCGTCCCGCCGCAGCCGCCGATCCTCTGGCGGCCATCCTCGTGTGCCTGGATTTCGGCGACCCCGCATTTGGTCAGGACGTCGAGGAGGTGGTGCGCCTGGTGGAAAGCGCCGGGGTCACGCGCCACCAGCTGGTGCGCGGGCGTCGCAGCCGCCCGGATCCGAAGTTCTACGCCGGCGTCGGCAAGGTCGGAGAGATCGCGCGCGCGGCCGCCGAGCTCAATGCCATGCACGTGGTGTTCAACCACGAGCTGTCTGCGGCCCAGGAGCGCAACCTCGAGCGCGAGCTGCAGCGCCGCGTGATGGACCGCACCGAGCTGATCCTCGAGATCTTCGCGCAGCGCGCGCAGACCACCGAAGGCAAGCTGCAGGTCGAGCTGGCCCGGCTCGAGCACCTGTCGACGCGGCTGGTGCGCGGCTGGACGCACCTCGAGCGCCAGCGCGGCGGCCTCGGCAAGACCGGCGGCCCGGGCGAGACGCAGCTCGAACTGGATCGGCGGTACATAGCGCGCCGCGTGCGTGTCCTGAAGGAAAAGCTCGAAGGCTTGCAGAACCGCAGGCAGCTCCAGAGACGTGCCCGCGTGCGCCGCGACGTGCTCTCCATCTCGATCGCCGGCTACACCAACGCCGGCAAATCGACGCTCTTCAATGCGCTCGCGCACGCCAAGGCCTACGAGGCGGATCAGCTGTTCGCGACGCTCGACACCACCACGCGGCGCCTGTGGCTGCCCGAGGCCGGGCCGGTGGTGGTCTCCGACACCGTCGGCTTCATCCGCAGCCTGCCGCACAGCCTGATCGCCGCGTTCCGCGCCACGCTTGAGGAAACGGTGCGCGCCGACCTGCTGCTGCACGTGGTGGACGCGGCCTCGGCGGCGCGCGCCGAGCAGGCGGCCGAAGTCGACAAGGTGCTGGGCGAGATCGGCGCCGACGCGGTGCCGAAAATCGCCGTCTGGAACAAGATCGATTGCGCGCACCTGGAGCCGGCGGTCGAGCGCGACCAGTATGGTAAGATTTCCCGCGTCCTCGTGAGCGCGCGCACCGGTGCAGGATTGGAGGGGTTGCGCGGCGCCATCGCCGAGTTCGCGCGCGACCGGGCAGCGGCGCGCGGCGCGGCGCCTTCCGAACCGCTGTCTGTTCACCACACGCACTAGCTGGTAGTCCATGTCATTGAACGACCCTAATTGGGGGCGCGGCGGTTCCCGCGGTCCGCAGGGCCCGGGCGGCGGTAACCAGGGTCCGCCCGACCTGGACGAGCTGTGGCGCAACTTCAACCGCAGGCTGAGCGAATTGTTCGGACGTCGCCGACGCGGAGGCGCCGACGAGCCCCCGTCGCCGCCATCGTCGTGGCGCTTCGGCGGCGGCGCCGGAGCGCTGTTCGCGCTGGTGCTCGCGGTGTGGCTGGCAAGCGGCTTCTACATCGTCGTCGAGGGCCAGCGCGGCGTGGTGCTCACGTTCGGCCGCTTCTCGCAGGAGACCGGCCCGGGCCTGCGCTGGCGCCTGCCCTGGCCGATCCAGTCCAACGAGATCGTCAACCTGCAGCAGGTGCGCACGCTCGAGATCGGCTACCGAAACAACGTGCGTACCAAGGTGCTCAAGGAATCCCTGATGCTCACCGACGACGAGAACATCGTCGACCTGCAGTTCGCGGTGCAGTACGTGGTGACGGACGCGACCAAGTACATCTTCAGCGTGCGCCGCCCCGACGAGTCGGCGATGCAGATCGCCGAGACCGCGATGCGCGAGGTGATCGGCAAGAACCGCATGGACGCGATCCTGTACGAGACGCAGGTCGACATCGCCAACAAGACGCGCGACCTGATGCAGCTGATCCACGACCGCTACGGCACCGGCATCCAGATCAGCGCCGTCACCGTCCAGAACGCGCAGCCGCCCGAGCAGGTGCAGGCCGCCTTCGACGACGCGGTCAAGGCCGGCCAGGACCGCGAGCGCCAGAAGAACGAGGGCCAGGCGTACGCGAACGACGTCATCCCGCGCTCGCGCGGCGCGGCGTCGCGCCTGCTGCAGGAGGCCGAAGGCTACAAGCAGCGCGTCATCGCCAACGCCGAGGGCGAGGCCTCGCGCTTCAAGCAGGTGCTGGCGGAGTACGCGAAGGCGCCGGCGGTGACGCGCGAGCGCATCTACATCGAGACCATGCAGCAGATCCTCGCCTCGACCAGCAAGGTGATGATGGACTTCCGCGGCCCGGGCAACCTGCTGTACCTGCCGCTCGACAAATTGATGCAGCAGGGCGGCAGCGCCACCCCGTCGGAGTCACAAGCCTCGCAGCGCAATGCGCCGGAGCCCGCACCGCCGGAGGCGGGACCTCGCAACCGCGAGACGCTCAGGAACCGCGAGCGGGGAGAGCGATGATGCGGGCCTTCGGTCCGGTCCTGGCGGTTCTGGTGGTCATCGCGCTGCTCGCTTCCAGCGCGATGTACACCGTCGACCAGCGGCAGAACGCGATCGTGTTCCAGCTCGGCGAGGCGCGGGAAATCGTGAAGGAGCCCGGCCTGCACTTCAAGTGGCCCCTGCTGCAGAACGTGCGCCTGTTCGACATGCGCATCCTCACCTTCGACGACTCCGAGCCGCTGCGCTTCCTCACCCAGGGCAACCGGCCGCTGCTGGTCGACTCGTTCGTGAAATGGCGCATCGCCGACGTGCTCGAGTACTACAAAAGCGTGGGCGGCGACGAGTTCCGCGCGCAGACGCGCATCAAGCAGACCGTCGCCGGCAGCCTGCGCGACGAGTTCGGCCTGCGCACGGTCCACGACGTGGTCTCGGGCGAGCGCGATCACATCATGAACAGCGTGCGCGAGAAGGTCGACCAGGACCTCAAGCGCATCGGCGTGGTCATCATCGACGTGCGGCTGAAGCGCGTCGACCTGCCGCAGGACGTGAGCGAGTCGGTCTACCGCCGCATGGAGGCCGAGCGCAAGCGCATCGCCAACGAGCTGCGCTCGACCGGCTTCGCCGAGGCCGAGCGCATCCGCGCCGACGCCGATCGCCAGCGCGAGGTGATTCTCGCCGTGGCCTACCGCGACGCGCAGCGCGTGCGCGGCGAAGGCGACGCCAAGGCGGCCAATATCTACGCGCAGGCCTTCTCGCAGAACCCGGAGTTCTTCTCGTTCTACCGCAGCATGGAAGCCTACCGCTCGACCTTCCGCGGCAGGAACGACCTGATGCTGCTCGAGCCGAACTCCGACTTCTTCCGCTACCTCAAGGACGCCTTCGGCCGCCAGTCCACCAGAAAATGAGCGATGGGCACCACCTTTCTCCTGGCGCTCGCGCTGATGCTCATCCTGGAAGGCGTGCTGCCGTTCATCGCGCCTAATCTCTGGCGCGAGACGTTCCGCCGCATCACGCAGATGACCGACGGCCAGATCCGCTTCGTCGGGCTGAGCTCGATGCTCGTCGGGCTGCTCCTCCTGCTCTGGGCAAGAAGTTGATGCGCTGGCTGCTTCCAGAGTACATCGAGGATATCCTTCCGGCAGAAGCGGCGCGCATCGAGCAGCTGAGAAGGAAGATCCTGGATCTGTTCTTCAAGCATGACTACGAGCTGGTGATGCCGCCGCTGCTCGAGTACATGGATTCGCTGCTCACCGGCACCGGTCACGACCTCGAGCTGCGCACCTTCAAGGTGGTCGACCAGCTCTCGGGCAGGATGATGGGCCTGCGCGCCGACATCACGCCGCAGGTGGCGCGCATCGACGCGCACCTGCTCAACCGCAAGGGGGTGACGCGGCTGTGCTATTGCGGCAGCGTGCTGCACACGCGGCCGGCAAGCCCGGGCGCGACGCGCGAGCCGATCCAGATCGGCGCCGAGCGCTATGGCGATGCCGGGATCGCAGCCGATCTCGAGATCCTGCGGCTGCTGTGCAAGGCCCTGCAGCTCGCCCGCGCGCGCAACGCGCGCATCGCCATCGGCCACGTTGCGGTGTTCCGCTCGCTCGCGCGTGCCGCGCAGGCCGGCCCCGAGCTGGAGGCGCAGCTCTTCGAAGCGCTGCAGAGAAAAGATGTCCCCGAGCTGAGGAATCTGTCGCGCGCGCTCGAGGCGAAGATCAGAAGTGCAATTCTTCTGTTGCCGGAACTGTATGGCGGACCCGAGGTCCTGGCCGCGGCAGAGAAAAAACTGCCACGCATCGCAGGTCTCATCGCAGCGCTCGCTACGCTGCGCAAGCTCGCAAGAGCGTGCAAGCTGCCGGTGAGTTTCGATCTGGCAGAGCTGCGCGGCTATCACTACCATTCCGGCGTGGTGCTGGATGCGTATTGCGATGGCGTGACGGGCGCGGTAGCGCGTGGCGGGCGTTACGACGAGGTCGGCAAGGCCTTCGGGCGGGCGCGCCCCGCCACGGGCTTTTCCATCTATCTGCGCAGCCTGGCGGGCGCCGTGCGATGAGCGCGCGCAACGTCGTGGTGATCGGCACGCAGTGGGGCGACGAGGGCAAGGGCAAGATCGTCGACTGGCTGACCGACCGCGCACAGGGCGTGGTGCGCTTCCAGGGCGGGCACAACGCCGGGCACACGCTGGTCATCGCCGGCAAGAAGACCGTGCTGCACCTCATCCCCTCGGGCATCCTGCGCGGCAACGTGCATTGCTATATCGGCAACGGCGTGGTGCTCTCGCCGCAGGCGCTGGTGCAGGAAATGGACGAGCTCGAGGCCGCGGGGGTTGCGGTGGCGCCCAAGCTCAGCATCTCGGAAGCCTGCCCGCTGATCCTCGCCTACCACATCGCGCTCGACCAGGCGCGCGAAGCGGCGCAGGGCACGAACAAGATAGGCACCACCGGACGGGGCATCGGCCCGGCGTATGAAGACAAAGTGGCGCGGCGCGCGGTCCGGCTGCAGGACCTGTTCAAGCCGGCGCGTTTCGCCGAGAAGCTGCAGGCAGTGCTCGAGTTCCACAATTTCGTCCTGAAGAACTACTTCCATCAGCCCGAGCTGAGCTACAAGCAGGTGATGGACGAGACTCTCGCGCTCGCTCCGCGCCTGGCGCCGCTGGTCGCGGATGTGCCGCGCGCGCTCTACGAAGCCAATAGAAGCGGAAGAAATCTCTTGTTCGAAGGCGCACAGGGCTCGCTGCTGGACATCGACCACGGCACATACCCGTTCGTCACCTCGTCGAACTGCGTCGCGGGTGCCGCGGCTGCCGGAGCCGGAATCGGCCCCCACCATCTTCACTATGTCCTGGGGATTACAAAAGCGTATACCACGCGGGTCGGCGGCGGCCCGTTCCCCACCGAGCTCTCCGACGGCGTCGGCGAGCTGCTGCGCCAGCGCGGCCAGGAGTTCGGGGCGACGACCGGCCGGCCGCGGCGCACCGGCTGGTTCGACGCCGCCGCGCTCAAGCGCTCGATCCAGCTGAACGGCGTCTCCGGCCTTTGCATCACCAAGCTCGACGTGCTCGACGGCGTCGAGGCGGTGAAGATCTGCGTCGGCTACGAGGTCGACGGCAGCATGAGCGACATCCTCCCGGTCGGGGCAGAGGAGCTCGAGCGCTGCGTGCCGGTGTACGACGAGCTGCCCGGCTGGATGGAGAGCACGGTGGGAGTCAAGACCTACAAGGGGCTGCCGAAGGCCGCCCGCAACTACCTGCGGCGGATCGAGGAGCTGTGCGCGGTGCCGGTCGACCTGATCTCCACCGGTGCCGAGCGCGACGAGACCGTCGTCCTGCGGCACCCCTTCGACCCCGCCTGAGCCCGCCTCTGGTAGACTGCACGGTCTAGTCTAGCCTAGCCGGGGGATCCGCAATGCCTGCTGAAAACCGCGCGCGCGTGCTGCGCGCCGCCAGCCGCTCCTTCCTGCGGCACGGCTATCACACCAGCGTCGACGAGATCGCGCGCCGCGCCGGGGTCGCCAAGCAGACGCTGTACCACCATTTCCCGAGCAAGGACCAGCTGTTCAAGGAGGTCGCCTGCGACCTCGCGAAGCACGTGCTGGTGGGCCTCGAGGCCGAGCCGGCCGATGTGCGCACCGGCCTGCTGCGCTTCGGCCTCGCTTATCGCAGGCGGGTGCTTTGCGCCGAAGGGCTGGCGATGTTTCGCACCCTGACCGCCGAAGTGCCGCGCTTCAGGGCGCTCGCCAAGGCGATCTACGCCGGGGGTGCCGGCGAGATGCTGCGCCGGCTCTCGGCCTATCTGCGCAAGGCGATGAATGCGGGTGCGCTGCGCCGCGACGACCCCGAGTTCGCCGCCGAGCTGTTTCTCAGCATGCTCGCGGGGCACGAGCGCGTGCGGCGCCTCTACGGCATCGCCAACGGCGCCGAGGCCGAGGCGTGGCGCACCGGACGCATCGTCGACTGCTTCCTGCGCGCCTTTGGCGCTGGAGACAGGTCATGAACCGCATGACGATTGCGCTTTTGATGCTGTTTGCGGCGTCCGGCTGCACCCGGGGCGATGCGCAGCAGAAGGCGGCGGCCCTGGCCGCCGTTCCGGTCAGCGCCGTGCAGCTTGCGCCCAAGGCCGTGCCGATCGTGTTCGAGGCGGTGGCCCGCACCGAGGGCTCGAAGGAGGTGCAGATCCGGGCGCGCGTGCCCGGCACGCTGGAGCGGCAGCTCTACACCGAAGGCGATACGGTCAAGGCCGGCGCGCGGCTGTTCCTCATCGACCGGGCGCCGCTCGAGATCGACTTGCAGCAGGCGCGCGCCTCGCTCGCGCAGGAGCGCGCGCGCCAGGAGCAGGCGCAGCAGGATCTCGAGCGCCTGAAGGGTCTCGCCGACCGGCGCGCGATCAGCCAGAGGGAAGCCGACCAGGCGGCGACCGGCCTGAAGCAGGCGCTCGCCGCGGCGCAGCTGGCCGAGGCACGCGTGCGCCAATCCGAGCTCAATCTCTCCTATGCGTCGGTGAACGCCCCGATCGCCGGCATCACCGGCCGCGCTCAGCAATCGATCGGCAGCCTGGTCACGCCCGGCACGGATTCGAGCTTGCTCACCACCCTCACGCAGGCCGACCCGATCTGGGTGCGCTTCGCGCTGTCCGAGACCGAGTACGCGCGCCTGCGCGGTTTCGACCTCAAGAACCCCGAGGTCAAGGTCGAGCTGCCGGACGGCAGCCGTTACCCCGAGCCCGGCAGGCTGAATTTCTCCAGCTCCAGCGTCGATTCCAACCTCGGGACGGTGCAGATGCGCGCCGAGCTGCCCAATCCCAGGCTGCAGCTGCTCCCCGGGCAGTACGTGCGCGTGCAGGTCGTCGCAGGCACCCAGCAGGCGCTGGTCGTGCCGCAGAGCGCGGTGATGCAGAACGAGGGCGGGCGCTTCGTCTGGATCGTCGAAGCGGAGGGCAAGGCCGCCCAGCGCCAGATCAAGGTCGGCAGCTGGGTCGGCGACGACTGGGTGGTGCTCGACGGGCTGAAGGCGGGCGACACGGTCATCGTGGACAACCTGCTGCGGCTGCGGCCCGGCACGGCGGTCAAGCTGCAAGGCAAAGGCTAACAGGAAGCCTCAGAGGCAGCCATGTCGCGCTTCTTCATCCATCGGCCGGTGTTTGCCGGCGTCATCGCCATCGTCATCGTGCTGGCGGGCCTGGTAGCGGCCAAGCTCCTCGCCGTCGCGCAGTATCCCGAGATCGCGCCGCCTACGGTGCTGATTACGACTACCTACCCGGGCGCGAGCGCCGAGACGCTCGCGAAGACGGTGGCCGCGCCGATCGAGGAGCAGCTCTCCGGCGTCGAGCGGCTGAGCTACTTCAGCTCGTCTTCTTCCTCGAACGGCTCGCTCACCATCACCGTGACCTTCGAGCCCGGCACCAATGTCGACCAGTCGGTGTTCAACGTCAACAACCGCGTGCAGATCGCGCTGCCGCGGCTGCCCGACGAAGTGCGGCGCAACGGCGTGATCGTGCAGAAGCGCTCGTTCGACATCCTGCTGGTGGTGGCGCTCGTCTCGCCGAACAACCAGCGCGACACGCTGTTCCTCTCGAACTTCGCCTCGCTCAACGTGGTGGACGAGCTCAAGCGCCTGCCCGGCCTCGCCGACGTCACCATCTTCGGCGCGCGCGACTATTCGATGCGCGTCTGGGTGCAGCCGGACAAGATGGCGCGCCTCAACGTGACGACGGCGGACGTGGCTGCGGCCCTGCGCGCGCAGAACGCGCAATACGCCGCCGGCAAAATCGGCGCCGAGCCGGCGCCCCCGGGGCAGAACATCATCTACACCGTCACCGCCGCCGGACGCCTGGTCGACCCGGAGCAGTTCGGCGAGATCGTGGTGCGCGCGAGCGGCCCGAGCGGCGTGCTGCGGCTGAAGGACATCGCTCGCATCGAAATGGGCGCGCTGAACTACGACACTTACAACACGCTCGACGGCAAGGCGACCATCGGCATGGCGACCTACCTGCAGCCCGGCGCAAACGCGCTCGAGGTGGCGCAGCTGGTGCGCAGCCGCATGGCCGAGCTGAAGGCCGGGTTCCCCGAGGGGGTCGACTACACCATTCCCTTCGACACCACGCGCTTCGTCGACGCCTCGATCAGGGAAGTCACGATCACCATCTTCGAGGCGGCGCTGCTGGTGCTCGGCGTGGTGTTCCTGTTCCTGCAGACCTGGCGCGCGACGCTGATCCCGATGATCGCGGTGCCGGTGTCCCTGATCGGCGCCTTCGCCGGCCTGTGGCTGGTCGGATTCTCGATCAACACGCTGACCCTGTTCGCGCTGGTGCTCGCCATCGGCATCGTGGTGGACGACGCCATCGTGGTGCTGGAGAACGTCGAGCGCCTGATGCGCGAGGACGAGATGCCGCCGTTCGAGGCGGCGCTCGAGGCGATGCGCGAGGTCTCGGGCGCGGTGATCGCCATCGTGCTGGTGCTGTGCGCGGTGTTCGTGCCGGTGGCCTTCCTCGGCGGCATCGCCGGTCAGCTGTACCGGCAGTTCGCGGTCACGCTGACGTTCGCGGTGGTGATCTCCGGGTTCATGGCGTTGACGCTGACCCCGGCGCTGTGCGCCATCCTGATGAAGAAAGGCGACCACCACTCGCGCGTGTTCGAGCCGTTCAACCGCGGCTTCGCGTGGGTGACCCGCAGGTTCCTCGACATGGTGCAGCTGGCGCTCAAGCACCGCGTCGCTTCCTTGCTCGCCTGCCTCGGCGTGATCGGGCTCGCCGCCGGCCTGTTCCTGCGGGTGCCGGGGAGCTTCGTTCCGCCCGAGGACCAGGGCTATCTCTTCGCCACCGTCCAGCTGCCTGACGGCGCGACGCTCGAGCGCACCCGCAAGATGAGCGCCGAGCTCGGCAAGCTGATCGGCGAGCAGCCGGCGGTGCAGAACGTGCTGGCGATTGCCGGCTTCGACCTGATCGGCGGCGGCAACAAGACCAACGCCGCGACGATGTTCGTGCCGCTGAAGCACTGGGACGTGCGCAAGGACAGCCCCGCGCCGGTCGTCGCGCGCAACATCATCGTCAAGGCGAGCGGCTTGCGCGAAGGCATCGCGCTCGCCTTCAACCCGGCGGCGATCCGCGGTCTTGGCACCGCCGGCGGGCTGGAGGTCTATCTCCAGGCGCGAGGGGACTCCGACCCGGCGCGCCTGTACCAGGTGACCGGCGCCTTCATGGGCTCGCTCGCCCAGCATCCGCTGCTCACCGGCATCAACTCGTTCTACCGCCCGACGGTGCCGCAGCTCAAGGTGGAGGTCGACCGCGAGAAGGCGATGTCGCTCGGCGTGCCCGTGCAGGACGTGTTCGACGCCCTGCAAAGCACCATGTCGGCGCTGTACGTGAACGACTTCAACAAGTTCGGGCGCACCTACCGCGTGCAGATGCAGGCCGAGGCGCCGTTCCGCGCGCAGCCCGAGGACCTCGGCTCGGTCTACGTGCGCTCGAGCACGACCCGCGAGATGATTCCCCTCAAGGCTTTGATCCGCACCAGCAACGTCGTCGGCCCCGAGCAGCTCGAGCGCTTCAACGGCTTCCTGGCGGCGAAAGTGCTGGGCGGCGGCAGGCCGGGAGTCTCGTCGGGCGAAGCCATCAAGGCGGTGGAGGAAGTCGCCGACAGCACGCTGCCTGAGGGCTACAAGATCGCCTGGACCGGCCAGGCGTTCCAGGAGAAACGCACCGGCCGCGCTTCGGCGTTCGCCTTCAGCCTGGCCATCGTGATGGTGTTCCTGATTCTCGCCGCGCTCTACGAGCGCTGGCTGCTGCCGTTCGCCGTGGTGCTTGCGGTGCCGTTCGCGGTCGCGGGCGCGCTTGGCTTCGTCGCGCTGCGCGGCCTGGAGAACGACATCTATTTCCAGATCGGCCTGGTGGTGCTCATCGGGCTGGCGGCGAAGAACGCGATCCTGATCGTCGAGTTCGCGCAGCAGGCCTTCCTCCAGGGCAAGTCCCCGGTCGAGGCCGCGCTGCACGCCGCGCGCCTGCGGTTCCGGCCGATCATCATGACCTCTCTCGCCTTCGTGCTGGGCGTGACGCCGCTGATGGTGTCCACGGGAGCGGGCGCCGCCGCGCGCCGCTCGATGGGGACCGGCGTGGTCGGCGGGATGCTCGCCGCGACCTTCATCGCGACGCTGTTCGTGCCGCTCTTCTTCGTGCTGGCGGCGAGGCGGCCGAAGACGCGCCGCGCGGAGGCGCCCGCTTGAAGCGGCTTTGGGCCCTGCTTCTGCTCGCCGGTTGCGCGCTCGGGCCTGACTACCAGCGCCCGGCTGTCGAGCTGCCGGCGGACTATCTCGCCAGGAGCGCCGCAGGCGACGCCGCCGTGCCGTCAGAATGGTGGACGCTTTATCGCGATGCGACGCTCGAGGAGCTGGTGGCGGCGACGCGTGCGAACAACGCCGATATCCGCCTTGCGGCGGCCCAGGTGGAGGAGGCCGAGGCGGTGCTGCGGCAGGCGCGCGCCGCTCTTTTTCCGGAAATCACCGGCGGCCTGCAGCGCAGCCGCACGCGCGTGAGCTCGCTCACCGTGCCGCCGCCGTTGGGCGGTTTTCCGCCGGTGCGCCCGGACACGCGGCTTTTCGCCTCCACTAACTTCGAGATCGACTTCTGGGGGCGCCTGGGTCGGGCCAGCGAGGCGGCGCGCGCGAGCCTGCTCGGCAGCCGCTTCGCCAGGGACGTCGTGACCCTGTCGCTGGGCAGCCTGACCGCGCAGACCTACTTCGGCTTGCGCTCCCTGGATGCGCAGCTCGCCGTGCTGCAGGAGACCATCCGCACGCGGCGCGATTCGGTCGAGCTGGCACGCGCCCGGGTTGGCGCCGGGCTCGCTTCCGAGCTCGACCTCTATCAGGCGCAGGCGGCGCTGTCCGATGCGCGAGTGCAGAGACGCGACACCGAAAGGGCGCGCGCGCTGCTCGAGCATCAGCT